>JARXKP010000208.1:0-4760 GCA_030271615.1 Pseudomonadota bacterium
GAGCGCTACGTTCGGGACGTAGAGGCCGGAGGTTCGAATCCTCTCACCCCGACCAGACCACAGGGATCAAGAAAAGCAGCGATTCCTTCCTTCGGCACTTGAACATTCGACATCGGCATTGAATGGCAGACACTCTCGCTGAAGCCCCGCAATCCGCACTTTCGGGCGTGGCCCGAGTACTTGTGCACGCGGGCAAGTTGAACGAGAAAGTCGCCGAGAGCCTGGTCAGGTCCGCCCGCGAAAAGAAGATCAGTTTCGTAGCGGCGGTGATTGCGGCCGGAACGGTTTCTCCCGCCGATCTCGCCCATACCTTGTCCACTGCGCTGGCATTGCCGCTGCTAGACCTTAACGCAGTAGATTCGCAAAAGCTTCCGCGCAACATCATCGACGTCAAATTGGCTTCCGAGTATCACTTGGTTGTCCTGGGGAAACGTGGTGGCCGCCTATTCATCGGCGGAGCCGATCCGACGGATCAAGAGGCGGTAGAGCGAATCAAGTTCGCGACTCAATTGACGCCCGAATGGGTCATCGTCGAACACGACAAGCTGGCGAAGCTCGTTGAAGCCAATGGCGCAAGCGCATCCGAAACACTAGAGTCGATGACGACTGGTGACTTCGAATTCGACGTCACTGACGAAGCGGCAGCGCAAGAGGCCACAGAAGCAACGTCTGACGTAGAGGACGCGCCGGTTGTTCGTTTTTTGCAGAAGATGTTGATCGATGCGATCAACGCACGCGCTTCGGACTTGCATTTCGAGCCTTACGAGTATCACTACCGTGTGCGATTCCGCATCGATGGCGAGTTGCGAGAGATTACGCAACCTCCTATCGCCATCAAGGACAAACTAGCCTCTCGAATCAAGGTGATTTCGCGCCTGGACATCGCGGAAAAGCGTGTCCCTCAAGACGGCCGCATGAAGCTTAAATTTGGCAGCAAGGCCATTGACTTTCGGGTCAGCACGCTGCCGACGTTGTTCGGCGAAAAGATCGTGATTCGCATCCTCGACGCGTCGAGCGCCAAGTTGGGCATTGAGGCTCTGGGATACGAGAAAATCGAACGAGATCGCCTCCTGCAGTGCATTCACCGGCCTTACGGCATGGTGCTGGTCACCGGGCCAACGGGCTCCGGAAAGACCGTATCGCTCTACACATGCCTGAACATTTTGAATCAGCCTGGCGTCAACATTTCCACCGTTGAAGACCCGGCCGAAATCAACCTGCCAGGCATCAATCAGGTCAACGTCAACGACAGAGCCGGACTGACCTTCGCCGTGGCGCTCAAATCGTTCCTTCGCCAGGATCCTGACGTGATCATGGTGGGCGAGATCCGCGACCTGGAGACGGCCGACATCGCGATCAAGGCGGCGCAAACCGGCCACATGGTGATGTCGACTCTGCACACGAACGACGCCCCCACTACGCTGACTCGCATGTTGAACATGGGGGTTGCCCCGTTCAACATCGCGTCCAGCGTGCTGCTCATCACAGCCCAGCGGCTAGCGCGCAAGCTTTGCGAGTCCTGCAAGGCACCCGCCACCTACCCGCGAGAGGCGATGCTGAAGGCCGGTTTCGCCGAGAGTGACATCAACGGGAGTTGGACGCCTTTTCGCGCGGTAGGCTGCTCGGCGTGTACGAACGGCTACAGGGGGCGTGTCGGCATCTACCAAGTGATGCCGATCACCGACGAAATACAGCGAATCATCCTGACTGAAGGAACCGCGGTCGATATCGCCCAACAAGCCCAGCGTGAAGGCGTGCGTGACCTTCGTCAATCGGGACTGGTCAAGGTCCGCACCGGCGTCACGACACTCGAAGAGGTGATCTCTGTCACGAACGAGTGATTGGTGGTGAAGAAAGCCGCAATCCGGCCGATAACGACGTTGGTGAGTTAAAAGTTCCGGAGGTTTCATGGCGACTGCAGCGGCCGCAAAAAGCATCAAAGACATTGTTTTCGAGTACGAAGGCAAAGACAAGAACGGCAAGATCGTTCGTGGTGAGATGCGCGCCGGCGGCGAAGCGATGGTCAGCGCCAGCCTGCGTCGTCAGGGAATATTGACCACCAAGATCAAGAAACGCCGCATGAGCGGCGGCCGGTCGATCAAGCAGAAAGACATCGCGATCTTCACGCGGCAACTGTCCACGATGATGCGGGCGGGCGTGCCGCTGATTCAGTCGTTCGACATCGTGGCACGTGGAAGCCCGAACCCACGGCTGACCAAACTGCTCACGGACATCCGTTCCGATGTCGAGACCGGCACCAGCCTTTCGTCAGCATTTCGCAAGCACCCGCTGTTTTTCGACGCGCTGTACTGCAACCTCGTCGAAGCCGGTGAGGCGGGCGGCATTCTTGAGGCGCTGCTCGACCGTCTGGCCGTCTATCAAGAAAAGACGATGGCGATCAAGAACAAGATCAAATCCGCCTTGATTTATCCGATCGCAGTGCTGATCGTGGCCTTTGTCGTGCTGGCAGTGATCATGATTTTCGTGATTCCGGCTTTCAAGGATGTCTTCACCTCGTTCGGAGCCGACCTGCCTGCGCCCACGCTGGTGGTGATTGCCATGTCGGAGTTCTTCGTCAAGTACTGGTGGGCGATCTTTGGTTTCCTGGGTGGCGGCACTTATTTCTTTCTCGAATCCTGGAAACGATCGGAGAAGATGCAGAAAGCCATGGACCGACTTCTGTTGCGCGTCCCGGTTTTCGGAAATCTGGTGAACAAGTCGGCCGTGGCACGCTGGACTCGAACGCTCTCTACGATGTTTGCAGCCGGCGTTCCTTTGGTCGAAGCACTCGATTCGGTAGGCGGCGCCTCCGGCAACGCGGTGTTCGCCGAAGCGACAGAGGCGATCCAGAAGGAAGTGTCCACCGGCACCTCTTTGACCACAGCCATGCAAACGACGGGTGTCTTTCCCAACATGGTGCTGCAGATGTGCGCCATCGGTGAGGAGTCCGGCTCGCTGGACCAAATGCTGGGCAAAGCCGCCGAGTTCTACGAGGATGAGGTCGACGAAGCTGTCAAAGGCCTGTCGAGTCTGATGGAGCCGTTCATCATCGTGATCTTGGGCACCCTGATCGGCGGCATCGTCGTGTCGATGTACCTGCCCATCTTCAAACTCGGCCAAGTCGTCTGACGCCTGGGATGGATACGCAAGTCTTCGAAACGCTGCTTTCTCCCTGGGTTCTTGCGCTGGTCGGTCTGTGCATCGGCAGCTTCCTGAATGTGGTCATCCACCGGCTTCCGTTGATGCTGGAGCGAGGCTGGAAACTGGACAGCGCGGACATGCTTGGAGTGAAGGTGGATGTTTCAACGGAAGTCACGCTGTCGAAGCCCCGCTCGCGCTGCCCTTCGTGCGGACACTCGATAGCGTGGCATGAAAACGTTCCGGTCCTGAGCTATGTCAGGCTTGGCGGCAAGTGCTCCGCGTGCAAGACACCGATCTCGGCCCGCTATCCGTTTTTTGAGTTGCTGACCGCGGCACTCTTTGCGGTCGTTGCGTGGCGGTTCGGTGCTCAGCCGTCGACTTTGGCTTGGTGTGCGTTCGCAGCAACTTTGGTGGCGCTGGCCGGTATCGATTGGGACACGACCCTGCTGCCAGACAGTCTGACCCTGCCGCTGCTGTGGGCCGGTCTGGTGGCGGCAGCCACCGGGCTGACCGTTCCTCTGACGGCTGCGGTCTGGGGCGCGGTGGCGGGCTACTTGTCGCTGTGGTCGGTCTACTGGCTGTTCAAGCTCGCGACGGGCAAGGAGGGCATGGGCCATGGCGACTTCAAGCTGCTGGCAGCGTTGGGCGCCTGGCTCGGCGTTTCGATGGTGTTGCCAGTGGTGCTGGGTGCATCGATCATTGGTGCGATCGTTGGAATCGGCATGAAGTTGAACAGCAACCTGCGCGAAGGTCGGTACGTCCCCTTCGGCCCCTTCCTCGCGGGTGCAGGCCTGGTCGTGCTGCTTGTCGGTTCGCCTCGCATCCTCGATTGGCTGGGCTGGGCCTGAGACCCAAATGCCCGCATCCTGACCCGGTGTCGATATCGGCAACATGGTCTCGTCGCCGCCTCCAAGACGCACGCCTCTGCGCGTTGGCCTGACCGGAGGCATCGGCAGCGGCAAGAGCACCGTGGCCGCACTGCTCGCTGCTCAAGGGGCCGTCATCGTCGATACCGACGCCATCTCGCGCCAACTGACCCAGCCCGGAGGGATCGCGATTCCGGCTCTGCGCGAAGCGTTTGGCGACACGGTGATTTCTGGCAGCGGCGCGCTCGACAGGGACCGCATGCGGCGCCTCGCCTTCGACGACCCCTCGGTCCGACGCCGCCTGGAAGCGATCATGCATCCGCTGATCTTGGCCGAAACCGAACGTGCAGCTGCGCAGCACGAGACTGCACCTGTGATCGTGTTCGATGTGCCACTGTTGATCGAATCAGGCGGCTGGCTCGATCGCGTTCATCGAATCTTGGTCGTCGAGTGCGGTGAACGCACCCAGATCGAGCGCGTCGTCCAGCGGTCCGGATGGACCGAGGACATGGTACGGGCTGTCATCGCCGCACAAGCCACCAACGATCAGCGACGCACCGTGGCCGACGATCTGATCGTCAATGACGGGATATCCCAAGTCGAACTCGCCGGCCGCGTTGCCGCGTTGTGGCGAGCATGGAGTGCGCTCGAACCGGAACCTCTGTGAAACAATCGCGAAAGTCGATTTCTGTGCCTGGATCTCGGTGTTTCCATTGACGTTGAAGGAAGGCCTCTTGGTCCTTTACGAGTACC
>JARXKP010000208.1:4860-6353 GCA_030271615.1 Pseudomonadota bacterium
ATCTCGGTGTTTCCATTGACGTTGAAGGAAGGCCTCTTGGTCCTTTACGAGTACCCGTTCAACGAAAGCATACGCACCATGTTGCGGCTCGAGCACCTGTTCGACCGTCTGGGGCAACTGGCACCACGCGACGCGGCCGTGGACCACCACTACGCGATCGCGACCATCTTCGAGATCATGGAGGTGGCATCGCGCGCAGATTTGAAGTCGGACCTGCTGAAGGACCTGGAGCGGCAAAAGGCGCAGCTCAACAGCTTCCGGGGCAACCCGTCGATTTCCGAAGATGCGCTGAATGAGATTGTCGAAAAGATCGATCACGCTTACACAGGCCTCAACCAGTTGCCAGGCAAGGCAGGCCATGCGCTCACCGCCAACGAGTGGTTGATGAGCATCCGCAGCCGCATCAGCATTCCCGGTGGGACCTGCGAGTTCGACCTACCGGCGTATTACGCGTGGCAGCAGCAAGAGCCGTCCCGACGCCGCACAGATCTGGCGCGCTGGATAGCGCTGCTGTTGCCTCTCGCCGAAGCACTGACGGTCTTGCTGGGTCTGCTGCGAGATTCTGGAGTGACTCAACGGGTCACCGCCCCGGCAGGTCAGTTTCAGCAGAGTCTGCCCGCCGGTCGCACCTATCACCTGATGCGCGTGCGCTTGAATGCGGAAGGCGGACTGGTACCTGAAATCACCGGCCACCGCTTGATGGTCTCGGTTCGGCTGATGCGTCAGGATGCCGAGGGTCGCCTGCGCCCGCATACCGGCGACGGCACCTTCGAGCTGACCCTTTGCTCTTGATCTCAAATAGTGTTCCCGAACGCATCGTTCGTTGCCCCGGCTGCGGCGGCGACAGCATCTATTCGAGCGCGAACGCGTACCGACCCTTTTGCAGCCAGCGCTGCAAGAACGTGGATTTCGGGGCCTGGGCCAGCGAGGGATACCGGGTCGAAGCGCCTGCAACATCGGAAGACCCCGACGACTTGTCGCCACCGACAGGACATTGATCGGCAGCGGCGAATTCACCCTTGAATTGTCGCCGCGCATCCCTATAATTGATTTGCTAGCACTCGGACACACTGAGTGCCAACGGTGATTCAGGCCCGTACCGCCGAATCAAAGGTGTGCGCTTGGTCAACGAGCGGCACCTTCCGGACAAGCAATGAAACCCGTTCCCACCCCTCAAGGAGATGCTATGAAACTTCGTCCTCTGCACGATCGCGTGATCGTCAAGCGCCTGGAACAAGAAACCAAGACCGCCTCCGGCATCGTCATTCCTGACAACGCCGCTGAAAAGCCCGATCAAGGTGAAGTTCTGGCTGTCGGCCCGGGCAAGCGCAATGACAAGGGTGACTTCATTGCCCTGAACTGCAAGGTCGGTGATCGCGTGCTGTTCGGCAAATACAGCGGCCAGACCGTCAAGGTTGATGGCGATGAACTGCTCGTGATGCGCGAAGAAGACCTGTTCGCCGTGGTCGAGAAGTAAGCACTTCTCCCCCGAC
>JARXKP010000209.1:0-2489 GCA_030271615.1 Pseudomonadota bacterium
CGTCGTAGAAGCGCAGCAGCAGCTGGAACACCGTGCTCTTGCCGGCGCCGCTCGGCCCGACCAGCGCCACGGTCTCACCGGCAGCGATCTGCAGGCTGAAGTCGGCCAATGCCGCCTGCTTCGGACGCGACGGATAGCGAAACGTGACCGCTTCCAGCGCCAGTGACGAGCCGCGCTCCACCGGGGGCAGGGCGCGTGGTGCGGCCGGTGAGCGGATCGGCGATTCGGTCGCCAGCAGCTCCATCAATCGCTCGGTGGCACCGGCCGCGCGCAGCAGGTCGCCGTAGACCTCGGCCAGCACCGCGACACCGCTGACCAGGATGATCACGTAGACCACCGTCTGCCCCAGGTGGCCGGCGGTGATGTCGCCGCGCACCACCGCCTGCGTGCCTTGATACAGGCCCCACAGCAGCGCGCCGAAGGTGGCCGTGATGATGAAGCCGACCAGGATCGAGCGCATGCGCGTGCGGCTGACCGCGGTGGCGAATGCGTTCGCGGTGGAGCGGTCGAAACGTTCAGCCTCGCGGTCTTCCTGCGTGTAGCTCTGCACCACCGGAATCGCGTTCAGCACCTCGGCGGCGATCGCGCTGGAGTCGGCCACGCGGTCCTGGCTGGCGCGGCTGAGCTTGCGGATGCGCCGGCCGAAGTAGACCGACGGCAGCACCACGAGCACCAGGATGCCGAGCACCTGCGCCATCACGACCGGGTTGGTGACGATCAGCATCGTCATCGCACCGATGCACATCACTCCGTTGCGCAGCCCCATGCTGAGCGACGAGCCGACGACGGTCTGCACCAGCGTCGTGTCGGTGGTGAGCCGCGACAGCACTTCGCCGGTCTGCGTGGTCTCGAAGAACTCGGGGCTTTGCTTGAGCACGTGCGCGTACACCGCGTTGCGCAGGTCGGCCGTGACCCGCTCGCCGAGCCAGGTGACCACATAGAAGCGCAGCGCTGAAAACAGGCCAAGCGCGGCGCCGACGCCGAACAGCGCAAAGAAATGTCCGCGCAACGCCAGCACCCGCGCGCCAGGGTCGGTCGCGACGAGGCCCTGGTCGATCAGAGACTTCAACGCCACCGGAAACACCAGCGTGCTGACCGCCGCCAGGACCAGGAACACGATCGCCCACGCGATCCGTCCGCGATACGGCCTCAGGAAGGGTGCGAGCCCGCTCAGCGAGCGGACGTTCTTGCCCGGTGGAGGGGTCGTGGCGGTGGTGCGGGGCGTGGCAGGTGCCGACGCGGCGGGAGCGGATGGATTCGAAGACATCGGACGAGTCTACTGAGCCCCGATGTCGAGCCGGTGGCGCCAGGGGTATCGCTACAGCTACAGACGCCCCGCGTAGCCCGTCATCTCCAGGTAGCCCCGGCCGACGCGGCGCCCCTGTTCGTCCTGCAACTCGCTCAGGCCTTCCCAGTAGATCGCGCCGGTGCTGGTTCGGCTGTCGAGCTCCTGCGAGTCGAGGAGCGTCTTCACGCGGAAGCGGCCGACGGGCGTGTCGAGGATCCATTCGACCGGATAGCGGGCGCGCGAGCCGGGGCTGGTCCAGAGGCGGCCCGGGGTCAGCCGCAACTCGTCGGCGGCGAAGTTGCGCACGGCACCGCCCGCCGGCCGGAAGCTGCCGCCTGCGTAGACCGTGGCACCGTCGGCGCCCCGCAGGTGGAAAGCGGTGAGCGCGCTGCCGTCGTCGAGGTTCATGCCGATCCAGTCCCAGCCCACGGCGCTGGGGTCGAGCAGCGAGTCGCTCCATTCGTGGTCCAGCCAGGCGCTGCCTTGCACCGGCAGGGCGATGCCGTCGCGCGTCAGGGTGCCGCTGACCGCGAGTTGCGGCTGGCTGTAGTAGTGGCTGGCCTGCTCGGGCCTCGGCCCCTTGCGCGAGTAGCCCCCGTCGCCTTGCAGCAGCAGCGGCTGCGTGGTGTCGAAGATGAAATCGAAACCAAAACCGGCGGTGTCGCTGATGACGCGCGTGCGGTAGCGGCTGCCACCGTCGGTGCCCACTGCGTCCGCCCGGGTGAGGTGCCAGTCGCGCAATGTGACGCCGGTGTCACCGACGGCTGCCTCGGCGATCCCGAAGCCGGCGCGCGCGATGCGCTGGTCGTGCCGCAGCCGGCCTTGCTTCAGGTCGGTCAGCGCTGCATGGGCGAACACCAGCTGCTGCGCGGCAAAGCGGCTCGGATGATCGGCGGCGACATCGGTGCGTGAACGAAAAAAGGTGACCTGGAAACCGAAGTTCGCGGCGGCAACGGGACGGCCCGCGTCGGCCCCGGACGGTTTGGCGGATTGCACCTCTCCGGTCACGTACCACCACTCGATTCGTGTCTGCGGGTGCGCCCCGTGGTCGGCGGGAAACACCAGGGCACGCGGATGAACGCTGCGTGGCGCGTGGCGTTCGGCGGCCGGCGCTGCAGCCGACCACGGCAGCGTCACGGGCAGCAGGGCCAGCCTGTTCAGCAGCCGGCGCCGACCGGCGTCAGGCGTGTCCACGAGCGGT
>JARXKP010000209.1:2589-6337 GCA_030271615.1 Pseudomonadota bacterium
GGCCAGCCTGTTCAGCAGCCGGCGCCGACCGGCGTCAGGCGTGTCCACGAGCGGTCTCAAGAACGGAAGGAAGCGAGAAATCACGCGATGAAGGATCGCACAGGCGCCCCAGGTGCGCAGGCCTGAACGACAATGCCCGGTTGCCCTCCAGACTGCGTTGTCCGATGTCCGATTTCTCACTGCCCTCCGAGTTCGACCTCAGCGATCACTTCGATCACGCGACGCTGATGCGGGCCATCGGGCTCAAGCCCGAGCAGGCCTTGCTGTCGCAGCACGAAGACAGCGAGCGGTTGCACACCCGGTTGCGCGGCAGCGGCACCGAAATCTACGAACAGACGATCAGCTTCTTCATCGATCCGAGAACGGGCCTGCACCTGCGCGGTCTGTGCACCTGCCCGGTGGGCTTCAACTGCATGCATGTGGCCGCCGCACTGATGGCTCACGAGGCCGGTCTGGCGCGAGCGCGTCGGCTCGGGGTGAGCGAAGTCGGCGCGGGCCCCGCCGCTGAACCTGTCGTCGCCTCGTTTGCGTCGGCGGGTCTGCCGGCGGCAGCGCAGTCCGGCTGGTCGGGGAGGGGTGGGGACGCGCGTGTGACGCCGCCTTCGACCGCGTTGCCGCATGCGCTGGAAACCTGGCTCGGCAGCCTGGGCGAGCGTGGTGGTTCGGTCGAAACCCGAGGGTCCGCTGACCGGGCATCGGCTGCCGCGTTCACGACCGGATCGGCGACCAAGCGCCTGATGTACGTGCTGTGCAGTGCGGAGTCCCGTTTGCTGCTGAAGCTGCATCTCGCCAGCACACGCCGCAACGGGGACATCAGCCGGCACCATCCGCATGCGCCGAGCGTGGCCGACATGCTGCGCACCCGGCCGTCGTATGTCGGTGTCGACGACGAGGCGCTGCTGGCCGCGCTGCTGCCTTTCACGCTGAACCGAGTCGACTCCCTGGTGCCCTTGCGCGGCCGCACCGCCGCCGCCACGCTGCAACAACTGGTGCGTGCGGGCGCCAGCTGGTTTGTCGACAGCGAAGACGCGGTGCCTGAAACACCGCCGGGCCCACCGCTGAGCTGGGTCGACGAGCCGCTGTCCCTGCGTCTGCGGTGGCGCACCGACGAACACGGCCACTGGCTCACCCGCTGGGAAGCCGACCGTCCATCCGGCGAAGCAGCGACCGACCGCGAAGACCTGATCGATGTCGATGCGCTGGTGTTGTTGCCCGAGCCGCATGTGTTCGTGCGCGACGCCAGTGGCCGGGCCAGCGTGCGCCCGGCGGACGTGTCCGGCAGTGGACTGACTCCCGCCACGATCCGCTGGCTGGCCGACATGCCGGCGGTGCCGAATCACGCGTTGCCCGCGCTGGTGAGCCGGCTGCGTGCGATGGGTCTGGCGCATCAGGTGGTGCTGCCGCTGCCCGATCAGCACGCCCAACCGCTGCAGGAGCTCGGCGAATTGACCTTGCAGCCGGTGCTGCGCCTGGTGACGTGTCCGAACGTTCCGTCGGAAACCTGGCTCGAAGGCCACCAGCGTCCGCCGCCAGCCGGCCAGCCGCTGCGCCAGGCCGCCGTGCAACTGCTGCTGCGCTACGAGCTTTCGGCGCCCGGTGGCGCGCGCCGCAGCGGGGCCGCGGTGGATTTCAATTTTCCCGCCGGGGCTTCCGACGTGGCCTTCATCGAGCAGCCCGATCCGGCACGGCCGGGCCAGACCCAGTTGATGCGATTCCGCCGCAACGCGCTGGCCGAGGCGCAGGCGACGCAGCGGCTGTTCGAGCAGCTGGAGCTGCGCCCGTGGAGCCGCGTCGCCGCGTTCGCGCTGGACCGCATGGCGTCGCTCAAGGCCGGTCGATTGCAGGCTTCGGCGCTGCCCCCCGCGCTCGACGACGGGCTGTTGATGCTGGTGCCCACCGCACGCGACCGCTGGCCCACGCTGCTCAGCCACCACGTTCCCGCCTTGCAGGCGGACGGCTGGCGCATCGAGCGCGCAGACGACTTTCCGTTCGAGGTGTACGAGGCCGACGATTTCGAGCTGAGCCTCGATGAGGCGGCCGACGGCGGAACCGACTGGTTTCGCATCGGGCTGAAGGTCAGCGTCGGCGGAACGCCGGTCGACCTGGTGCCGCTGCTGATCGGGCTGGTCCAGGCGGGCTGGCTGAAGCTGGAGGCGTCGCTGCGCGACACCGATGGCGAGGTGCTGCTGCCCTGGCCCGACGACACCGCACCAGCGGCCGCGTCATCCGGCCATGCACGTGCGCTGCCCCGTGAACGGCTGTTGCGCCTGCCGGTGGCACGGGTCGCGCCGCTGGTGGCGTGGCTGCGCGGCGTCTTCAGCACGACCGGGTTCAACGCCGGCGAGCCGCGTGTGTCGCGCTTCGAGCTGGGGGCGATCGAGACCTTGTCCGCCGGGCTGGCGTTGCGGGCCCCGCCGGCGCTCGACCGCTTGCTCGATCAGCTGCGTTCGCTGCGCGTTGGTGAGGGACTGCCTGCCGTGGCCGTGTCACCGAACGTGCAGGCGCAATTGCGGCCCTATCAGCTCGACGGCCTGGCCTGGATGGATTTCCTGCGGCGTGCTGGCTTCGGCGGCGTGCTGGCCGACGACATGGGCCTGGGCAAGACCTTGCAGACACTGGCGCTGCTGCAGGCCGAACTCGATGCGGGCAGGCTCGACCGGCCCAGCCTGGTGGTGGTGCCGACCAGCCTGCTCGAGAACTGGCAGGCCGAGGCCACACGCTTCACGCCGCAGCTGCGCATGCTGGTGCTGCACGGCAAGCAGCGTGCGCAGCAGTTCAAGGGCATCGCCAACGCCCACGTGGTCGTGACCAGCTACCCGCTGGCGGTGCGCGACATGGCCATGCTGGCCAGCCACACCTGGCACTACCTGGTGCTCGACGAGGCCCAGCGCATCAAGAACAGCCGCAGTCAGGCGACGCTGGCGTTGAAGGCCTTGAACGCGCGTCACCGCCTGTGCCTGTCGGGCACGCCACTCGAAAATCACCTGGGCGAGTTGTGGAGCCTGATGGACTTCGTCAGCCCCGGCCTGCTGGGCAATGAAGCCCAGTTTCGCGAGCATTACCGCAACCCGATCGAAAAGCGGCAGGAGACGTTGCAAGCCGAGCACCTGGCGCGGCGCGTGCGACCTTTCATCCTGCGACGCACCAAGCTTCAGGTGGCACGGGATCTGCCCGAGAAAACCGAGACCCTGCTGCGTGTCGAACTCGAAGGCGCACAGCGCGATCTGTATGAAACCGTGCGCGCGACGATGGACGGCAAGCTCCGTGAAGCCATCGCCAAGCAGGGCCTCGCACGCAGCCAGATCGTCGTGCTCGATGCGTTGCTGAAGCTGCGACAGGTGTGCTGCGATCCGCGGTTGCTGAAATTGCGCGCGGCGCCCATCGAGGACGATGCGTCGATGCCACCGACCGGGGACGCCGACTTCGGTGCGGCGGTGGCAGCCAAGCCGGCGCATCGCCACAGCGCATCGGTCGCCCCGTCGGCCAAGCTCGACCTGTTGCGCGACCTGCTGCCCACCTTGGTCGAGGACGGGCGGCGAATCCTGGTGTTCTCGCAGTTCACCGAAATGCTGGCGCTGATCGAAATCGAGCTGACGCGCCTGAACCTGGCCTATATCAAGCTGACCGGCGACACCGCCAACCGGGGCGAAGTGGTGCGGTCATTCCAGGAGGGCGATGCGCCGATCTTCCTCATCAGCCTGAAGGCCGGCGGCGTCGGGCTCAACCTGACCGCCGCCGACACCGTGAT
>JARXKP010000210.1 GCA_030271615.1 Pseudomonadota bacterium
AGGGTCCAAACACCAGCCGATTTGGTGGTCACGCTGCGGCCGGAAGGCTGACGGCAGAGTCTCTGGCACGAGAACAGTCGCCGGACCCCTGCCGTGGGCACCTCGCTAACGCTCAGTTGCTTGTTCTCGTTACGGCTTGACCCTTGGGGTCATCGCCGCGCCCGAGGACCCGCAGGGTCGAGGCGCAGCGACTGCGAGTCATTTGAGTGTGAGCGAGGAAACCGCTGAAGGCGTTCGGAGAGTGTTCTCGAGCCAGAGCCGGAGAAGGAGGTGTGCAGCCGAAGCGAGCCGATCAAATGGCTGGTGTTCAGGCACTCTTCTTTGGTGACTTTCTGCTGTGCCAGCAGAAGAAAGTCACTCGGCCGCCGGGCCGAGACCCGGTGCGGTCTATCGCGAGCAGCCCCCCTCATCAACGAGGGTGAACCATGCGGCGCTCAGGCCAGCAGCGACCCGCTTCGACCGATGCGCTCTGCACCGCCATGTGACCCATACACGGTCGGTGCCTCGCGCGGCAGCAACACATCGATCGCCCGATCGAGTGCCGCCGTGGCACGCGCCAGGCTTTCACGCTGTGCCGCCACGGTGCCGCCGGCACTGGCCAGACGGCGCCGCAGGGCCGGGGGCACCGGACCGTTGCGCGCAGCGCGTGAGAAATGATCGACCGCGTTCGACAACGCACGGTGCAACTCGGTGGCATGCAGGTCGATCGACGGCAGGTCCTGGGTACGCAAGGCCTCGCCCAGCGACGCCAGGCGGAGTTCCACCGCACTGAGCGTGGATTCCAGTGCCGGATCGACTCCATCGGCCCTCGAACCCGGGACAGGAGCTGCGAACAAGAGGCTTTGCGATGGCGGCAGGGTCATGGCGAAGTTCGGGTTCGTGTGGACTGTCAACTCTTGGACGCGCCGTTGTTCAACACTTCAGCCGCGTTGGCGATCAGCTTGTCGGCGATCACCTCCGCGTTGACGGTGAACTCACCTTGGCCGATGGCGCGCGAGATGCGCTCGACCTTTGCAGCGTCGAACTCGCCAGCCGCGCTGTTGGCGCCGGACAGCAAATTCGCGGCCGTGTTTGACAGCTCGACCTGCGCGCTGGCTTCGGCCGCCTGCGGTGCGGCCGCGGTCCCATCGGCAGGATTGCGTGCTGTGGTTGCGGTTGCCGGTGTGGCAACGGGTTTTTCTGGAGGGTTTCCGATTTTCATGATGTTCTCCCGACTGGCGGCGGAGTGAGCGACCTTTTCAACATGAACGGTGTTTCGGCCGGACTGACCATGACTTTAGGTCTTTTTGATTGCGGGGCACGGTGATGCAAGGCGCGACCCAACTCCATCACAGAGACACCTCCAGCTGGCGGGTGCCGATCGGCATGCCGGTGATGACCTGGCCGCCGTCGGTGCGCACGCGTGCGGTCTGACCTTCGAGACCCGCGGTCAGTGCCTGGCCGCTGCCCGCGACGCTGAAGCCGTTGCCGGTGGCGAGCACCTTCACGGTGTCGCCGGCGGCGAACCACAGGCGCGCCTTCAAGTCGGTTTCCCGCACGCCTTGTCCGGCGGCCAGGGGCCGGGCGAGCATGCGGCCGATGGCGAGCGCAGCGCTGGCCACGACGGAGCCGTTGTCTTCGGCGAGATCGATTTCAGCCCGCTTCAGATCGCCTTCGCGCAGGGTGGCTCCGGCGGGCAGCGGCTGCGTGGCGACCAGCGCGGTCCCGTAGACCCGAACGGTGATCGGCAGGTAGACGTTCCAGGCGCGAACGCCCTGCGCGCAGCGCAGTCCGATGCGGGTCTTGCCCCACAGTCGCGCGCCGGGGGGCAGGTAGGGTTCGATGCGCAGGCACGGTGCCAGTTTCAGCCGGGGGTCGAGCGTGCCGACGACCACGTCGAAGCGCGTCGGGTTGCCGATCCCGCCGCTGGTGTTCGCGGCGCCGACTCGTTCGGCATCGACGGGGGCGGTCTGCTGCGTCGCGTGCAAGGCCAGCTCACGCACCTGGTCGATGAGCGCGGCATCGATCGATTCGCCGGTCGCTCCCTCGGCCCGTGCGCGCAGTGGCGTGCCGAGGATCAACCCGCCGACGATCAGCATCAGCCCCATCGTCGAGGCCATCGCCGTGCTGGATCTCGCCGCCAGGTCGGGTGCAGATGGGAATTTCATCCCTGCACTCTAGACACGACCGTTGCCGTGCCAGCGTCCGAATTGACGGCGATTCAGCCTGTTGTTCCCGCTTATGTTGGCGAAGTCGCTCTCGACAATGACCGCAGATCGGCCACCTCGGAGTGCCCCATGCTCAACCGCCTCACCAGTTCCATCGACTTCCAGGGTCAGGCCCTGAGCCTGCGCGCCGAGCGGCAGCGACTGCTCGCCAGCAACATCGCCAACGCCGACACGCCGGGTTATGTGTCGCACGACATGAATTTCGCCCAGGCGCTGCGCGATGCGACTGGCCAGCAGGGCCCGGGCATCGGCTTGAGCGCGGCTTCCGGCAGCGGTTCCGGCACGGCCGGCCGGCTCGACACCACCCAGGTCGGACATCTCGCGGGCAGCGGCGGCACGCCGGGCCAGGCCAACCTGCTGTATTCGACCGCAAGCCAGAGCAGCCTCGACAACAACACCGTGGACATGGACCGCGAACGCGCCAGCTTCGCCGACAACGCCGTGAAGTACGAAGCCACGCTGCGCTTCATCAACGGCAGCGTGCGCACGATGCTTGAAGCGATCAAGGGGCAGTCATGAGCATGCTGAACATCTTCAACGTCGCGGGCAGCGCGGCCAGTGCGCAGAGCCAGCGGCTCAACGTCGTGGCCTCGAATCTTGCCAACGCCGACACGGTGGCCGGTCCCGACGGCACCGCTTACAAGGCGCGGCAGGTGACCTTCCAGACCCAGATGATGGGCACCGCTGGCGGCAATGCCGGTGCGGCCGGGGTCGCCGTCAGCACCATCAGCGAAGACCAGACGCCGGGCCGTCGCGTCCACGACCCGAAGCACCCGTCCGCGGATGCCGACGGCTACGTGACCTACAGCAACGTCAATGCGGTCGAGGAGATGGTCAACATGATCTCGGCCTCGCGCTCGTACCAGAACAACGTCGAAGTCATGAACACGGCCAAGACGCTGCTGCTCAAGACCCTGCAGATGGGCAACTGAGCCCGACTGCGCCTTACAGGGACCACACCATGGATTTTTCGACCCTCAACGTCAATTCGAGCAGTTCGTCGAGTTCAGGCACGACCGGCACCGCCAGTGCCGACGACGCCGGATCGCAGGACCGCTTCCTCAAGCTGCTGATCACGCAGATGCAGAACCAGGACCCGCTGAATCCGATGGACAACGCACAGGTGACGACCCAGATCGCGCAGATCAACACCGTCAAGGGCATCGAGACGCTCAACACGTCAGTGGGCGGCCTGTCGAGCCAGTTCACCCAGATGCAGGCGCTGCAGGGCGCGTCGCTGGTCGGCCGTGACGTGGTCGTGGCGGGCAATGTGCTCGACATCACCGACGGCGTCGGACAGGGCGGTTTCGAGCTCTCCGGCGCGGCCGACGCGGTCAAGGTCGAGGTGCTGTCGCCAGCGGGTCAGGTCGTCGACACCATCGCTCTCGGCGCGATGGGCAGTGGCATGCACAGCTTCGACTGGCCCACCACGACCGCGACCAACGACAGCGGCCTGCACTTTCGCGTGACGGCGTCTAACGGCACCGTCACCAGCACGCCCACGACGCTGATGCGCGACCGCGTCAACGCCATCACCACCAGCGGCAACACCCTCAATCTCGAATTGCAGAACTCGGGCAGCGTGCCCTACAGCAGCGTCAAGGCGCTGAACTGAACCGCGCACCGTCCGTTCCAGCCCCTCCATTCCCGCCCCATCGCACTAGCAAGGACACACCATGAGCTTCCAGCAAGGTCTCTCCGGTCTGAACGCCACCAGCAAGAACCTCGAGGTCATCGGCAACAACATCGCCAACGCGGCCACTTATGGGGCCAAGTCGTCGCGCGCGGAGTTCTCCGACATGTACGCCACCGCGATGAATGGCACGGGCGGAACCAGCATCGGCATCGGCGTGAACATGTCGACCGTGGCGCAGCAGTTCACCCAGGGCAACACCACGACGACCGGCAATCCGCTGGATCTGGCGATCAACGGACGGGGTTTTTTCCAGGTCCAGACCAGCACCGGCGAAACCATGTACACCCGCAACGGCCAGTTCAAGCTCAACCGGGATGGCTATGTCGTCAACAACGGCGGCATGAAGCTTGCGGCGCAGCAGTGGGACGAAGGCGCTGGACGGGCCGCTGGCAATGCGGTGCCGATCAAGCTGCAGAGCGGGCTGGGCCTGCCCGTGGCGACCGGCTCCGGCACCGATCCGGCCCTGAAGGGAGTTCGCCTCGCGATCAACCTCGATGCCAGGAAGGACGTGCCGACCACGGCGTTCTCGTTCGCGCAGCCGGACAGCTACAACTTCTCGACCTCGCAGTCGGTGTACGACAGTCAAGGTGCGCCGCTGACGATGAATTACTACTTCCGCAAGACGGCGGCCAATGCGTGGGACGTCTATGCGTCGATCAACGGCCAGGCGTTCGACGGCCCGACGCCGGCCACCGGCCTGGTGACCTCGATGACCTTCGATGCCGCAGGTGCGATGACTGCTCCGGCGACCACCCCGACCATCAGCGTCATCGACCCGCGAGCCACGCCGCTGGCGACGCCGCTGTTCGCTGCGCTACCCATCAATCTCACCGGCAGCAGCCAGTTCGCCTCGGGGTTCAGCGTGTCCCAGCTGAAGCAGGATGGTTATTCGTCTGGCGAATTGACGGGCATCACCTTCGACACCTCCGGCGTCGTGAAGGCCACGTTCTCGAACGGGCGCTCGACGAACCTCGCGCAGCTTCAACTGGCCGATTTCACGAACCTGCAGGGTCTGCAGCAGATGGGCGCGAACCTGTGGAAGCCCACGTTCGCGTCTGGAGACCCCACCGGTGCGGGCGCGCCCGGCACCGGCACCTATGGTGCGCTGCAGGCCGGTGCGCTCGAGGAGTCGAACGTCGACCTGACCGGCGAGCTGGTCAACATGATCACGGCGCAGCGCTTGTATCAAGCGAATGCGCAGACCATCAAGACGCAGGACCAGGTGCTGCAGACCCTGGTCAATCTGCGCTGATCCATACGGATCTGGACGTCTGAACTGAGCCTCCTGGGAGCTGCCGATGGACCGCATGATCTACCTGTCGATGTCGGGCGCCAAAGCCACGATGCAACGTCAGGACACGCTCGCCCACAACCTGGCGAACGTGTCGACCACCGGCTTTCGCGCCGAGCTGCAGGCGTTTCGCGCGGTGCCGGTGCAGGGCAGCGGGGCCAGCACCCGCGTCTACGCACTCGAATCCACCCCCGGTTACGACCCGACGCCGGGGCCGGTGGCGGCCACCGGGCGCAACCTCGACGTGGCGATGAAGGGCAACGCCTGGCTCGCGGTGCAGGGGCTGGACGGCACCGAGGCCTACACCCGCGGCGGCTCGCTCGAGGTGTCTTCGGACGGCACGCTGACCACCCGCAACGGGCTGTCGGTGATGGGCGATGGCGGCCCGATCCAGGTGCCGGCGAACAGCGAGATCTCGATCGGCGAAGACGGCACCGTCAGCGCGCGCGTCGGCAACGGACGTCCGTCGTCAGTGGGCCGGCTCAAGCTGGTGACCCCCGAGGCACCGCTGAACCGCGGTGAAGACGGCCTGTTTCGCGGTGCCGACGGCGATCTGACGGCCGACGCCACGGCGCGCGTGCAGGACGGCGCGCTCGAAGGTTCGAACGTCAGCTCGGTCGAGACGATGGTCGCGATGATTTCCGCGGCCCGCCAGTTCGAAGCCCAGACGAAGATGATGCAGACCGCCGAGAGCGACGAGAAGGCCGCCTCGCAACTGCTGACGATGAACTGATCGCTGCCGCGCAGCGATCGATGACTGAAGGACCCGCGCCATGATGCGTTCACTGTGGATATCGAAGACCGGCATGGAGGCCCAGCAGCTGCAGCTGGACACCATATCCAACAACCTCGCCAACGTGTCGACCAACGGCTACAAGAAGTCGCATGCGGTGTTCGAGGACCTGATGTACCAGAACCTGCGACAGGCCGGAGCCAACAGCACCGACCAGACCACCTTGCCGACCGGCCTGCAGCTCGGCCTCGGCACGCGTGCGGTCGCGACCTCGCGCAGCTTCGCGCAAGGCAACCTGCAGCAAAGCAGCAACCCGCTCGACGTGGCCGTCAGCGGCCATGGTTTCTTTCAAGTGCAGATGCAGGACGGCACCACCGGCTACACCCGCGACGGCTCGTTCCAGG
>JARXKP010000211.1 GCA_030271615.1 Pseudomonadota bacterium
CACCGCGCCATCATCGACGGCATCGGCATCACCGCCGTCACCACGCAGGACATCTGGAAAGACCATCCCGAAAAGGTGCTCGGCACCACCGGCGAGTTCGTGAAGAAGTATCCGAACACGGCGCGCGCAGTGATGATGGCCGTGCTCGAGGCCAGCCGCTGGATCGATTCAGGCTTGCAGAACAAGAACAAGATGGCCGAGACCATCGCCGACAAGTCCTATGTGAACACCAGCGTCGATGCCATCAACCAGCGCATCCTGGGCCGCTACCAGAACGGGCTGGGCAAGACCTGGGACGACCCGAACTACATGAAGTTCTTCAACGACGGCGCGGTGAACTTCCCGTACTTGTCGGACGGCATGTGGTTCCTCACGCAGCACAAGCGCTGGGGCTTGATCAAGGAGCACCCGGACTACCTGGCCGTCGCCAAGCAGATCAATCAGATCGATCTGTACAAGCAAGCCGCTGCTGGCGTGAAGGCCAATGTGCCGAAGGACGTGATGCGCACCAGCAAGCTGATCGACGGCGTGGTCTGGGACGGCAAGGACCCCAAGAAATACGCCGACAGCTTCGCCATCAAGGCCTGATTCCACCGACCTCATACCCACCACCAGGAGTTCATCATGGTCAGTGCAGTGTTTCATTCGCCTCTCGCGGCATCGGCCGAACTGAAAGCGCAAAAGCTGGCGCGCGACAAAGGTGCCACCGGCCCGTCGGCAGAGCCTGTTGCCCCGGTTCAGGCAGCGGTCAAGACGGTGCCGATCGACTGGGGCGCGTTGTCGCTGAAGTTGCTGTCACCGGTCGCCGGCATGGCACTGCTCGTCGCGTTGTGGGCGCTGGCCACGATCAACAGCACCACGTTTCCGACACCGACGGAAACCTTCAAGTCGGCGGTGGAACTCTTTGCAGATCCGTTCTACAGCAAAGGCCCGAACGACCAGGGCATCGGCTGGAACATCCTGTTCTCGCTCGAGCGCGTGGCGGTGGGATTCGGTCTGGCCGCCGCGGTCGGCATCCCGCTGGGCTTCATGATCGGCCGCTTCAAGGTGCTCAACGACATGCTGTCGCCGCTGATCAGCCTGCTGCGGCCGGTGTCGCCGCTGGCCTGGTTGCCGATCGGATTGCTGGTGTTCAAGGCCGCCAACCCGGCGGCCATCTGGACCATCTTCATCTGCTCGATCTGGCCGATGATCATCAACACCGCGGTCGGCGTGCAGCGTGTTCCGGTCGATTACCTGAACGTGGCACGGGTGTTGAACCTGTCCGAGTGGAAGGTCATCACGAAGATCCTCTTCCCGGCGGTGCTGCCCTACATGCTGACGGGTGTTCGCCTGTCGGTGGGCACGGCCTGGCTGGTAATCGTGGCCGCGGAAATGCTGACCGGTGGCGTCGGCATCGGCTTCTGGGTCTGGGACGAGTGGAACAACCTGAACGTCAAGCACATCATCATCGCGATCGTCGTGATCGGCGTGGTCGGTCTGCTGCTGGAGACCGCGCTGGTGGCCGTCGCCAAGCGTTTCAGCTATGCAGACACCTGAGCATGCAAACCGCGCGCTGTCGCGATTGGCCTCCACACTCCCTTTGAAGGATCACGCACCATGAGAAACTTCATCCTGGTCGAAAACGCCGAGATGACCTTTCACACCAAGAAAGGCAGCTTCCACGCATTGCGCGACATCAACCTCAGCGTGGCCAAAGGCGAGTTCATGACGCTGATCGGTCACTCGGGCTGCGGCAAGTCCACGCTGCTGAATCTGATCGCCGGACTGACACTGCCGACCTCGGGCACCCTGCTCTGCGACAACCGCGAGATCGCGGCGCCAAGTCCGGAGCGGGCGGTGGTGTTCCAGAACCATTCGCTGTTGCCGTGGCTGACCTGCTTCGAGAATGTGCACCTCGGCGTCGAGCGCGTCTTCGGTGCCACCGAATCGAAAGCACAACTCGACGCACGCACCACGGCGGCACTCGAACTGGTCGACATGGGTCATGCCGCGGAGAAGCGTCCGAACGAGATCTCGGGCGGCATGAAGCAGCGCGTCGGCATCGCCCGCGCGCTGGCCATGGAACCGAAGGTGCTGTTGATGGACGAGCCCTTCGGCGCCCTCGACGCACTGACCCGCGCCAAGCTGCAGGACGAGTTGCTGAAGATCGTGCAGCGCACCCACAGCACCGTGGTGATGGTGACCCACGATGTCGATGAAGCCGTGCTGCTGTCGGACCGCATCGTGATGATGACCAACGGCCCCGCGGCCACCATCGGCGAGATCGTCAGCGTGCAACTGCCGCGCCCTCGCAACCGCGTCGAACTCGCGGCGGACACCCGCTACGTGAACTACCGCAAGGAGGTGCTGGACTTCCTGTACACGCGGCACGGGCACGTGGAGCGGCAAGCCGCTTGACCATCATCGGAAAGTAGCGACCTCCGGGAGGTCAGTGCACTTCCTTGGCGTGATTGATCGTGTACTTCGGTATCTCGATCGTCACGTCCTGCTGCGCCAGGATGGCCTGACACGACAGGCGTGAATTGGGCTCAAGACCCCAGGCGCGGTCGAGCAGGTCTTCTTCGGTCTCGTCCATTTCGCCCAGCGACGCGAAACCCTGCCGCACCACCACGTGGCAGGTGGTGCAGGCACAGCTCATCTCGCACGCGTGTTCGATCTCGATGCCGTTTTCGAGCAGTGCTTCGCAGATCGAGGTGCCGGGCTGCGCTTGAATCTCGGTGCCTGACGGGCAGTACTCTGCGTGAGGAAGTATCTTGATCATGGGCATGCTGGGTCAGACCTCCGAGACCTTGCGCCCGGCGAGGGCCTTGCGGATGTTGCGGTTCATTCGTTCGGCCGCGAATGCCTCGGTGCCCTTGGCGAGTGCTTCGACCGCATCGTCGATCGCGTGGTGATCGAGGCCTTGCCGCGTCGACTCCAGCCGTTCGAGCAGAGCCTCGACAGCCGCCGTGTTCTTCGCGTCGAGCAGGTCGCCATCGACCGACATCGCCGCACGGGTCGCCAGCGTCATGCGCTCGGCCTCGACACGTGACTCGCGCAGCGCGCGTTCCTTCATGTCGACCTCAGCGGTGGTGAAGCTTTCGCTGAGCATGCGCGCGATGTCTTCGTCGGCCAGGCCGTAGCTCGGCTTCACCGCGATCGACGCTTCGACGCCCGAGCCCTCCTCGCGCGCTGCGACGCTCAGCATGCCGTCGGCGTCGACGGTGAAGCTGACGCGGATGCGCGCCGCACCGGCCACCATCGGCGGGATGCCGCGCAGCTCGAAGCGGGCCAGCGATCGGCAGTCGCTGACCAGTTCGCGCTCGCCCTGCACCACATGGATCGCCAGTGCGGTCTGCCCGTCCTTGAAGGTGGTGAAGTCCTGCGCGCGCGCGGTCGGAATCGAGCTGTTGCGCGGGATGATGCGTTCGACCAGGCCGCCCATCGTTTCCAGGCCCAGCGACAGCGGGATCACGTCGAGCAGCAGCATTTCCTCGGCGCCGGCGTTGCCCGCCAGGGTGTGCGCGTGCAAGGCCGCTCCGAGTGCCACGACCTCGTCCGGATTGAGATTGTTCAGCGGTGCCTTGCCGAAAAATTCGGCCACCGCCGCCTGCACCGCCGGCATGCGCGTCGAGCCGCCGACCATCACGACGCCCTGCACCGCCGACTTGTCGGTCTGGGCGTCGCGCAGCACCTTGCGCAGCACGGTGACGGTGCGCGAAAGCAGATCGTGCGTGATCGCGTTGAACTGGTCGCGGGTGACGCGTACCGACAGCTCGGTCGCAGCGGCGTTGTCGCTGGCAGAGCTGCCCGACAAGGGGCACGCCAGCGTCGCGTGGTCGGCCGCAGACAGCTTTTCCTTGGCCGCCCGCGCGGCCACCAGCACAGCGCGCTTGTCCTGCGCCGAATCGGCCTTCATGCCCGTCTGCGCCAGCGCCCAATCGGCCAGCGCGTGGTCGAAATCATCTCCGCCCAGCGCCGAATCGCCGCCCGTGGCGACGACCTCGAACACGCCCGCACTCAAGCGCAGCAGCGAGATGTCGAAGGTGCCGCCACCGAGGTCGTAGACCGCGTACAGGCCCTCGGAGCCGTTCTCCAGGCCGTAGGCGATGGCCGCAGCGGTCGGTTCGTTGATGAGCCGCAGCACGTTGAGCCCGGCGAGCTGCGCGGCATCCTTGGTGGCCTGTCGCTGTGCGTCGTCGAAGTAAGCCGGCACCGTGACGACAGCGCCGAACAGATCGTCATCGAAGGTGTCTTCGGCGCGCTGACGCAGCGTCGCGAGGATCTCCGCCGACACCTCGACCGGTGACTTGACGCCATCGACGGTGCGAATCTGCAGCATGCCCGGAGCGTCGACGAAGTCATACGGCAGCTTGCCGCGATCGGCGATGTCGGCGAGGCCGCGGCCCATGAAGCGTTTGACCGACAGCAGCGTGTTGTGCGGGTCTCTCGCGGCTTCGGCGAGCGCGTCGGCACCGATCTGGCGACGACCGTCGGGCAGGTAGCGGACGGCCGACGGCAGGATGACGCGGCCCGCTGCATTGGGCAGGCATTCGGCAACACCGTTGCGCACAGACGCGACCAGCGAGTGCGTCGTTCCGAGGTCGATGCCCACCGCGATGCGGCGCTGGTGCGGGTCCGGCGCACCGCCGGGTTCAGAGATTTGAAGAAGAGCCATCCGTCTATTGTTCCAGCGCTTCGAGGCGCGCATCGACGTCGCGCGCAAAGCGCTCGACGAACATCAGGGCTCTGACCTGCTGCGCCGCCACCGCGTGGTCTTTCCGATCGTCGATCAGCACACGCAACTCGGCCAACGCGCTGTCGCGATGGACCGCCACGGCGCTCGCCAACGCCTTGACCTCGGCCAGACCGAACGCTTCGTCGAGCGACTCGCGCCACTCCATCTGCTGCATCAGAAAACCGGCCGGCATCGCGGTGTTGTCTTCGGCGTTGATCGGAGCACCCTGCAGTTCGCACAGGTAGGCCGCTCGCCGGACGGGATCCTTCAGGCGGCGATGCGCTTCGTTGATCCGCACCGACCACTGCATGGCGAGGCGCTGGGCGGAGGCTCCCTCGCTGACGAATCGGTCCGGATGGACTTCGGTCAGCAAGGTCCGCCAGCGGGCGTCCAGCGCGGCGGCGTCCTGGTCGAACTGCCGGGGCACGCCAAAGAGTTCAAAGTCGTCGCTGTCGAGCTTCATCGCAGACCCGTGAATCGAAGCGCACCATTGAAAAGGGCGCGGATCGGAGAGCCGCGCCCGGAGCAGTAAACCGGGAAGTCAAACCCGGAAAGACTCGCCGCAGCCGCAGCGATCTTTCTCGCGCGGGTTGTTGAATTTGAAACCCTCGTTCAAGCCCTCACGCACGAAGTCGAGTTCGGTGCCATCGATGTACGGCAGGCTTTTGGGATTGACCAGCACTTTCACACCGTGGTTCTCAAACACGGTGTCTTCGGGCGCCACGTTGTCGGCGTACTCGATCTCATAAGCCAGACCGGAACACCCCGTCGTGCGCACGCCCAATCGCACGCCCACGCCCTTGCCGCGCTTGCCGATGTATCGCGTGACGTGCCGGGCCGCCGCTTCAGTCAGTGTGACAGCCATGGTTTCAATGCGTGGTGGTATCGGCCGTGGCCGTTGAAGAGACTGCGGCGGCCTTGGCCTTGTAGTCGTTGACCGCCGCCTTGATCGCGTCCTCGGCCAGGATCGAACAATGGATCTTGACCGGCGGCAACGCCAGTTCTTCGGCGATGTGGGTGTTCTTGATGGTCAAGGCCTCGTCGAGCGATTTGCCCTTGATCCATTCGGTGACCAGCGAGCTCGACGCAATCGCCGAGCCGCAGCCATAGGTCTTGAACTTGGCGTCCTCGATCAGGCCGGTCACGGGATTGACCTTGATCTGCAGCTTCATCACGTCACCGCAGGCCGGGGCGCCGACCATGCCGGTGCCGACCGTCTCGTCGCCCTTGTCGAACGAGCCGACGTTGCGCGGATGCTCATAGTGCTCGATGACTTTTTCGCTGTATGCCATGACTCTTCTCCCAACAATTCAACAGGTGCCGGGCCGCGCTCAGTGGGCGGCCCACTGGATGGTGCTGATGTCGACACCGTCCTTGTACATGTCCCACAGCGGTGACAACTCGCGCAGCTTGGCGACGCAGTCCTTCAGCGTGGTGATCACGTAGTCGATCTCTTCGGCCGTCGTGTAGCGGCCGATCGTCATGCGCAGGCTCGAATGCGCCAGTTCGTCGCTGCGGCCGAGCGCGCGCAGCACATAGCTGGGCTCGAGGCTGGCCGAGGGACAGGCCGAACCCGACGACACCGCGATGCCCTTG
>JARXKP010000212.1 GCA_030271615.1 Pseudomonadota bacterium
CTGCGTGCCAGCGTCTGGGTCGTTTCAACACGCGGCATCCACGCATCTTGCGTCGACCACGCCTGGCGAGCCAAGGGAAGATGCTGCGCAAAGGGCACCAAGAACACGGCGTCGCGCAGGGCCAGGCACTGTTCTTCAGCCCAGCGCATCGACACTGCGGCAGCAACCGACCAGGGGTCGGCACCCGCATCCTCAAGAAAGATTTTTGTGATCATGGCGATAGAAAAGGACTCGTCTCGCCACTGCCGCAGGACGTGAGCCAGAGCACCCGTTGTGTCAAAATCATTGTGCCTTGCAGCCTACCTTCGGGCTCGCTCGTACCAGGAAGATTCCATGAGCAGCGAACTGATCAAACATATTTCCGATGCGTCGTTCGACAGCGACGTCATCCAATCCAGCCAACCCGTGCTGGTGGATTACTGGGCCGAATGGTGCGGCCCGTGCAAGGCCATCGCGCCGATCCTTGACGAGGTGTCGAAGGCCTACGATGGCCGCCTGCAGGTCGCCAAGATGAACGTCGACGAGAACCGCGATGTCCCGGCCAAGTACGGCATCCGAGGCATCCCCACGCTGATGCTTTTCAAGGATGGTCAGTTGGCGGCGACCAAGGTCGGCGCCCTGACGAAAGCCCAGTTGACAGCTTTTATCGACGGCAACCTATAATCTGCGGCAGTCGGGTGGAGCTCTCCGCTCCATCCTGCCTATCGCTCGCAGTCCGATTCTTGGGCTCCGGCGATCAAGTGATTCCGCAAGACCACAAGTCGGCGGCCCTACCCCTCCCTTTCGTTGCGCGACATGTCGATGTCAGCGCTGCCTCACGAAAGCACCTGTTCTCAGGCTGCATTCGCGATCGGAAACACCTGTTGTTCACCTTCCCGGTTTTGCCTCCATGCACCTGTCTGAACTGAAAGCGCTCCACGTCTCCGAACTCATCGCGATGGGTGAAGCGCTGGAGATCGAGAACGTCACCCGCTTGCGCAAGCAGGAGTTGATGTTCGCGATCATGAAGAAGCGCGCCAAGGGCGGCGAACAGGTGTTCGGCGACGGCGTGCTCGAAGTGCTGCCTGACGGCTTCGGTTTTCTGCGCGCGCCGGATGCCAGCTACATGGCGTCGACCGACGACATCTACCTGAGCCCGAGCCAGATCCGCCGATTCAACCTGCACACCGGCGACGACGTCGAGGGCGAAGTGCGGGTTCCGAAAGACGGTGAACGCTACTTCGCTCTGGTGAAGGTCGACAAGGTCAACGGCCTGACACCGGAGGAGAGCAAGAACAAGATCATGTTCGAGAACCTGACACCGCTCTTCCCCAAAGAGCAGTTCAAGCTGGAACGTGACATCAAATCCGACGAGAACATCACCGCACGCATCGTCGACCTGATCGCGCCGATCGGAAAGGGCCAGCGCGCACTGCTGGTGTCGGCGCCGAAAAGCGGCAAGACGGTGATGATGCAGCAGCTTGCGCACGCCATCGTCGCCAACTACCCCGAAGCGCACCTGATCGTGCTGCTGGTCGATGAGCGCCCAGAGGAAGTGACCGAGATGCAGCGCACCGTGCGCGGCGAGGTCATCAGCTCGACCTTCGACGAGCCGGCGCAGCGACACGTGCAAGTCGCCGAAATGGTGATCGAACGCGCGAAGCGCCTGGTCGAGATGAAGAAAGACGTGGTGATCCTGCTCGACTCGATCACCCGACTGGCCCGTGCCTACAACAACGTGCTGCCTTCGAGCGGCAAGGTGCTGACGGGCGGTGTCGATGCCAATGCCTTGCAGAGGCCGAAGCGATTCTTCGGCGCGGCGCGCAACATCGAGGAAGGCGGCTCGCTCACCATCATCGGCACCGCGCTGGTCGATACCGGTTCGCGCATGGACGAGGTGATCTACGAAGAGTTCAAGGGCACCGGCAACTGCGAAATCCACCTCGATCGCCGCATGGCCGAGAAACGCGTTTACCCGTCGATCCTGCTCAACAAGTCCGGCACACGCCGTGAAGAACTCTTGCTGAAGCCGGAAATTCTCCAGAAAACATGGATTCTGCGAAAACTGCTCTATCCGATGGACGAGATCGAGGCGATGGAATTCATCCTCGACAAGATGAAATCGACCAAGACCAACCACGACTTCTTCGACATGATGCGTCGAGGCGGTTGAGGAACAGGCCGTCCAAGAAAAACAGGCACGCCCGACTTATAATCATCGGCTTTCCTCCTATCGGCAAGTGCGTTGAACGGTTCGACGTGGCTCCCGCAACACAAGCGCAGAGGTTTCAATGAAAGACGGCATTCACCCCAACTACCGCGACGTTTGCTTCGTGGATTTGTCCAACGGTTTCAAGTTCGTCACGCGCTCATGCGCCACGGCGAAGGAAACCATCAAGCTGGACGATGGCCGTGAAGTGCCGCTGTTCAAGCTCGAGACCACCAGCGAATCGCACCCGTTCTACACAGGTACGCAAAAGAGCATCGATTCTCTGGGTGGCCGCGTCGAAAAATTCCGCAACAAGTTTGCGCACTTGAAGAAGTAACGCGGGGTACTGCGCCCGCACAATCAAAAAGGCAGCCTCGGCTGCCTTTTTTTTGGATGCTGAACTCTTCACTCAACCCTGCCCTGGTGTCCCAGCGTGCCGTGCAGCGCCTGCCGCGCTGGGCGTTGTTGCTGTTCTGTGCCGCCTATGTGCTACCGGGTGTTTTCGGCCGTGACCCCTGGCGCAATGCCGACGTGACCGCGTTCGGCTACATGGTCAGCATTGCGGAGGGCCGGTCCTCGTGGTGGATGCCGACCGTGGGCGGCGTGGGGGCCGACACCTCACCGCTGCCCTACTGGCTCGGCGCGGCTTTCATCCGCCTTCTGAGCCCGTGGGTCGATCCTGCGCTGGCGGCACGTCTTCCATTCGCGATGCTGCTGGTGTCGGTGCTGTTGCTAACCTGGTACGCGGCTTACTACCTGGCGCGAACCGAAGCCGCGCAACCATTGCCGTTCGCCTTCGGTGGCGAGGCCGATCCGGTCGACTATGCGAGAGCAATGGCCGACGGCGCACTGCTCGCGCTGATCTCGACGTTGGGCTTGCTGCAACTCGGGCACGAGACAACCCCGGAACTGGGGCAGCTGGCATGCGTGGCGCTATTCATCTACGCGCTGTCCGCCAGTCCATTCCGAGGTCCACGCCCAAAGGTCGCCATGCTGATCGGCTTGCCTGCGCTGGCAGCCAGCGGAGCACCCAGTATTGCGCTCGCTTTGGGCCTGACTGGAATCGGGGTGTGTGTTCGATCCAACTACCCGATCGTTCGCCGGTTCACACCGTGGGTAGCCGCGGCCACCGCATTGACGGCCGCGATAGCTACCGGGTTTGGACTCTGGGGATGGCAGGTCGGGAACTATCGGACGATCGAGCAAGTGCTCGCCGTTCCCCGACAGTGGCTGTGGTTCCTGTGGCCGGCCTGGCCGATGGCACTGTGGACGCTCTGGCAATGGCGTCGCCATGTCCTGAATCGCCACATTGCGGTCCCCCTCGGCTGCGTGGCGGTCACCGCAGCCGCCAGCGTCGTGACCGGTGGACAAGATCGCGTGTTGATGCTGTCACTGCCTGCGTGGGCACTGCTGGCAGCCTTTGCACTGCCGACGCTCAAACGCAGCACCGCTGCAGCGGTCGACTGGTTTTCGGTGTTCTTCTTCAGCTTGTGCGCGATGGCGTTCTGGGTCATCTATGCGTCGCTTCAAGTCGGCGTTCCGGCGCGCCCGGCTTTGAACGTGGTAAAGCTGGCGCCAGGATTCACGTCGCACTTTTCGCTATTCGCCCTGATTCTCGCCAGCGCCGGCAGCCTGGCTTGGGTTTGGCTGGTTCGCTGGAGAACAGGACGCAATCAGTACGCGATGTGGAAGAGCCTGGTGCTGCCCGCCAGTGGCGTGGCGTTGTGCTGGCTGCTATTGATGACCTTGATGCTGCCGGTGCTGGATTACGCACGCAGTCTGCGACCGCTGGTGGATCGCGTGGCGCTACATGTCCCCGAGAACGCATGCATCGCGACACCGCGCATCCAACGCAGCCTGCAAGCCGCACTCGAGTATTTCGGCGGCTTTCGCATCGACGGCAATGGAACCTCGTCGAGCACGTCATGCGACTACCTGCTGCAGATCGAAGCTCGGCGAGGCAAACATCCCACGCCGGTGGGCT
Source organism: Pseudomonadota bacterium (assembly GCA_030271615.1). GTDB lineage: Bacteria > Pseudomonadota > Gammaproteobacteria > Burkholderiales > Burkholderiaceae_C > PBB1. The sequence continues at coordinate 4,173 of JARXKP010000212.1, forward strand.
GGGCGCTGGTGGCGCGTGAATCCCGCCCGACAGACCGAGCGGAGTGGACGGTGATTTACCGCCGTCAGGAGCGCAACGACCCAGAGCGTGGTCGATGACCCAGCCGGACTGACAGCCGGCCTCGCATCAAGGCGATTCAGCTGATGGCGACGTGGGCATCCTCGCCTGAATGGGTCAGGGCCACCGTCGTCTGCGGCAACTCACCAGGCCGTGCAGCTGCACGCACACGTGCAGCAGGAAACGTCAGCTTGAAGCTGGAGCCCTTGCCTGGTTCGCTGCGAATCTCCAATTCGCCGCCGTGCCGCTGCGCGACATGCTTCACGATCGACAATCCGAGACCGGTGCCCCCGGTGTCTCGCGAGCGGCTGCCGTCGACACGATAGAAGCGTTCGGTCAATCGCGGCAAGTGCTCCCTGGCAATGCCGATGCCGCTGTCGCGAACCTCCAGTTCGCCAACGCCATCGCCGCGTATCGACCACGACACCTGGACCACACCGCCTGTCGGGGTGTAGCGGATGGCGTTGTTGACCAGATTGGAGACGGCACTGTGCAACTCCTGCTCTGCGCCGGCAATAAGATCGCCGCCACCCTCTGAGATCGATGGGTCGCTGAAAAGCAGGGTGTGTCGCCCCGCCGAAAGGGCCTCCGCCGACGAATGCACCTGTTTCAACAGCGGCTGGACAGGCACCCATCGGTCTGCAGCAGGCCGCGGACTGCCTTCGAGCTGGGCCAAAGTCAGCAGATCGCCCACGAGCAGCAGCATGCGCTGCGCCTGCTGCGCCATCAGTTCGATGACCCGACGCCGCTCGACCTCGGACAGCTGAAGGCTGGACATCGTCTCGATGAATCCGGACAGCACCGTCAGCGGCGTGCGGATCTCGTGCGAGACATTGGCGACAAAGCCCCGCCGCATGCTGTCGTTTCGTTCGCGCTCGGTGATGTCCTGCGACAAGACGAGCTTCATGCCGTCGCCATACGGCCGGATCAGCACCGACACCGTTCCACGCGCTCCGGGTCCGGGGAAACTCACGGCCTCGTCGAAAACCCCCGCCTGCATGTAGGCCACGAATATCGGCGCTCGAACGAGGTTGGTGATCGCCTGCATCCGATCACGTTGAGGATCAAGACCGAAGTGATCAGCCCCCACGGAGTTGCACCAGACGATCTGGTCGTTTTCGTCCAGCAGCACCACGCCATTCGGCGATGCCTCGATAGCCGACAGGAACTGTTCCAGCCGGTTCTGTTCGGTGTCAACTTGTCTTTCGAGCGATCGCAACGACCGCTCGACACGGTAGCCGACCTCACCCCAGAACCCGGCGTCACGTGGCGCCGGCTCGCCACCCTGATGGCGCAACCAGTGCATGAAGCGCTGCACCCGCAGCGCATCGATCAGCGAATAGGCGAATGCCCCCGCCACAGCACCGGTCAGCGCTCCGATCACCGGCCACTGCCACACCGCCCCGATCAACCATCCCACTGTCGCGGCCAGCAACACGCTCAGAACGGTTGCCAGCAAGCGAGGAAAAAGCCAGCCCATCGACAATGACTCCCTGCCCGATCAGGCGGAGAGCGCCTGTGCTTGTTGGGTCAGGCGGTAGCCGGCACCGCGTACCGTTTCTATCATGCGGGAGCAGCCGACAGGCTCCAGCGCCTCTCGCAAACGCTTCACGTGAACGTCGACCGTGCGCTCTTCGATGAACACGTGATCGCCCCAGACGCGGTCGAGCAACTGTGCCCGGCTGTGTACCCGCTCCGGATGCGTCATGAAGAAGTGCAGCAAGCGGAACTCCGTCGGCCCGATGCGCACCTCGCGGTCATCGCGCGCCACTCGACGAGTGGCGGGATCGAGCTTCAACCCGGCCACATCGACCAGCGTATCGAGTGCCTCGGGGGCCTTGCGGCGCAGTACTGCCCGAATGCGAGCCAGCAACTCATTGGTGGAAAACGGCTTCGTCAGGTAGTCGTCCGCGCCCGCATCGAGGCCCGAGATCATGTCGCCCTCTTCGGCACGCGCGGTCAACATGATGATCGGCAATTCGCGGGTACGGGCCTGACCTCGCCAGCGTTTGGCCAGC
>JARXKP010000213.1 GCA_030271615.1 Pseudomonadota bacterium
GCGATGTTGATCGTGAACGCCAGGATGGCGGTGTTGAAGGCGAACGACAGCACCGACTGCAGCAGCACCAGTCGGCGCATCGCCTGCGTCGACACGCTGACGTCGGCGGTCTGCGAGGCCACAGCGATCGTGAACGAGAAATACAGGAAATCAGCGTAGTCGGGCTTGAATGCACCCTCGGCATGCGGAAAGTTCAGACCGCTGCCGTGCGCGGTACGGTAGTACTGACTGGCGTATGTCAGCGCGAAGGTGGTCGGCACGAGCAGCCACGATCCGGCGACCGTGGCGAGCGCGAAAAACACGTGCGACACGGCATGCGGAGTGCCTGGCACCTTGGCCGCCATCAGTTCGGCGACGATGCCCACCAGGCTGATCAACGCAGCCAGGATGACGATGACCAGCACGGCCGCCGCCGCTTCGGCCTGCGCGACCGCCACCTGTCGCAGCCGGGCATGATCGGCGCGCAGCATCATCCAGCCGGCAAGCGCCAGGTACAGCCACACCGACACGTTCCAGCCGAACAGGCCTCGGGTGACAGCGCTGTACGCGCCAGGCAGCAGCCACGCAGCGATGACGCCAACCGCCACGGACACCGTCAGTCGCGGGCGCACGCGCAGATGAGCAACCAGACGTCTCATGTGACCTTCCCGGGTTGATTCGATATCGATGCCGAGCCTGAGTGACCTGAGCAACTCATCGGCAGGTGCGGGTCAGACGGTCGCGAACATCGCGATGACGGTCAGCGCCATCAGCGCGGTGGCGATCCATCCGAGCCAGCGCAGCCGCGAGCCGATGACCTGAGCTCCCATGGTCGCACGCCGCGTCGCCAGCAGCATCATCACCGCCATGATCGGCACCGCGATGACCCCGTTCAGCACCGCCGACCAGAACAGCTCCTTGACGGGGTCGGTGGGCAGGAAGCACAGGATCACCCCGCCCACCGTGGCCGCCGCGATCACGCCATAGAAACCACGTCCCTCGCCGTGGTCGAGACGCAGGCTGAGACTGCCGTGCCACCCCGCCGCTTCGGCCACTGCGTACGCGGCCGAGCCCGCCAGCACCGGCACCGCCAGCATCCCCGTGCCGATGATGCCGAGGCTGAACAGCACGAAAGTCAGGTCGCCGGCCAGTGGTCGCAGGGCCTCGGCGGCCTGCGCCGACGTCTGGATGTCCGTGACGCCGGCAACGTGGAGCGTGGCGGCGGTGCTCAGGATGATGAAGAAGGCGATCAGGTTGGAGAACGTCATCCCGACGATCGTGTCGGCCTTGATGCGCCGAAGATGGCGCCGCACGTTGGACGCGGTGCGTGCTTCGCCGGCATTCGCCTTCGTGTCCTCCATCTCCTGTGCCGCCTGCCAGAAAAAGAGGTACGGGCTGATCGTGGTGCCGAACACGGCCACCACCGTCAGCAGCGCTTCGTGGCCGGCCGGCATGTGCGGTCGCACGATGGCGCTCGCAACCTCGCGCCAATCCAGGTGCAGCGAAAACACCACCGCCACATAGGCCAGCAGCGCGAGCGTCAGCCACTTCAGCCAGCGCACGTAGGTCTGGTACGGAAGAAACACCTGCAGGACGAGACACAGCAGGCCGAACGTGACCGCATAGACGTGAGCCGAACCGCCGACCAGCAGACGCAGGGCCTGGGCCATCGCCGCGATGTCGGCAGCCACGTTGAGCGTGTTGGCAAGCAGCAGCAGGCCGACGACCAACAGCAGCACCCAGCGCGGGAAGGCCGACTTGATGTTGGCGGCGAGCCCGCACCGCGTGACGTAGCCGATGCGCGCGCTGACGATCTGGATCGCCACCATCAGCGGCAGCGTGAAGACCACGGTCCAGAGCAGCGCATAGCCGAACTGGGCGCCCGCCTGCGAATAGGTGGCGATGCCGCTCGGGTCGTCGTCGGCGGCGCCGGTGATCAGCCCCGGACCGAGTTGACGCAGATGTTGGGTGAGTCTTCGTTCGGGACTCTTTTTCTTGGGAATGGATTCATTCAACTGAGATCCCGTTTTTCTGAACTGCACCATTGAATAACTCCGACGGCCCGGCCCGGTTGACACGGCCCGACTCCGGGCGCCCCGTGCGCAGGGTCGTCACGACCGGGTCCATTCGTCGCGCATAGCCGATCGGCGCCGGCCAGTCGCTGGCGTCCCGAGGCGGGTGGCGGCCTTCTGTCCGCAGGCGTGCCGCGTTGATCCAGCCCGCGTGACCGACGACGCAGCGGGTCGATCGCGTGCGGGCTTCATCGAGCCAGATCGCGCAACGCTCGAACAGCGCCGACAGGGTTTCGCCGCCGTGGCCTGCGTAGTTGGCGAAATCGGCACACCACGCCGTGACAGCCGGCTCACCGATCGCACTCCACGACAAGCCGTCCCACGCGCCGAAGTCGACTTCGGTGAGTGCCGCATCGACCCGATGGCTCCAGCCCCAGCGCGCGAGCCAGCGGCCGACATCGGCGCTGCGTCGCAACGGCGACGTGCACACCTCGCGCGGCAGCCGGTGCCGGCGCGCGTGCGATCGGATGCGGTGCGCCAGCCTCTTGGCCTTGCGAGGGTCGACGGCCAGGTCGGTGCGGCCGATGCAGCGGCCCACGGCACCGATCGGCTTCGGATGGCGCCACAGGCACGGCAAGGGCGGGTCGGGAAAATCCGCCGCGAGACGGCGCTCACCCGCCAGGCATGCCTCCCCATGCCGCGGCCCACGACAGCAGCACCAGCAGTTCGGTGAGCTGTTGCGCAGCACCCAGCGTGTCGCCGGTGACCCCGCCGAGCCGCCGACGAAACCAGCGTGCGCACCACAGCGCCCCGAGGGCCGCGAACACGACGCCCCCGATCACCGGCACGGTCCACAACGGCTGCCGCAGCGCAAGCGCCAGCGCCACCACCAGCGCCCAGCCGACGGCCACGGCAAAGCCCGCCCCCGAGATGCGTTGCGCCAGCGGCTTGGCCTTGGCATGCGCGATGTCGCCGGCATACGGCAGGAAGCGGATCAGCGCCGTCGACGCCGCCCGCGACGCGGTGTGGCCGATCAGCAGCGCCGCGCAGCCCCAGTCGACCGGCAACGATGTCAGGATCGCCGCCTTCAACGCCAGCATCGTGAGCAGGCCCATCGCGCCGTAGGCACCGATGCGCGAGTCCTTCATGATGTCGAGCGCACGTTTTCGACTGACCACACCGCCCAGACCGTCGCACGTGTCGGCCCATCCGTCCTCGTGGAATCCACCGGTGAGCAGCATCGTCGCGGCCATCGACAGCAGCACCGCCACCGGCAGCGGCAGCACCTGGCTGGCCGCCCACAGCACCAGCGCCCCGACCGCGCCGACGAAGAGACCGATCGCCGGAAAGTGACGCGCGCTCTGGTTCAACCAGTCGGGCTCAAAGCCGACCCAGCGCGGCACCGGCACCCGTGTGAAGAACTGCATGGCGACGAAGAACAGCCTCAGTTCATGCATCGGCCACGACCGCCACCCGCGGGAGGCCCGAACCGATGGCGGTGCGCCGGGTTCGGTGGGCGGCTCGACCGGTGTCATGCAGGCGAACTCCCGCCAGCCGCAGCAGCAGCCGACGTGCCATCGGCCCCGGTGGCCACGCCGGCCGACTCGAAGCTGGCCATCTCGCGCAGCAGGCGCACGGCGCTTTCGAGCAGCGGCCAGGCGAGCGCCGCACCTGACCCCTCGCCGAGGCGCAATCCCAGATCGAGCAGCGGCGTCACACCGAGCCCGCGCAGCATCAGTGAATGACCGGCCTCGTCGGAACGGTGCGCGAACACGCAGCCGGCGATGACCGACGAGCCCGCCGCCACGGACAGCCGCTGCGCCACCAGCACCGCAGCGCCGGTGATGAAACCGTCGACGACCACGACACGCCGCTCGTCGAGCGCCTGCAGCACCGCGCCGACCAGCATCGCGATCTCGAAACCGCCGAACGCGGCCAGCGCCTGCAGGGGCTCGACCGCCTTCGAATGAAACTCCAGCACCCAGCGCAGCACCGCCAGTTTGCGCAGCAGGCCGGTGTCGTCGAGGCCCGTGCCGCGTCCGATGCAGCGCTCGATCGGCTCGTTGGCCAGCCGCGCCAGCAGCAGTGAGGCGCTCGAGGTGTTGCCGATGCCCATTTCACCCAGCAGCACCGCGTTGCCGGGCAAGTCGCGCACCACCTCGCGGCCCGCTTGCACCGCCTGTGCGCACTGCGCCGCGGTCATCGCGGGACCTTCATGCGAGTCGGCGGTGCCCGCCGCGATCTTGCGGTCGAGCAACCCGATGCGCGGCGCGAAATCATGGCGCACGCCGGCATCGACGACCGTGAGTGCGAGGCCATGCTGGCGCGCGAGCACGCTGACCGCTGCGCCGCCTGCCAGGAAGTTCTCGACCATCTGCCAGGTCACATCCGACGGATAGGCCGACACCCCGCGCGCCGCCAGCCCGTGATCACCGGCGAAGACAACCATCTGGGGCTGCACGAGCGACGGCTGCTCGGTGCGCTGGATCAGCCCGATCTGCAAGGCCAGCGTTTCGATCAGGCCCAGCGATCCGAGCGGTTTGGTCTTGTGGTCGAGACGGTGCTGAAGGCGGGCACGCAACGCGGTCGGATCGAAGTCGGGGATGTCGATGGAAGGACTCATGGGAAAGGCGGTGTTCAGGAATTCGTGGAAGCGGGCGGCGGTGAACCGCCCAGCAAGCCCATCAGCACACCGGGCTCGAAGTGCTCGTCGATGCAGTCGGCGAGGCCGTCGAACACCGCATCGAGCGTGCGCACTTCAGCGCCGAACAGCAGCCGCAGCACGGCCGCCGATTCAAACAGTCCATGAGCATAGATGCCGAGCACCGAGCCACGCTGCCAGCCGATCGGTTCGTCATATTCGTTGCGCAGCGCGACAGTCGTCGCGGTGGACGAGGGAGACGCGGTGTGCGCCTCGTCATCGTCGATGCACACGGTGCGGCCGTGGCGGATTTCATAGGCGTCGAAGGCCAGGCTCGACAGCGCCGCCCAGTCGCCCGCCAGCGTACCGAAGCGAGCGCGGGTGTGCCGCAGCAGCTTGGTCGGCTCGAACTGCGTGTGCAGTGGCAACAGGCCGAGGCCGGACACGCTGCCCGGCGTTCCTCCGTCGACACCCCAGGGATCCAGCAGCTCGCGACCCAGCATCTGCAACCCGCCGCAAACGCCGAGCACGCGGCGGCCCGCTGCCGCGTGGCGCGCGATCGCCCCGTCGAGCCGCTGCGCGCGCAGCCAGGCCAGGTCGCCGGTCGTGTGCTTCGAACCCGGCAGCACGACCCAGTCGGCCCCCGCCAGATCGCCCGGCGTGCGCGCCCAGCACAACCGCACGCCGGGCACCCCACGCAGCGACTGGTACTCGTCGAGGTTGCTGATGTGCGGGCCCGCGATCACCGCGATGCGCAGGCCCGCGCCTGCGCCGCCGCTGGACCGATCATCGAACACGCCGTCTTCTTCGGGCAGGCCGTGGCCGCGCCACATCGGCAGCACGGCCACGGTCGGCACGCCGGTCATTTCACGCAGCCGCTCGGGCCCGGGCGACAGCAGACTCGCGTCGCCCCGAAAGCGGTTCAGCACGAAGCCGCGAATCAGCGCACGCTCGTTCGCCGGCAGCAGCTGATGGGTGCCGTACAGGTGGGCGAATGCGCCACCGCAATCGATGTCGGTGACCACCAGACAGGCCGCATCGGCCGATCGTGCGGTGCGCATGTTGACGTAGTCGCTCGAATGCAGGTTGATCTCGGCCGGTGATCCAGCGCCTTCGATCACCACCAGTTCATGTTCGGCGCGCAGCGCTTGCAAGGCCCGTTCGGCGTACGGCCACAGCAGCTCGCTGCGTTCACGCCACGGCACGGCCATCAGATCGGCGCGCACCTCGCCGCACACCACCACCTGGCTCGCGGTGTCGCGCTCGGGCTTCAGCAGCACCGGATTCATCCGGACCTCGGGCGCGGCGCGCGCGGCCAGCGCCTGAAAGTACTGCGCGCTGCCGATCTCGCCCAGCCGCCCATTCGGGCCCGGCACGACACGCGCGTTGTTGCTCATGTTCTGCGCCTTGTACAGCACGACATCGATGCCGCGACGCGCGTACCAGCGGCACAGCGCCGTGGCGAGCCAGCTCTTGCCTGCCCCGCTGCTGGTGCCGAGCACCATCACGGCACGGGCGGTCGTCGTCTGCTTCATCGGACTGGTTCGAATGCGGCAGCGCTGCGCTGAACGACCGCCTGCCACGCCGACCGCAGGGCCCGTTGCGCCGG
>JARXKP010000214.1 GCA_030271615.1 Pseudomonadota bacterium
AGGTCGACGTGGTCTTGCCGATCGCACCGCCCGCCCCCGTCGAACCGGTCGGCACGAGCAAGCAGGCGCGTCTGATCGGCTTGCTGAACGCAGCCCCGGGCGCCACGCTCGAACAGATGATGTCGCTGACCGGCTGGCAGGCGCACACGGTGCGCGGCACGATCAGCGGGGTGCTGCGCAAGCGGCTGGGTCTGAACGTGGTGTGTTCCGGCTCGGCCGGCTCGCGGGCCTACCGCATAGTCGCGGCATGAGGCCGGGCCGCGTCCAGGCCGATCTGTCGATGCTCATGACGCTCGATCGGAATTCACTGGCCAAGCGCTGGGTGGCCACCTTTGAGTGCTCAGCACCCCGCAGCTGTCAGGCCACCCTGTTGCGCCTGGCGCTGGGCTGGCATGCGCAGATGCAGGCGCTGCGCGAGTCGGTCGGCTCGCGCGAAGCAGATCGGGCGGCCCAGAGTTTGAAGCGGGCGGCTTCAACGTCGCCCGGTACTGGCTTGTCGCCGGGCACGCGCTTGCTGCGGGAGTGGCAAGGCACCACCCATCATGTGACGGTGCTTTCCTCGGGCTTCGAGTACGGTGGGCAGACGTACCGCAGCTTGACGGCGATTGCGCGAGCCATCACCGGGTCGTCCTGGTCGGGGCCCCTGTTCTTCGGGCTGCGTACGTGAGCACCCTGCCCTGTGCGATCTACACGCGCAAGTCGTCCGAGGAAGGGCTGGAGCAGGGGTTCAATTCGCTGGACGCGCAGCGCGAGGCTTGCGAGGCCTACATCCTGAGCCAGAAGGCACTGGGCTGGAAGCTGGTGGGCTCGTTTGACGATGGCGGGTTCTCGGGTGGGAACGTCGAGCGGCCGGGCTTGAAGAAGCTACTGGCGGAGATCACGGCCAAACGGGTGCGTGTGGTGGTGGTCTACAAGGTGGATCGGCTGACGCGGTCGCTGGCGGACTTCGCGAAGCTGGTGGAGTTGTTCGATGCGCACGGGGTGTCGTTCGTGTCGGTGACGCAGGCCTTCAACACGACGACGTCGATGGGACGCTTGACGCTGAACGTGCTGTTGTCCTTCGCGCAGTTCGAGCGGGAGGTCACGGGGGAGCGCATCCGCGACAAGATCGCGGCGTCCAAGAAGAAGGGGATGTGGATGGGTGGATTTGCGCCCATCGGCTATGTGCCGCATGAGCGCAGTCTGGCGATCGACCAGACTCAAGCGGAGCGGGTGCGGGAGATCTTCCGGCTGTACTGCGATCTGGGGTCTGTTGATCGGCTGCATGCTGAATTGCACCAGCGGGGCTGGAGGACACCGGCACGGGTGCTGCCGCGGCCTGGGGGTGATCGCCCGTTCACGCGCGGGCACCTGTACCGGATCCTGGGCAATGCGGTGTACATCGGGCAGATCGTGCACAAGGGAGTAGCGTACCCGGGGCAGCATCCGGCGATCGTCGAGCCTGCACTCTGGCAGGCGGTTCAGGAGCGACTCAGTCTCAATCTGCACGGCCATCGGTGCAAGACGAACGCGAAGGAGCCGAGTCTGCTGGCGGGTTTGGTATTCGACGATCAAGGAACTCGGCTGGCGCCTTCGCATGCGACGAAGGGCTCGCGTCGGTATCGATACTACGTTGGGCAGGTCTCAGGCGATGAGGTCAAGGCGTTGCGGGTGCCGGCGCCGGAGTTGGAGGAGGCAGTGATCGGTGCGCTGGAGGGCTTCCTGATGGACGAGGCGCGGTTGCTGGGGCTGATGGGCAGCGTGGATGCCGATCGCGTCAGGGGCCGACTGCAGGGTGCTGCAGGGCTGGCGGCGGGCTTGCGGGAGGCAGGGGGTCGAATCGATCGGGTGCAGCGTCTGGTGGCGCGCGTTGCGTTGGGCGTGAACGCGATCGAGATCACGGTGCGGGTGGCGGCGATCTGGTCGGATGGGGTGGATGAATCCTGCGAGCCATCGAGCGAGCCGATGCTCACGACCCTCACCGTGCCAGCGCAGTTGAAGCGCTGCGGGCAGGCGGTGCGATTGATCGTGAAGGCGGCGGTGGATCCGAAGGCACGGCTGCCGGATCCACGGCTGCTGGGTTTGCTGGCCAGGGCCCAGGGGTGGTTCAAGCGGCTGAGCTCGGGGCAGGCCGACAGTGTGTTGTCGATTGCCAAGGAGCATCGGATGGCGAGTGCCGATGTGACCCGGGTGGTTTATCTGGCGTTCCTGGCGCCGGACATCGTGCAGACGATCGTGCGCGGGGCGCAGCCGCTGGACTTGAACATCAAGCGCATGCTGGCCGCCGCGCCCTTGCCGATGGATTGGGCGGAGCAGCGGCGGGCGCTGGGGTTCGACGGCTGAGGGTCAGCAGACAACCATCCTGGAGGGCGCTGCGGCGCCCTTGCTCGTGGTGCATCGATGGCGCAAGCGCAAAAGACGAGGCGTCCATCGAGGCTACTGAGAATGGCCCGCATGAAGGGGCCACGACGGCTCGATATGGGGGCTCGGCCGGAAACAGAGAATGGGGAAGCCGGCTACGGGCCGCGCTGCGCGGGCTTCTCCAAAGAAAAAGCCACCGCGCTGCGGTGGCTTTGAAATGTTGGCGGAGTGGACGTCAATCGAACTGGCGTTCCAAGACGTTCCAGGACATCTCGACATCGCGTGTAGGTCATTGATTTGTATTGATTTTCTTCGCTACCTCGTCCACAGTGATTCCAGAGCGTTCCGCTGAAGCGCGACGCGCACTGTAGGTACAGATGTAGGTAGAGAAATGCGAAGTCCAATGCACCGACTGTCCGCGCGCATGGTCCAGAACCAGGTTGAGCCGGGGTACTACCCCGACGGGGCTGGGCTGTACCTGCAGGTCAAAGCTGCTGCGGAAAGCAGCAGGGTGAGCCGATCATGGCTCTTTCGATACAACCACAACCAGCGCCCGACGTGGATGGGGTTGGGTTCGGTGCGCGACATCAATCTGGCTGATGCACGCCAACAAGCGGCCGAATGCCGGCGACTGCTGGCGCTGGGCAAAGACCCCATCGCCGAGCGCGACGGCGAACGCGCACGCGCCCTGGTCGAAAAGCAGCGCTCGATGAGCTTCGACCAGTGCTCGCAGGCCTACATCGCCGCACACCGCGACGGCTGGCGCAACGCCAAGCATGCCGCGCAATGGGAGAACACGTTGCGCCTGCATGCCAGCCCGGTGATCGGCAAGCTACCGGTCGACGAGGTCGAGTTGCGGCACGTCCTGCTGATCCTCGAGCCCATCTGGCGAGACCGCACCGAAACGGCCTCTCGCGTCAGGGGCCGCGTCGAGTCCATTCTCGACTGGGCCACCGTTCGGCAGTTCCGGCGCGGCGACAACCCGGCGCGCTGGCGCGGCCATCTGGATCAACTGCTGCCGATGCCGGGCAAGGTCAAGAAGGTGGAACATCACGCCGCCCTTCCCTTCGCCGGGATGCTCGACTTCATGCAAGAGTTGGCCCGCCAGGAAGGCACAGGCGCGCGGGCCCTTTCGTTCTTGATCCTCACCGCAGCACGCTCGGGCGAAGTGCGTGGCGCCACGCGCGGCGAGATCGACGCGGAGACTCGCGTGTGGAGCATCCCCGGCGCACGCATGAAGGCCGGGCGCGATCACCGGGTTCCGCTTTCGGATGCTGCCTGGAAGCTTCTGCCGAACCCTCTGCCGAAGGACGCGACCACGTTGCTTTTTCCCGCACCTCGCGGCGGGCAACTGTCGGACATGACCTTGACCGCCGTCATGCGACGCATGGCCGTCAACGCTGTGCCCCACGGCTTTCGCTCGACCTTTCGTGACTGGTGCGCGGAGTCCACCGACTTCCCGCGCGAGGTGGCCGAAATGGCACTCGCCCACGCCATCGGTGATAGGGTCGAAGCGGCCTACCGGCGGGGCGATCTGTTTGAAAAGCGGCGCCAGCTCATGGGGCAGTGGGCGCGCCACTGCGGCTGAGGAAGCTCGACCTCGCCAGGCGACAGTTTTCCACTGAAAGTCATCGCCGCTCCCTAGATGACTTGCATCTAGAGTAGTGCCAAGGACTCACGTGGAGAGCTGCACCATGCCCGATCTGAACGCGAACACCGCAGACACCCCCGGCTCGGATGCGTCGCCCTTCCTGCGCATGTGGGCCGTCACGCGTATGACCGGGCTGGGCCGCTCAACGATCTACCGGCTCGTGGCGCAGGACAAGTTTCCGTCGCCCGTGCGTCTTGCGAACCGCGCCATCGCATGGCGTCGCACCGATCTCGAACGATGGACCGAAGGGCGCCCGACCGTCGCCCACTGACTCGGCTACGCTGGCAGCATCAGCTTCATGACCGCGCCGATCAACAGCAGGGCCGCCGCAACTCGACCCCATCGCCAGGTCGTGAATCGGTAGCGATGATTCGCCCAAACCGCTCGGTGGAACCGAGCCAGCGCGCACAGGAGCGCGACGGCCGCGACGAACGGCCCCACCAGGCCGACAGGTTTCGGCGCATGGCTGAACACGATCACCCACAACATCGGCCACGCAAGGGCATCCACGGCCGCAAGCCAGCGCCGGCCGGGCCAGTAAGGCGCATCCGGTGTCGGTGCTCGTGCATACAGCAACCACATGATTGACTCCGACCCCCGATCACGCGGGCAGGTTCACCCGCCCGCGTGATCCGGTCAACCGGGAGGGCGTCGCAACGGCAGCGGGAGCCAGCGCTTCCCGGCCAGTTGCGGCGCGGCTTTCACCACCAGCGCATCCTTCTTCAACCCGCCGAACTCATCAGCCGCCAGCTCCGGGCCTGCCTCCTTGATGGCGTCCACGATCTGAGCCTTGGACACATGGTTCAGGAAGCCCAGCGCCGTAGGCTCCCACCAGTCGGCCATGTCCAAGCCCACGGCCTCGGCGAGTGCGTTCGCATCGCTTACTGCGCCTGTGTTGGGCAAGGCGTTCAGCGTTGATGCCGAGCACAGGGCCAGAAGGTCAAGCAGTTCGGTCTGAGGCAATGCGACCAGCCAACCGAACCACTCGGCCGCATTCGCGGGCAATCGCTCACGCCAGGTCAACCGTGCGGCTTCCAGCGCCTGCCACGCGACGCTCTGCTTCAGGTCATCGGCGACGGCCTGCAACGCATGCGCCGACAGTTGCGGCGTGATCTGCAAGGCCGAGCCGGGGCGTCGGTACTCGTCCCCGAAGACGCGCTGCACGAATACGTGCGCGACAGCCGCCAGCGCGACTTCACTCTTTCGAGAGAGCATCACTTGCAGCGCGACGGTGCGATGCGCCGCCAACCTGCGCATGAGGCTGTCGCTGCACTTCGCGACCCGATGCGCGACAGGCCCACCCGACGGGACTGAATCGCCGTGCGACGCGTCGGGCGAAGCTGCTTCCGCTCGAAGCGCCGATTTTTGCGATACCGCCAACGCCCTTCGGTCGGCGTCGCGCAGCAACCCGCGAATGACCTCTGCATCCCCTTCGCGGCCGACCGTGACGATCACACCCGCATGATGCTTCAACTCCGCAGGCCAAGTCTTGAGCGCCCCTTGGATCGCCTTGCGACGCTCTTCGATGTCTTGCTCCTCCAGGTCGATCCGTTCGACATCGTCGGGCGACCACTCAGCCGAATCATTGAGCGCCTCACCCTCTCGCTCCAACTCGCCCATGCGGGTGTCGAGTTCGGCCAGTTCCTCCTTCTCCTGCTTCGTCGGCTTGCGCAGGATGTGCTCGCACGACGCGAACTGCCGCAGCGCGTGCGAATCGACATCGAGCCGCGCCTCGATCCATGCCCAGCCCTCGGCGCGGACGGCCTCGGCCAGGATTTCCAGCTTCTCTGTCGCCAACCGTTGCACCAGCGCGGCGTCCGACAGAAACCGGCTCTGCTCGTCGTCGAACAAGTCGCGGCGCACGACGCCGCCAGCCGCTTCATAGGCCTCGACACCGACAAAGCGCACCAGCGCATTGCCGGCGGCCTCGATTTCGCCGACGGTGAGCGCGCGGCGCAGCGCGGCCGGCGTGCGGTCCCAAGGCTGCGCGTCGAACCACGTGCGCTCCTGCGCCTCGTGGTCGTCACTCAGCGACAGCGCCATCAACTGGTCGAGGTTGATGCCATCCTGCCGGTACAGCGCAAGCAGCTTGGGCGACGCCGCCGACAGCTTCAACCGCCGCTGCACCGTCAGCACCGATACGCCGAAGCG
>JARXKP010000215.1 GCA_030271615.1 Pseudomonadota bacterium
GATCGGCGTGCTGACCGTCACCAACCAGCTCGAACGCAAGATCCTCAACGACAACACGGTACTGATCTACCCCAACACGCCGGCCAAGCAGAAGGACTATCTCGAGCTCAGCGTCAAGACCTTCTACCTCGCCAATGCCGAAGCGAAGACGGTGTTCACGATGCTGAAGACCGTGCTGAAGACGAAGGACCTGTACGCCGACGAGAAGCTCAACAGCCTGACGATGCGCGACACCGCCGACGCGATCCGCCTCGCCGAGAAACTGATCGCCGCACAGGACCTCGCCGAACCCGAGGTGCTGCTCGACGTCGAGGTGCTCGAGGTCAAGCGCTCGCGGCTGACCGAGATCGGCATCGACCCGCCGGGCAAGTTCACCGTGCTGAACATCGTGCAGAACCCGGCCACGGTCGTGTCGACCGCGACCGGCAACACCACGGTGCAGAACAACACGCTGACGACGACGCAGCTGACGCTCGACAAGCTGCGCAACATCCGCAGCTCGGCGGTCGGCATCGACAACCCGTCGGTCAACCTGCGCGCCGAGAACGGCGACACCAACATCCTCGCCAACCCACGCATCCGCGTGAAGAACCGCGACAAGGCGCGCATCCTGATCGGCGACCGCGTGCCGGTCATCACCACCAACTCGACGCCGAACGTCGGCACGTCCGAATCGGTCACCTACCTCGACGTGGGTCTGAAGCTCGAAGTCGAACCGAATGTGTTCCTCGACAACGAGGTCGGCGTCAAGGTCAGCCTCGAGGTCAGCAACATCGTCAAGGAAGTGCGCAGCCGCTCGGGTTCGCTGACGTACCAGATCGGCACGCGGCTCGCGACCACCGAACTGCGACTCAGGGACGGCGAAACGCAGGCGCTGGCCGGGCTGATCAGCGACGAAGACCGCAAGGGCGCGGTCGGGTTGCCGTGGCTGATCGACCTGCCGGTGCTGGGCCGCCTGTTCTCCAGCGAACGCAGCGACCGCAGCAAGACCGAGATCGTGCTGCTGATCACCCCGCGCGTCGTGCGCAACCTGGCGACCCGCACGCCCGACCGCAACGAGCACGCCGGAGGCACCGAGTCGGGCGTCGGTGCACCGCGCCTGCGTCTGCAGGGCACCGGCAAGATGGCGGTCGGCGCCGTTCGCGCGCAGGGTGGGGCGGCTCCGAGCGAGGCGCAGCCGCCGGAGCCCGAACCGGTGCCCGAGCCCGTTCCCGAGCCGCCCGCGCCTGCACCCGGCCCGGCTCAGGCGCCGTTGATGAACGCGCCCGGTCGGCACGCCGAGTGATCGACGTGCCGCCGCGCCAGGTCCGCATGACCGTTGCCGCCTCGCGGCATCGGGGCGGCTTCACGCTGATCGAGCTGCTGATCACCGTGGCCATCCTGGCGCTGCTGGCCACCGGTGCGATGACCTTTGCCGACCTCGCGGTCCAGCGCAGCCACGAGCAGGAACTGCGCATCGCGCTGCGCCAGATCCGCGAAGCGATCGATGCCTACAAGGCCGCCGCCGATGGCAACCGGGTCAGCAAGGCGGCCGACGAATCCGGCTACCCACCGAGCCTGGCCGCGCTGACCGAAGGCGTGCCCGACATCGCAGACCCGAAGAAGGCGAAGAAGCTCTACTTCCTGCGCCGCCTGCCGCGCGATCCGCTGGCCGATCCCGCAGAGCCCGCCGAGGCGACCTGGGGCCTGCGCAGCCACGACAGCGACCCCGACGACCCGCAGCCCGGGCGCGATGTGTTCGATGTGCATTCGCTGTCGCCGAGGGTCGGCCTCGGCGGTCGGCCGTATCGCGAATGGTGACCCCGAGGTCCGTTCGGACCGCGCGGCGTTGGCGTGCAAGCACCGGCTTCACGCTGATGGAGCTGATGGTGGTGATGGCCATCATCGCGACCCTGCTGACGCTCGCGCTGCCGCGCTATTTCCACAGCGTCGACCGCAGCCGCGAAGCGGTGTTGCGGCAGGACCTGCAGATCATGCGGGACGCGATCGACAAGTTCATGGCCGACCGCGGTCGCTATCCGCTGACGCTCGAAGAACTCGCGGAGAAGCGCTACCTGCGCCGGGTGCCGCCTGATCCGATCACCGAGAGTCCGGACACCTGGGTGATCGTGTTGCCGCCCCAGGGCGAGTTGCGCGAAGGGGTCTACGACGTGCGCAGTGGCGCTCCGGGAAAGAGTCTGGATGGAGAGCCGTATGAAAGCTGGTGACGCTGTCGCAAGAAAAACGTCATCGATCGACAAATTGTCACTGACGGTCACTACCGTGGTCGGGACTCGCGTGTTGCAGGTGCTGGGTGGCGTTCACCCGTGCTGCGCGCGTGAATCCGAGGAAGCGCCACTGTGAGTCATCCGCCCAGGCTCGACGATGCCGATCGAACCCGCTATGCCGATGCTGTCGAAGCATCGTTCGGCGTGTCGAGTCGACATCAGTTCTTCGTTTGGAGCCAAAGCTCGGTTCAGGCGCTGATCCCGCACGAGATACTGATCTGCGGCATCGAGGATGGTTCCCGCCAGGGCATGGCGATGCATCGATTCAGCGCGAGCCGGTATTTCCGGCAGGAGCATTTCGACATCGTCGCCGACCCGTTGACCGGCTTGATGCCAAGGCTGCTGGCGGTGGTCGAAGGCCATCGGTCCAGCGTCGTCTTCTGCCCCTTCGAAAGCAACCGGCCGGCCGACGAAGAGTTGCTCGCGCTGGTGACCGACAACGAGTTGAAGAACCTGGCGGCGCAGCTGGTCATGGGCACGCGCGGCAAGTTTGAGGCGTTCTATGTGTTCTCGCGCCTGTCGGGCGAGCTCGACGTGCGGCTCGGCTATGTCATCGAGCTGCTGGTGCCGCACCTGCACAACGCGTTTCTGCGCGTGCTCGCCACCGAGCGCGAAGCCGCCGGCACCAACACCCAGCGTTCGGGTCGCCTGGTCACGCCGAGACAGGAGGAAATCCTCAACCTCATCAAGTGCGGCAAGACCAATTCAGAGATTGCCGAGATGCTGAGCTGCAGCCCCTGGACCATCAAGAACCACATCCAGGCGATCCTGCGCAAGCTCGACTCCAACACCCGCACGCACGCCATCGCCCGTGCGATGAGCCTGGGCATCCTCAGCCCCGACTGACGGCTCTTTTGCCGCTGCGGTTGGGCATCGATTCGAGCCGGTGCATGAAGACTTCCCTCGGAGTTAGCAAATTGCTAACATGGGGCTCATGTACTCGATCGAAGTCACCAAGGAAGCGCGCAAAGTGCTTCTGAAGATGCCACGTGACGTGCGCGATCTGGTGCTTGAAAAAGTCAGTGCACTGGCCCGTGATCCGTTCGGTGCGGCCAACGTCAAGAAGCTTGTGGGCGTGCCTGGTTACCGGCTGCGCGTGGGCGACTGGCGTGTCCTCTACGACGTGCAGGCGGAGCGGCTGGTGGTGCGGGTACTTCGGATAGGCGCTCGCGGAGGGGTTTACTCATGAACGACGTTCAAGTGATCGAGCAAGACGGCAAGCCTGCCTTCTACGTGGTGCCCGCCTCCTTGTGGGAAAAAGTCAGGAAGGCCGTTGAGGATGCCGAAGACGCGGCGGCCTATGCCGATGCGGTCTCCAGCGACGATGGTTTCACCATCCCGCTCTCCGTCGTCCAGGCCGAAAGCGCTGGCGCACACCCGGTGCGTGCCTGGCGCGAGCACCGGGGCATGACGATCCAGGCGCTGGCCGAATCGGCCGTGCTGAGCAAGCCCTACATCAGTCAGATCGAGGGCGGAAAGCGCGTCGGCACCGCCGCCACCCTGAAGAAGTTGGCTCGGGCCCTCAAGGTTCCGCTGGATCTGCTGTCTAGCTGAGTACATCCAGGAGCCCGTCCAGACGCGCACGGGCATGCGCGGCTGCCGCCCGGTTCAGTTCGATGCCGAGAACCCGGGCGTGCGGGTGCAGCTGCTTGAGACGGGCGCCCTGACCGCACGTCGACGTCGTTGACGCAGCCGGTTGCGGGCGCCTGATCGTTCGCGTTCGACCCCTCTGTTCGCCCCCTGATCGCCGCATGCCGGCCGGCCCCGCGCTGCTCGCCCGGGCCGGCCATCGGCGTTCCCGCAAGCCATGCAAAACATCGAGGGACTAGCTATTTCGGCTGGTCTGGCAACGAGTTACCTTCGTTATACCGTCATGGTGCCAGTCCACTATCTCGACATCACCAGCGTGGTGTAACCAAGGTGTTTCCTTGGTTCCATTCGTCAAATATGTTCTGGAGGAAATGCCGTGGATGTCGATCTGTTCATCAAGAAAATGCCGCAGGTGATCAAGGAGTTGATCGGTCGCGAGGCCTTCGACAACCGTCGCTCCGTCAATCAGGAAGCGATCGCGTTGCTCGAGGAAGCGCTCGTGCACCGGGTCGGTTCGGCAGGCTCGAAGCGCAAGCAGATCGAGGCGCTGCTCGAGGACTACGCCGACTCGCGCGGCCGGTTGCCGGCAGGCGCTTCAGATGCCTTCTCGGGCTCGCCTCAAGGGTCGGCCGCATGAACCGGCCGGCACCCACCCCTCTTTCACGGCTGCCTGCTGCATTCAGCAGTGGCCTCAACGCTCACCTCATCGAAGGAATCACCATGTCGTCCACCCCATTCAAGTCCGGTCTCGCTGCGGCGGCCGCTGCTGCGCTGTTGTGCCTGCCCGTTGCGGGCGCTCATGCATCCACCGACCCGTTCGCGGCGGGGGGTACCACTGGCGCCAGCGCGCTGGCCATGTTCTCGTCCGCGGCTTCGACGTCCACGGTGACTGCCACCGCGTTGCCGGTCACGACCTCGTCGCAGACACAGACCCAGGTCGCATCGGATTTCCTGACGCAGACGCTCACCCAGTCCACCTCGACCACGACCACCAGTACGGCCAGCCCGTTTGCCGATGGCATCCAGGTTTCGGTGTACGTGCAGTCGGCTCCGGCCCTGCGCAACCCGCTGTCGGTCAACCTGCGCGGCAACTCCGACCTGGCCCTGTGGAACCTGGTCGCGTCGATCCGCGCGCAACAAGGCGGCAACTCGTTCGACCTCGTCGACACCGGCATCACCTCGCTGCAGGTGTCGACGGCTGGCGGTGCGGTCTCTGCCGTGCCGCTGCCCGGCGCCGCGTGGCTGTTGGTGATGGGTGTGCTCGGTCTCACCGGCACCCGGCTGACCGGCCTCACCCCGGTGGCGTCCGACAAGAAGAAGGGCGCGCCCCGGTACCCGTCGCTCGGGTCTTTCGGCGCGGCGATGCCCGCATGAGCGCCCTGCACGTCCATCCGGGCAGCCCGACGATCCGAAGGACCCCGATGAACATCCGCTCCACGCTTCTGAGCATCGGCCTGCTGGTCGGCGGCGGCGCTGCGCAGGCCGCGTACGTCGAATCCAGCACCGCGTTTTCTTTCCAGTCCTCGCCGATTCCCGCCGGTTTCTCGGTGCCGCTGTTCAACGGCAGCCTGGGCACCTTGAACAGCATCTACCTGGCGCTCACGACGAACATCGTCGGCGAGATCGATGTCTACAACCCCGGTGCGGCAGTCAAGTCGTTCACGAACGCATTCGCGCGGATTCCGGTGACGGTGACCATGAAGACGCCCGACGCCACCTCGGTCACCGCCTGGGCCACCTCCACGCTTGCCAGTGGCAACGCAGCACCGGGCTTCAACGCCTATCCCGCCATCGCGAGCAGCGGATCGAACTCGGTGCATGTGTTGTCCGCCGATTTCGCGAACTACGTCGGACCGGGAACCGGCAGCGCGTTCTTCACGGCGGCGGCCGGCGACGGTACCTTCGGCGGCACCACGGGCTCGAACCTGTTCTTCGGTGGCTCGGCCGCGGCCAGCGGCATCTTCACCGTCCGCTACGACTACGACCCGGTCTCCGCCGTGCCCGTGCCTGCGGCGGCGTGGCTGCTCGGATCGGGCCTGGTCTCGCTCGGCGCGACGCTGCGGCGGCGGCGTGCTGCAAGCGACCGCCCGAAGGTCTGACGCTGCGTCAGGTGCCTCTGCAGAGGGTCCCCATGACGGCCGCATCCGCCGCACGCGCCACGCGTGCGGGCGGCTTCACCTACCTGGGCGTGTTGTTCATCGTCAGCGTGCTGGCGATGACGGCGACGATGGCCGGTGTGGTGTGGAGCACCGTGCAGCGGCGCGACAGCGAGCGCGAGCT
>JARXKP010000216.1 GCA_030271615.1 Pseudomonadota bacterium
TGGTCGAAGGTTTCGTGCGTGTGCCACTGAACGACGTGGCAGCGATCGAAGAGGTGGCCAACACGCGCCCGAATGTGGTGGCGGTGTTCCTCGAAGTGATCCAGGGCGAAGGCGGCGTGAACCCAGCCACCAACGATTACCTGCGCGCCGTGCGGCGTCTGTGCGACGAACACGGCTGGCTGCTGATGCTCGATGAGGTGCAGTGCGGCATCGGGCGCACCGGCAAGTGGTTCGCGCACCAGTGGGCAGGCATCGTGCCCGACGTGATGCCGCTGGCCAAGGGCCTGGGATCGGGCGTGCCGATCGGCGCGGTGGTGTGCGGCCCGAGGGCGTCCGAGGTGCTGCAACCGGGCAATCACGGCACCACCTTCGGCGGCAACCCGCTGGCGATGCGCGCGGGCATCGAGACGCTGCGCATCATGCAGGAAGACAGGCTGCTTGAAAACGCGGCAACCGTCGGTGCGGCGTTGCGCGCGAGCCTCACGCGCGAACTGGCCGGGGTGGTCGGCGTGGTGGAAATTCGCGGCCAGGGCCTGATGCTCGGCATCGAACTCGACCGCCCATGCGGTGACCTGCTGCTGCGTGCGGCCGAGTCCGGCCTGCTGATCAGCGTGACGGCCGATCGCGTCGTGCGCCTGGTGCCGCCGCTGATCCTGAGCCTCGTGGAGGCCGAGCAGATCGCGATGATGCTGTGTCCGCTGATCAAGGACTTCCTGCAGCAGCCCGAACTGACGTGAAGACATCCCCCATGAAACCCGGCAAGGTGCTGATCCGGCACTACCTCCAGTTCAAGGATCTGCGCGCCGAGGAGTACGCCTACCTGCTCGACCGCACAGCGGTGATCAAGCAGCGCTTCAAGAATTACGAGAAATACACGCCGCTGGTCGACCGCACGCTGGCGATGATCTTCGAGAAGGCGAGCACCCGCACGCGGGTCAGCTTCGAGGCGGGCATGTACCAGATGGGCGGCTCGGTCGTGAACCTGACGACTGGCGACAGTCAACTCGGCCGCGCCGAGCCGATCGAGGACAGCGCCCGCGTCATCAGCCGCATGGTCGATGTGGTGATGATCCGCACCTACGAGCAGACCAAGATCGAAGCCTTCGCCGCGCACTCGCGCGTGCCGGTCATCAACGGGCTGACCAACGAATACCACCCGTGCCAGATCCTGGCCGACGTCTACACCTACATCGAGCATCGTGGTGACATTCGCGGCAAGGTCGTCGCCTGGGTCGGCGACGGCAACAACATGGCCAACACCTGGCTGCAGGCGGCCGACGTGCTGGGCTTCACGCTGCATGTCAGTACGCCCAGCGGCTACGAGATCGATGCCAAGGTGGCTGGCGTGACCAACCAGGCCTGCGTCAAGGTGTTCGACAACCCGATGGACGCCTGTCGCGGCGCGCACCTGGTGACCACCGACGTCTGGACCAGCATGGGCTACGAAGCCGAAAACGAGACTCGCAAGAAAGCGTTTGCCCACTGGCGCGTCGACCGCAACATGATGGCCGTCGCCCAGCCCGATGCGCTGTTCATGCACTGCCTGCCGGCGCACCGTGGGGAAGAGGTCGATGCCGATGTCATCGACGGCCCGCAGAGTGTGGTGTGGGATGAAGCCGAGAACCGCATGCACGTGCAGAAGGCCCTGATGGAATACCTGCTGCTCGGCCGCATCGGCTGAACGGCAGGCGCGAGTGACGTGAAGCTCGCCCTGATCACCGACCTGCATGCGAACCGCGAGGCGGTCGAGGCCGTGCTGGAACATGCGGCTTTGCAGGGCGTCGATCGGTACGCGCTGCTCGGAGACTTCGTCGGCTACGGCGCAGACCCCGGCTGGGTGGTCGATCAAGTGCGCACCCTGGTCAAGGCGGGCGCGATCGCGGTGATGGGCAACCACGATGCGGCGGTATTCGGCAGCCTGCGCGACAGCATGGTGCCGCAGGCTCGCGAAGCCGTTCTCTGGACTCGCGAAAACCTGTCCGTCGAGCAAAAGGCATTCCTCGGCGCCCTGCCGATGAGCGTGACCGAAGCCGACAGCCTGTTCGTGCACGCCAGTGCCGACGCGCCAACCCAGTGGCGCTATGTGCAGAACCGCATCGACGCGGTCGACAGCCTGCAAGCGACCGATCGCCGTCACACCTTCTGCGGCCACGTGCACGAACCGCGGCTGTACCACCTGACGGATGGCGGCGATGCCGGCGAGATCCAGCCGGTGCCGGGGGTCGCGATGTCCTTGTCGCCGCAATGCCGCTGGCTCGCCATCGTGGGTTCGGCAGGCCAGCCGCGCGACGGCAACCCGGCCGCCTGCTACGCCACTTTCGATACCGACGACGCCACACTGACCAGTCACCGCGTGCCCTACGACCACCTGGCCGCCGCCGCCAAGATCATCGCCGCCGGACTGCCGGCGAGCCTGGCCGCACGGCTGGTTCGCGGCACTTGAAATGACCGAACCGACCGAGCCCATGCCGACCTCCCTGCGCAATACCCTGCTGTCTGTGCGCGACCTGCTCGCCACGGTCGGGCCCTTCGTGCTGCTCGCGCTGGCGCTGCTGGTGCCCGCCTACTACGTGCTCGACCCGACGCCGCCGAAGAAAGTGGTGCTGGCCACCGGGGTCGACCAGGGCGCCTACGCGGAATTCGGTCAGCGCTACAAGGCGCTGCTGAAAACCTACGGCATCGAGGTCGAGCTGCGCAGCACGCAGGGTGCGGCCGAAAATCTGGCGCTGCTGCGCGACCCGGCTTCCGGCGTCGATCTGGCCTTCGTGCAAGGCGGAGCCGACGACACCGCTGCGGCGGCCGGATCTGACGAGGAGCCTTCGCACCTGGTGTCCCTGGGCAGCCTGTTCTTCGAACCGGTGTGGTTGTTCTACCGTGAAGACTCGGCACAACGCCTGCTGAAGTCCGGCACGCTGTCGAGCCTGGCCCAACTGGCCGGCTGGAAGCTGAACATCGGCGCGCCAGGCAGCGGTGTGCCGAACCTGATGAAGAAGTTGCTCGAGGCCAATCGCATGGACCCCAAGCAGATCACGCTGCTGGAGCAGTCGCAAACCCCGGCGGTGATGGCGTTGCTGGGCTCTGAATCCGACGCGCTGGTGTTCGCCTCGGCCCCCGAATCGCTGATGGTGCAGATGCTGCTGCAGACGCCCGGCATCAAGCTGTTCGACTTCGCACAGGCCGAGGCCTATTCGCGCCGCTTTCCGTTCATGAGCCCGGTGCTGCTGCCGCGCGGCGTGGTCGACCTGGCGGGCGACATGCCGTCGCAGGACGTGCGCCTGGTGGCGCCGACCGCCACGCTGGTCGCGCGCGAGAGCACGCACCCGGCCCTGATCCAGCTCTTCGTGCAGGCGGCACAGCAGGTGCACGGCGGTGCCGGCTGGTTCCAGCGCAAGGGCGAATTCCCGACCGCGCTGAACACCGAACGGCCGCTGGCCAAGGAAGCGCAGCGCTTCTATCAAAGCGGTGTGCCACTGCTGCAGCGCTATCTGCCGTTCTGGTTCGCCAACCTGATCGATCGCATGTGGCCGGTGCTGGTAACCATCGTCGCGGTGCTGCTGCCGCTGTCGCGGATGCTGCCGCCGCTCTATGAATTCCGCATCCGTTCGCGCGTGTTCCGCTGGTACGAACAGTTGCGCGAACTTGAGAAGGCAAAGAGCCTTCGCCCTGTATCCGAACTGGTGAAAGAGCTGGATGCTATCGAGGCGCGGGTTGCCTTGGTCGTAGTGCCCCTCAGTTACGCCGACGAGCTGTATTCGCTGCGCAGCCACATCGCCATGGTGAGAGCGAAACTACAAAAGCCCTCGCGTAGCCTTCCGTTGCATTCGCCACGGACTGATGAGCCATCAGCGTCGAAAATCTTTACACACTTTCAAAAATGAAACAGGCTGAATCGACAAGTGGTTGTTTTTAATTAATTATTTGTTGTGGCTCGCTATTTGCTTAATAAATTTCACTTCTTTGTTCTTAGCGGCATAGAAGTCACATTTGATTGAGATTTCAGGAGCCATTGATGAACCCAAACCACAGTCTTCGCCAGCAGGCTCTTTTCGCCTTGTTGTCCGGCGTAGCCGCCATCAGCATGGTGGACAATGCAAACGCAGGAGCGATCTACAGTGCCACCAGCGCCGTCATCAACAGCGGTGGCCCGGGTTTTGGTACCTTGACCGAAACATTCAATCAAGCCGGTCTGTCCAGTGGCTATACGAGCGGCGTTACAGATTTCAATACTTACATTGCCGGCAACCCAACACACACGACGTCTTTCAGCCCCTTTGAATGGTTCAGCAATCAGGGCACGACCAGCGCCAGCGTGACTTACAACCTGGGCACGGCCCTCAGTCTTGATGGTTTTGCTTTGTGGAACGAAGAGTCTTCAGGCATTGGTTTGCTGGACCTGCTTTATTCGACCGATGGCGTTAATTTCAACGCCTTGCTGTCCGGATTGACTCCCTTCGACAATCCGCTCGCTGCCTATCCTGCCGAAGTGTTCTCTTTCAGCGCAGTGACTGCACAGTACATCCGGCTGGACATGTCGCGCTGCCCACAGTCGAATCCAGGTACTTTTGATGCATGTGCAATCGGCGAGGTAGCCTTCCGAGGCGCCGATGCTGGTACGCCCATTCCTGAGCCCAGTTCGTTGGCATTAGTCGGTTTGGCATTGGCGGGTGTTGGCGTTGCTCGTCGCGCTCGCAGGTCGACTTGAGTTCGGTGAGGCGAGCAGCGCACTGATTTTCCCAACCGGTGATTTGATCGCATCGAGGTTGCCCGGCAATTGTGTCGGCGACTTCGTGCCGCGAAGTTAATCTGTTTTCGCAACCGACCGATAGAGATGCCGGACTGGGGCAGGCTTGCTTGACCGGCGAGCGTAGCGCGAGGTTCGTCACTGAGCCGTTCGAGGTCGAGACGACAGAAGCCGCCCGGCACACAACCACGGTTGCTGCACTGGCTTCAGGCCACAAGGGGTCGGCAACGCCGCCTCAAACCTAAACTCCAGCGGATGGACATCCGCACTTCCCCGATCCGCCTGCGCATCGACCGCGTTCGCGACGCACTGCGCCAGCAGCAGCTCGCCGCCGTGCTGGTGCCGTCCGCCGACCCGCACCTGTCCGAGTACCTGCCCGAGCGCTGGCAGGGCCGGCAGTGGCTGTCGGGCTTCACCGGATCGATGGGCACACTGGTCGTCACGACCGACACCGCGGTGCTGTTCGCAGACAGCCGCTACTGGGTACAGGCTGAAGCCGAACTCGCGGGCAGCGGCGTCGAGCTGGTCAAGATCCCGACCGGCGCCGCCACGCACCCGATCGACTGGCTCGCGACCCATGTGCCCGCTGGAAAAACCGTGGGCGTCGACGGCGATGTCCTCGGCCTCGCCACCGCGCACCTGCTGCAACGCACGCTCAAAGGCGCCGGCATCGCGCTGCGCACCGACTTCGATGTGCTGGCGCATGTGTGGCCCGAACGGCCGGGCCTGCCCGATGCGCCGGTCTACGAGCACCTGGCGCCGCAGGCGACCGAGTCGCGCGCATAGCGCCTGAAGCAGGTGCGCGAGGCGATGGCACGCGCCGGCTCCTGCTCGGGAGCCACGCACCACTTCATCTCGACGGTCGACGACATCGCCTGGCTGTTCAACCTGCGCGGCTCGGACGTGAACTACAACCCGGTATTCCTGGCACATGCGCTGATCGACGCGCGGCAGGCGGTGCTGTACACCGCCGACGGCAAGATCTCTCCCGCGTTGCAGCGCGTGCTGGCTGCAGACGGGGTGCGCGTCGAATCCTACGGACGTGCCGGTCCGGCGCTGGCGGCGTTGCCCGTCGGTGCGACCCTGCTGATCGACCCGCGCCGCATCACGCTCGGCCTGCGCCAGCAAGTCAGAGACAGTGGCAACGGCCATGGCAAGGAAGCGGTCCGCGTGATCGAAGCGATCAACCCCAGCACGCTGCTCAAGAGCCGCAAGAACACGCCCGAGGCCTCCTACATCCGCGAGGCCATGGCGCAGGACGGCGCGGCGATGTGCGGCTTCTACGCCTGGTTCGAGCAGGCACTGGCCGATCCGGCCAACGCGGGCCGCCTCACCGAACTGACCGTCGACGAGCGCTTGAGCGCCGCCCGCAACGACCGTCCCGGCTTCGTCG
>JARXKP010000217.1 GCA_030271615.1 Pseudomonadota bacterium
TGCTGCTGGCCGACGAGATCAACCGCGCGCCGGCCAAGGTGCAGAGCGCGCTGCTCGAGGTGATGCAGGAGCGCCAGGTCACGATCGCCGGCGAGACGCACAAGGTGCCCTCGCCTTTTCTGGTGATGGCGACGCAGAACCCGATCGAGACCGAAGGCACCTACCCGCTGCCCGAGGCGCAGGTCGACCGTTTCATGATGAAGGTGCTGGTCGGCTACCCGACCGACGAGGAAGAATTCGTGATCGTGCAGCGGGTCACCGGTGACCCTGTCGCGGTGTCCCAGGTCGCGAGCACCACGCAGCTGGCGGAGCTGCAGCAGGAATGCCGCAAGGTGTACGTCGACCCGTCGCTGATCACCTACGCGGTCAAGCTCGTGGGCGCGACGCGCGACCCGGCGAAGCACGGGCTGCCCGAGCTCGCCAGGCACCTGAGCTTCGGCGCCAGCCCGCGCGCGACCATCGGGTTGATCGAGGCCTCGCGCGCGATGGCGATGCTGCGTGGCCGCGCCTATGTGCTGCCCGACGATGTGACCGACCTGGTGCCCGATGTGCTGCGCCATCGCCTGGCGCTGAGCTACGAGGCGCTGGCCGACGAACTGACCGCCGACACCCTCATCGAGCGCATCCTCGCCAAGGTGCCGAAGCCCGATCCGCCGATGGCGCACCCGAGTGGCGCCCGGCCCCGCTGAGGTTTCAGACCCGATGGCCGACACCACTGCCCCTGCTGAACGACCCTTCGAGGATCCGTCGTCCGAGGCCTTGCTGCGCCGCCTGGAGTGGACGGTGATCCGCCGGCTCGACGGCATGCTGCAGGGCGACCACCGAACGCTGATGCGCGGCGCGGGCCTGGACCTGGCCGATCTGCGCGAATACCAGCACCACGACGACGTGCGCCACATCGACTGGAACGTCACCGCGCGCCTGCAGGTGCCGCACGTGCGCCAGTTCACCGAGGACCGCGAACTGACGGTGTGGTTCGTGCTGGACCTGAGCGCCAGCCTCGACTTCGGCAGCGTCGCCCGACGTGGCACAAACGCGGGGGCTGAAACCGTGCGCACCAAGCGTGCGGTGTCGACCGAATTCATCGGCCTGATGGCGCGGCTGTTCACGCGCCACGGCAACCCGGTCGGCGCGCTGCTGTACGGCGACGCCGTCGATGCGCAGCTGCCACCACGCACCGGTCGCCGGCATGTGCTGCACCTGCTGCAGAAGCTGCGCGAACACGTGGCGCCACAGCACGGTGCCGAAACCCAGTTGCGCGATCTGCTGCACGCGGCGCACAAGCGCATCCGCCGCCGCTCGATGGTGTTCGTCGTCTCCGACTTCATCAGCGCGCCAGGCTGGGGCCCTGACATGGCCGTCCTGGCGCAGCGGCACGAGGTGCTGGCGGTGCGGCTGCACGACCCGGCCGAACTCGACCTGCCCGACGTCGGCCTGATGACGATCCAGGACGCCGAGACCGGCGAGCAGTTGTTCGTCGACACCCACGATGCAGGCTTTCGCCGGCGCTTCGTCGCCGCCGCCGAACAGCGCGAAGCCGACGTGCTGAACGACCTGACCCGCGCCGGTGTCGACACGCTTGAAATCGCCACCGACGACGATCTGGCGGAAACCGTGCTGCGCTACGCCGACATGCGCCAGCAGCGCCGCAGGCTGTCGTCGCGAGGCACGCTGCCCGCGCACCTGAACCCGGTGTCCAGAGCCGGCGCCGGAGCAGCCGCATGAGTTTCCTGTGGCCGAGCCTGCTGTGGTTGCTGCTGTTGCTGCCGCTGCTGGTGGCGCTCTATGCGTGGCTGCTGACGCGCCGCAAGAAGACCCCCTTGCGCTATTCCAGCCTGTCGCTGATCAAACAGGCCGCCGCAAACGGACCCGGCTGGCGACGGCATGTGCCGCCACTGCTGATGCTGATAGCGATCGCCACGATGCTGGTCGCCACCGCGCGACCGCTGGCCGTCATCAAGCTGCCGAGCCAGCAGGAAACCATCATCCTCGCGATGGACGTGTCGGGCAGCATGCGCGCGGCCGATGTGCAACCGAACCGACTCGTCGCCGCGCAGGAGGCAGCCAAGGCCTTTGTCGCCGAACTGCCGCGCTCGGTGCGGGTGGGCATCGTGTCGTTTGCCGGCACCGCTGCCGTGGTGCAGCCGCCGACCCACAACCGCGCCGATGTGGTCGAGGCCATCGACCGCTTCCAGTTGCAGCGCGGCACCGCGATCGGCAGTGGCATCGTGCTGTCGCTGGCAACGCTGTTCCCGGATGCGGGCATCGACCTGTCGCAGGTGACCGGCGCGCGCAGCATGCCTGCGGCCACGCCGCCGGACAACGCGCCGCTCGGACACGCGCGTGATGGCAGCACCGACAAGCCGGCGCCCGAGTTCACACCGGTGTCCCCCGGAAGCTACGGCTCGGGCGCCATCATCCTGCTGACCGACGGCCAGCGCACGACCGGGCCGGACCCGCTCGAATCGGCCCGGATGGCCGCCGACCGCGGCGTCAAGGTGTACTCGGTCGGCATCGGCACGCGTGACGGGGAGAGCATCAGCTTCGAGGGCTGGACCATGCGCGTCAAGCTCGACGAGGACACGCTCAAGAGCATCAGCACGATGACGATGGGCGAGTATTTCTACGCCGGCACCGCAGCCGATCTGAAGAAGGTCTACCAGTCGCTGAGCACCCGACTCGTCGTCGAGCGCAAGGAGACCGAGGTCAGCGGCCTGTTCGCCGGCGCGGCGGCGCTGCTGGTGCTGCTGTCGGCCGGGTTGTCGGTGGCGTGGTTCGGCCGCGTCGCCTGACACCTGCCACGCAGATCGAACGACGGAAGGCAACAACATGTCGGGCAACAACTTCACCCTCTGCGTCGATCACCAGTACGCGAGCCCGTATGCGATGTCGGCGTTCGTCACGCTGGTCGAGAAGGGCGTCGACTTCGAGCTGCGCACACTGAACCTGGCGGCCGGCGAACACCGGGACGACGAGTACCAGAGCCTGTCGCTCACCGGCCGCATCCCGACCTTGTCGCACGGTGACTTCCACCTGTCGGAGTCGTCGGCGATTTCCGAATACCTCGAAGATCTGCTGCCGGCCCCCGGCCATGCAGCCGTCTACCCCGAGCACATCGCCGACCGGGCACGGGCGCGCCAGGTGCAGGCCTGGCTGCGCAGCGACCTGATGCCGATCCGCGAAGAGCGGTCGACCACGGTGATCTTCTTCGAGCCCAGCACGAAGCCGCTGTCAGCGGCCGCAATCGCCTCGGCCGGGCGCCTGTTCGCCGCGGCCACCGAGTGGCTCGGCCACGACGCCGACCACCTGTTCGGCGAATGGTCGATCGCCGACACCGACCTGGCGTTGATGCTGAACCGGCTCGTGATCAACGGCGACTCGGTGCCGGAATCGCTGATTCGCTACGCCCGCCTCCAGTGGCAACGCCCGTCGGTGCAGCGCTGGCTGGCGCTGCCGCGCGGCTGACCACGGCTCAGGGAACGAGTCGTCCCAGCTTCAAGCGCAGCAAGCGGTCGCAGCGCGCGGCCAGCGATTCGTCGTGCGTGACCAGCACGAAGGCCATGCCGCGATCGCGGGCCAGCGAAAGCATCAGATCGAACACACCGTCGGCGGTTTCGCGGTCGAGGTTGCCGGTGGGCTCGTCGGCCAGCACGCAGGCCGGCTGCCCCGCCAGCGAACGCGCGATCGCCACCCGCTGGCGTTCGCCACCCGACAACTGCGCCGGCCGGTGACCAATGCGGTGACCGAGCCCGACCTGCTGCAGCACCGCCTCGGCGGCTGCGCGTGCTTCGGGCTGCGCGACACGCCGGATGCGCAGCGGCATCGCGACGTTGTCGAGCGCGGTGAACTCGGGCAGCAGGTGATGAAACTGGTAGACGAAGCCGAGGTGCCGGTTGCGCCACACGCCTTGCGCCTGTGCGTCCATGGCCATCAGGTCGCGACCCATCAAAAGCACCTGCCCCTGCGTCGGCGCTTCCAGCCCGCCCATCAGGTGCAGCAGCGTGCTCTTGCCCGAACCCGAGGCGCCGACGATCGCCACCGTTTCGCCCGCCGCGATGTCGAGGTCGACGCCTTGCAGCACATGCACATCGAGTGCACCTTCATGGAAGCGCTTGTGCAACCCGACCGCGCGGATCACGCTACCGACCGGTGCCACGGGTTCACTCATAGCGCAGCGCCTCGGCGGGCTGCACGCGGCTCGCGCGCCAGCTCGGGTAGATCGTCGCGATGAACGCGAGCGCCAGCGAGATCACGACGATCGGCACGATGTCGCCGCTTTGCGGATCGCTGGGCATGCGGCTGATCAGGTAGACGCTGCTCGGCAGAAAGCTCGTGTGCAGCGCACGCTCGATCGCCGGCACGATGACACCGATGTTGAACGCCACCGCCAGCCCGAGCACCATGCCGGCCAGCGTGCCGATCACACCCGAGGCGGCACCCTGCACCATGAAGATCGACATGATCGAGCGCGGGCTCGCACCCAGGGTGCGCAGGATCGCGATGTCGGCCTGCTTGTCGGTGACCGTCATCACCAGCGTCGACACCAGGTTGAACGCGGCCACCGCGACGATCAGCGTCAGGATGATGAACATCAGCCGCTTCTCGATCTGCACCGCCTGGAACCAGTTGCGGTTGGTGCGTGTCCAGTCGTTGACGCGCACCGTCGGCCCGAGACGCACCTGCAACTCGTCGGCCACGGGGCGCGCCTGCTGCGCGTTCTTCAGCCGCAGCTGCACGCCGGTCGGTCCCTCGACGCGAAACAGCCGCGCCGCGTCCTCGACATGGATCAGCGCCAGCCCGTTGTCGTACTCGTAGTGCCCCGCCTCGAAGGTGCCGACCAGCGTCAGCTGCTTCAGTCGCGGCACCACCCCGGCCGGCGTGACCTGCCCGCCGGGCGCGACGATGGTCACCTTGTCGCCCACTTTCACCCCGAGCCCGCGCGCCAGCTCGCCGCCCAGCACGATGCCCCAGCCGCCGGGCACCAGCTTGGCCAGCGTGGTGTCGCGCAACTGCGCGGCCAGGTCGGTGACGGTGGCTTCTTCCATCGGCGAGATGCCGCGCACGATGGCGCCGCGCATGTCGTCACCGCGCGCGATCAGCGCCTGCGCCGCGATGAAGGGCGCCGCGCCGATGACCTGCGGGTTCAGGCGCGCCTGCGCCTCGGTGGCATGCCAATCGGGCAAGGCCTCGCCTTGGGACTGGTAGACCTCAACGTGCGAGATCACGGACAGCATGCGGTCGCGCACTTCCTTCTGGAAGCCGTTCATCACCGACAGCACGATGATCAGCGCCGCCACGCCGAGCGCGATGCCGAGCATCGACACGCCGGAGATGAACGAGATGAACCCGTTGCGCCGCCCGCTGCGACCCGCGCGGGTGTAGCGCCAGCCGATCTGGAGTTCGTAGGGCAATTGCATTGCGGGCGGATGCTACACGGGGTGGTTGTGTCCATGCGATGGACCCGCGTCGGGTTCCGCCCCGGCGGAAGGTTGTGCGCGTGCGCTGCAGCCCGCCGGGTCTCGGCCCGGCACCCGAGTAACTTTCATTTGCGGGCCCAAATGAAAGTCACCAAAGCAAAGGGCCTGAACACCAGCACATTTGGTGACCACGCTACGGCCAGAAGGCTGACGGCCAAGGCTCTGGCACGAGAACAGCCTCCGAGCTACCGCCTCGTTTTCCTCGCTCAGGTTCAGACACTCGGAATCGACACGGCTCGCCCCTGCGGGGCCTCGCGGCGATGCCCCACAGGGGCGAGCCGCAGCGAGAACAAGTGGTTGAGCGTTAGTGAGGTACACGTTGCCGTAGCTCGGAGGCTGTTCTCGTGCCAGAGACTCTGCCGTAGGTGTGTAGCCGAAGCGAGCAGCTCAAATGGCGGGTGTTCGGGCCCTCTTTTTGGGTTACTTTCTTCTGGGGCAGCAGAAGAAAGTGACTCGGCTGCCGGGCCGAGACCCGGCGCGGTGCAACGAAAAGCACCAGCCCATGCCAGGCAAGCAAAAGCAACCCGGCCGCCGCCGGACAATAGAGAGCTATGCATCTGCTCATCCCCCACGCCAGCGCCGTCTCCGAGGCCAGCGCCCACACGCTGCGTG
>JARXKP010000218.1 GCA_030271615.1 Pseudomonadota bacterium
CGGTCATCACGGTCGAGAACATCTTTCGGCGCTTGCGCGAAAACGGCGACGACGAGGAGCCGAAACCGGCCCTGCAAGTCGTGCTGACCGCGGCCTGGGAAGTGCGCAGCGCGGTCGTTTACGCCACGCTGGCGATCGCACTGGTGTTCGTGCCGGTGCTGACGATGTCGGGCATTGCCGGCAGACTGTTCGCGCCGCTCGGCGTCGCCTACATCGTCGCCACGCTGGCCTCGCTGCTGGTGGCCTTGACGGTGACACCGGCCCTGTCGCTCACGCTGCTGACGCGCCGCCGCCTGGCAGAACACGAGCCTCCGGTCGTGCGCTGGTCGAAGGCGAAGTACAGCGCATTGTTGGCACGCGTCGAACGGCGTCACAAGGGCGTCGTCATCGCCATCGCCGTCATGACCCTGGCGACGCTGGCAACGCTACCCTACTTCGGCGGCGGCTTCATTCCCGAACTCAAGGAAGGGCACTTCATCGTCCACATGTCGGCCGTGCCGGGGACGTCGCTGCAGGAGTCTCAGCGGCTGGGCCGGCAAGTGACGCTGGAACTGCTGAAGCTGCCATTTGTTCGAGCGGTCGGGCAGCGCGCGGGCCGCGCCGAGAAGGCCGACGACACCTGGGGCACCCACTACAGCGAGATCAACGTCGACCTGAAGCCCTTGCAGGGCGACGCGGCCGAATCGGCACAGGCCGAGATCCGCAAGGCGCTGGCAGCGTTTCCGGGCGTGAACTTCGCGGTAAAAACGTTCCTGACCGAGCGTGTCGAGGAAACGCTGTCTGGCTACACCGCTTCGGTGGTCGTGAACGTCTACGGCAACGATCTCGACACCCTCGATGGCAATGCGCAAGACGTGGCCAAGGCGCTCGGGCGCGTGCCGGGCGCGACCGAAATCCAGGTGCAATCGCCACCCGGGTCACCGCAGCTGATGGTCAAGCTGCGACCGGACCAGATCGCGCGCTGGGGCTTGACCTCGGTCGAAGTGCTCGATGCAGTTCGCACCGCGTTCGACGGCGAATCGGTGGGCCAGACGTACGATGGCAATCGCGTGTTCGGTGTGTCCGCCATCCTGGTGCCGAGCCGCCGCCGCACCATCGACGACATCGGCGCGTTGCCGCTGCGGAACCCCGACGGCGTTTATGTGTCGCTGCGTCAGGTGGCCGATCTGTACGAGACCTCGGGTCGCTACATCGTGCTGCACAACGGCGCCCGGCGCGTGCAGACGATCACCGCCAATGTGAGCGGACGCGATGTGAATTCGTTCGTCAGCGACGCCAAGGCCTTGATCGCCGCCAATGTCAAGTTGCCTGCGGGAAGCTACGTCGAATTCACCGGTGCCGCCGCCGCGCAAGCGCAATCGACACGCGACCTCCTCGTACACTCGTTGCTCGCGGGTATTGCACTCGTGCTGCTGCTGTCGCTTGTGATGGGCAGCACCCGCAACCTGCTGCTCGTGCTGGTGAACCTGCCGTTTGCCTTGGTCGGTGGCATCCTGGCCGTGTTCGCAGGCGGCGGCTGGATGTCGATCGGCTCGATGGTCGGCTTCGTCACCCTCTTCGGCATCACGCTGCGCAACTCGATCATGATGATGTCGCACTACGAGCACCTGGTGACCGACGAGGGCCTGGCCTGGGGGCCGGAGACCGCGATCCGGGGCGCCTCGGAGCGCCTGTCGCCGATCCTGATGACCGCTCTGGTGACGGCCCTGGGCCTGCTGCCACTGGCCATCGGCAGCGGCGATCCGGGCCGCGAGATCGAGGGGCCCATGGCGCTGGTCATCCTCGGCGGGTTGGTCACGTCGACGGCGCTCAACCTTCTGGTGCTGCCAGGACTGGCGCTGCGCTATGCAAGGTTTGGAACGCGCGATCTTGCAGAACCATCCGGTCCAGCCAGAGCGATTCAAGCCGTTTAGCTTGCGGAAATCAGCAGGTCGATCGGTCGGCGGCGATGGTTGTCGCCCAGCGGGTGTCGCTCCGAGCGAGCGGCAAACGGAAACCGTTGAACAGGTGGACGTACCCGTGTCGCGAATTACGATGAGACGGGAATTGGACGGTCATTCGAAGGCACTTCGTTGAACTACTGGTGAAGCAACGAACGTATATTGAATTGGAGCGCTGAGGCGGTCGTCGCAGCATGTGTTGGGGTGCCCGTTCTCATACAGCGTTTCAACAGCAGCATTGAATTCAACTCACCAGGTGAACAGCCATGACAATTGATTCGGTCTCCGCAAAAGCGGTGTTTCAACCCAGCAAAGCGCAGCAGCGGACTCCGAAATTCGATGCCGATGCCGGGGCCGACAAAGCTCAAGAGCTGGGGTCGAACAGTTCCGCATCGTCCGTTGTGAAAATTTCGCAGGAAGCTCAACAAATACTTGCCGGAACCATCGCGAACGATGCTGACCAAGGGCGAGACGGCAAATAGTAACGAGGTCACAACACTCGAAGCGACGTAGTCAGCGATGCCTCAAGCCGCTTGCTGCCTTTCGCCGGCACTCGCAGCAAGAGGCAGGTTCGGCCTCGCGCTGGCCACATCGTGGAGCATCCCCACTGCGCGCCGTCGCCCGAGTGCGATGTGCAGCACGAGCAGAGGTGCGCAAACCAGGCCCAGCAGCCAGTGAATCGCACCGATGATGGGGCGCAGCTCTTCGGACCCGAAGTAGTAGAGAACCGGTCCAATTCCTGGAGGGCGACGCCGAGGTTGTAGAACACCTCCGGCGCGCGCAGGTCGAGCGCGATGGCCGACTGATAGTGACAAACGGCTTGCCCGATCTCGCTTCGCCGCGCCCGTGCGACGCCCAGGTTGTAGTGGCATTCCGCGAAGCTCGGGTTGATCTCAAGGGCTTTCTCGTAGTGCGCAATGCCCGCTGCGAGATCACCGCCATGGCACAGTGCGTTCGCCAGATCATTGAGCCAGGACGCGTTGGCTGGTCGCAATTCGACCGCGCATCGCAGCAATTGAATCGCACCGACGAACTCGGCTTGCCCGGCGCGAACGAGACCCAGTTGATGGAGTGCGTCGGCGTGGCGGGGTTGCTCGCTCAACACAGATTGGAACAGCACTTCGGCGGCCGTGATCCGGCCTGCGCGCCGCAACGCGATGCCTTCGAGAACGGTCTCGCCGATGGAGTCGCCGTCCGACGATTCGCAGTGCTCCGTCATCGCTGCGGCCCCGGCGCGATCACTTCGGGAACAACAGCACGAAGCGGCTGCCGCCGCCCGGGCGGTCTTCCAACCGTACGTCCCACGCTAGGTGTTCTGAGATGCGCTTGACGATCGCCAAGCCCAGGCCGGCACCGCTTTGCGACTCGCGCTCGCCGCGCACGAAGCGGTCGAACAACTGCGCACGCACCGAACTCGGCAGGCCCGGCCCGGTGTCCTCGATCACGAGCGAACTGCCCGTCAACAGAACCGCCACCTCGCCCCGTTCGGTGTAGTGACAGGCGTTGCGCAGCAGGTTGCCGATGGCCATGCCCGCCAACTCGGGCCGCGCATAAACCCAAGCCTCTTCCGGGTCACGCAGGATGAGTTCGACCGGCTTGCCCACCAGCAAAGGCCGACAGCGCTCCACCTCGCGCTCGACCAGCGCCAGCAAGCCGAGCCGCGGCGCATCCAACGCCTCGGGCGAACGCGACAGCAGGAGCAAAGCCGCCACCCGATCGGCTGTGTCGAGCACTGTTCGATGAATGCGCTCGACCACGGGTGCGAGTTCCGGGTGGTCACCCACCCGAGCCGCGAGAACTTCTGCGGCGCCCAGGATGACGGTCAGCGGCGTACGCAGCTCGTGGCTCACATCGCCGGTGAACAAACGTTCACGCAGCAAGAACTGTTGCAGTTGTGTGGTCCGCGACGCGAAGGTGCGGGCCAGCACGCCGATCTCGTCGTTCAACGTCAGTGCTCGGGATCGTTCGTCCAACTCGTCCCGCTCGACGGCCCCGGCCAGCTCCGTCAACGGAGCGACCACCCTGCCCGCCGTCAGGCGCCCGAGCGCCACAGCCAACGCGATCGACAGAAAAATGCCCAGACCCAATGCGCCCACGACCTCACGCTCGATCTTCCTGAACGCCCCGATCTCGTCGACGGCGACGTAACGCTCGCCTCGCGAGCTGGTGCTGCTAAGCACATCGAGCGTTCGAGTCGCCACCGTCACGTCGTGAAATCCCGAGGGCAGCTGCGACAGCTCCGCGGGGATGTCGGCACCGGCAAAGACCCGGATGCCGGGTGGCAGTTCGGGATTGCCGCCCTGCAACTTGCGCGCGAACTGCCATTCGGCAATCGACGCCAGTCGCCGTTCGACCAGGTTCTTCTCGGTCTCGCGGACGGTGAAATACACCACCATCGCGAAGAACAGACAGACCGCCACTGCCAGCAACGTGTAGGCCGCGACGATCCGGCGCCGCAGCGATATTTCACGGGCCATCGGTCTTGCCTTGCTGCGGCGCTGCGAGCCGATAGCCGATGCCCTGGAGCGTCTTGAGCATCGGTGCCGCGAACGGTTTGTCGAGCGCCTGACGCAGCGAATGGATGTGCGTGCGCAGCGCGTCGCTGTCCGGCGGATCGTCGCCCCAGATGTCGTATTCGAGTGCTTCCCGGGTCACCACCTTCGGCGCAGCTCGCATCAGCTGCGCCAGCAGCTTGTAGCCTGTGGGCGTGAGCTCGATTCGACGCCCGGAACGTGTCACGGTCATGGTTGTGGTGTCGAAGCTCAGATCGCCCACCCGCATCACCGTCTCGACATGGGCATCGCGTGCGCGCCGCACCAGGGCCTTCAGCCGCACGTCGAGTTCGGCCAGCAGGAAGGGCTTCACGAGGTAGTCGTCGGCGCCGCTCTCGAATCCGACGATCTTGTCCTGGATCGTGTCGCGCGCGGTCAGCATCAGCACCGGCGTCGATTGCCGCAATTCCTTGCGCAGGCGCCGGCAAAGTTCCAGGCCGTCGATGCCCGGCAGCGCGAGGTCGAGAACGATGGCGTCGTAGGCGTTACGTCCTGCGGACAACAAACCTGCGTCGCCGTTGCGCTCGCTGTCGAGGATGTACCCCAGCGGCTCGAGATAGCCATACAGGTTGGCCACGATGTCCGGGTTGTCCTCGATGACCAGCACGCGCATGAACTTCTCCATGGTTCTTCTTTGACTGCCGCTCGTGCACCAGTGGCCGGCAGCGAGCTCGACCGCGTAGTCGATCGGCTTGCCGCAAATGCGCCCGAGAGTACAAGGGGCCGTGTCAGCGAAGCGTTAAGACGACCTGCGCGCCGGAACGCGGGGCGCGCCTCGTGCGCAGCGCTGGATCATGCCGCCGAGCGGCTGTCGGCCGTGCCTGCACCATGCACCGAGAGCTTGAGCCAGGCGGCGCAGACCAGTGCGACCAGAGCGGTGAGGCCGAACGCAGCCGCAGGCCCTGCGAGCTTCCATACCAATCCGAACAGCAGGCCGGCCGGAATCGCGGCGAGGCCCGAGATCATGTAGTACCAGCCGAACGCAGTTCCCTTCTGCTCC
Organism: Pseudomonadota bacterium; assembly: GCA_030271615.1. Taxonomy (GTDB): domain Bacteria; phylum Pseudomonadota; class Gammaproteobacteria; order Burkholderiales; family Burkholderiaceae_C; genus PBB1. The sequence continues at coordinate 5,493 of JARXKP010000218.1, forward strand.
GGGTCGGCCAGTTCACTGATCAACGCACGTTCCACGCCCTCACTGATGCCGCTCAGCAGGCCATAGATCGAGACCGCCACCCACAATCCGATTGGGCTCGATGCGAACGCCAATGCGCCGTAGCCGAACGCCAGGCTCGCCCAGTTCAGCAGCGTGAGCGTTCGCTTGGGCAGGCGGTCGGTGACCGGAGCGCCCACCAATGCGGTGATCGTCTGAAGTGCTGCAAGCCATGCCCACAGCAACAACAGCGTCACCGTGGACATGCCCAGTTCGTGCCCTCGCAGGATGATGAAGGCCTCTGAGGCCTTGGCGAAGCAGAAGACAGCGAGCACGGTCAGGTAGCTGCGCAACACGGGCGACAGTGCGGCCCATTTCAGCGGTGCGAGAGCGGCACCTTCGGCGCGCGCGATCTGCGCCGCACTGGTCGGATTCGGCAGGAGCGCGAGCAGGATGAGCACTGCCAGCCCAGGCACCACCGACAACAGGATGACCTGCGGAATCTCCATGCCCGACCACTGCAGCAGGGCGGCGGCGATCAACGTCCCCAGCACGGCAC
>JARXKP010000219.1 GCA_030271615.1 Pseudomonadota bacterium
CAGCGCCACCGCCATCGGCCACAGCGTGCTGCGCAGCACGGCCCACAGGATGGACGCACGCGAACTCACCTGTTCGCCGACATACACCTGCACATCCCGCTCGGCACCGTGGGCGGCAAACACGCGCCAGTCGACGGCGTCGATCTGCACCGTCCTGAAGCCCGATGGCAACTGCTCTGCGAGTTCGATCATCGGCGCTGCTGGAGCGGTGGCCGATCGCAGCGCCAACCGGCCTTCGTGGAACACCTGGAAGGCGACCTGGGGCGCGTAACGATGCAGGGTGGGCGCGTCGACGGAGTGATCGTCGTCGATCTCGCTGGCCTGCTGCACGACCAGCAACGCAGCGGCCTGGGCCAGATGACCATCGAGCAGTTCATCGAGTTCGTGACGCACGTCGAACCACGTCCAGATCGCGGTGGCCAGCCAGACGCAGACCACGAGACCCAGACTGAGCCCCAGCAGGCGACCTTGCAGCGAGCGCGGCCGCAGCATCATGCCTTGGGCGCCTCACGCAAGAGCAAGTAGCCAACGCCGCGCACTGTCTGGATCAGCGCGGCGCCGAGCTTGCGCCGCAGGTGGTGGATATGCACCTCGATCGCATTGCTTTCCACTTCCTGGCCCCAGCTGTACAGGTGCTGCTCCAGTTGCTCGCGCGACAGCACGCGTCCGGCATTGAGCATGAATGTGTGCAGCAGATCGAACTCTCGCCCCGACAGCGACACCGCGGCTCCGCCCTGCTCGACCGATCGCGCGGCCGGATCGAGCGTCACATCCTGCGCAGTCAGCGTCTCCTGCGGCTGGCCGTGCGAACGGCGCACCAGCGCACGCAGCCGGGCCGCGAGTTCCTGCAGGTCGACCGGCTTGACCACGTAGTCATCGGCGCCGAGGTCGAGGCCTCGGATGCGATCGGGCAAGGTGTCGCGGGCCGTCAGCACCAGCACCGGCAGCGCGATCCCCGCCCGCCGCACGGCCACCAGCACCTCCATGCCGTCCTTCAGCGGCAGCCCGAGATCGAGAACCGCCGCTGCATAGGACTGCGTGCGCAACTCGCGTTCGGCGGCCTCGCCGTCGCGCACCCAGTCGACGAGAAATCCGAGCTGGCGCAGGCCCGCACGCAGGCCATCGCCCAGCAGGGTGTCGTCTTCAGCGAGCAGGATGCGCATGGTGGAAGCCTACCGCCGGTTTGATTCAATCGTCATCACGGTCACGTTCTCCCGCCGCTACCGAGGCTGCCGGACCGCCGACAGACGGATCGCTGGACGGCGCCCCTTGCCACTGAACCCACCAGAAGGCGAGCACGGCCATCAGCATCAGCGCTGCCACGCTGCGCCAGGCATTGCGCACGCCCTCTTCAGGTCGACCCGGCTTGCGGCCGTTGACCATCGACATCACCAGGTTCTCGCGATGCAGCCTGCTGGCGAGCAACACGCCAGCCACGTGCACACCGACCACCGCGAGCATCAGGTTGGCCGCTCCTTCGTGCAGGTCTTCGAGCCATCCGCTGCCGACGTCGTTGTAGACGGCCCACCCCGAGGCGCCGATGGCGACGGTGAGTCCGAGCAAGGCGAGGATCGCCAACGCACCGGCCGGGTTGTGCCCGATGTGATGCTCGGGCCGGTCACTCAGCAGGCTGCGAACGTAGCGCACCGCGGCCGCAGGGCCGCGCACGAAACTGGAAAAACGCGCGTATCGGGTGCCCAGCAAACCCCAGGCCATCCGAAATCCCACCAGACCGGCCATCGTGTAGCCCAGAGTCACGTGCACTAGGCGCCAGCGCTCGCTTTCGGCGGTGAGGAACGCGCCGGCAAAGCTGAGCACCATCAGCCAGTGGAACACGCGCACCGGTGCGTCCCACACCATCACGGTGGGCCTGGCAGCCGGATCGGCGGGCGCGTCAGCGTGGAATGCGTACGTTGTCTTCATCGAAATCTCCTTGATCGGCTCGGGTGTGGCATGCCGGGCAGTTGGCCGCGCTCTTGATGGACGCCCGCTTCCACGTCGCCGCCGGCACCTCGTCGTGCTTGCGGATGAACCAGGCCGAGCGGGTGATTCGATCCTCTGGCGGCGCCGCGCGTGCCCGTGCATCGGCGTTCCTGACCAGCCAGTTCGAAATCTCCTGCGTCGTGCCCGGATCGAGCGAGGCGTCGGTGCCGAAATGGTGTGGCAGGTGGCTCATCAGTCGCTGCCATGAAGCAGCCGGCAGCAACCCGGGCGGATAGGCAACGTGGCACGCCGCACATTCCTGCTGGTACTTGGGCAGCACGGATACACGGGCGCGGCGCTCACCGTCTTCGGCGTGAACCGCGGGGATGCAAGCGAGGCTGGTCGCCACCAGCAGCAGGGCGCATCGAGCACCCAGACACGATCGTCGAGACATGTTCGTTTCTCCGGGAATCGGGGCGGCGGGAAGACGCATCACGGTTTCAACGTCAGCAGCCAGCTCAGCACATCGGCCTTCTCGGCCGGGCTGCACTCGCGACCCAGGACATCGTTGCAATTGCGCCGAAACCACTTCTCGGACTTCGCCGGATCGGTAAAGCGCTCGGTGTTGAAAGCCGGAGCCAGCGGCGCGATCGACTTGCCGGTCGAGGCATGCCTGCCCTGTTGTGTCGGCTGCGTACCGTGGCAGGAAGAGCAACTCCAGTCGCGGCCATGGCGGCTGGTGAACAGGGCCTGCCCGCGATCGGGGACCGCCGCCGTGCCCGCCTGCGCGCTGTAGCCGGCCAGCAATTCGGTGGGGGTGGCCGCCTGCGCCGAGGCGGCCCACGCTGCGCCGCACAACAGTGCTGCGGCCAGACATCGGAATATCGCGTTTGTGCTCATGACGGCTCCTTGACCGCCATGTTGGTGGCGCCGTCTTAGGGCTTTCTTATCGTCACCGACGCAGCTTCATCAGACGCCGATAAGGCGCCACCGGCAACATCACAGAGTTCCATCATCGATGGCGGTGTCGCCTTCAGCGGTTACGCTCGTCAGGCACGTTGCCTGCCTGGAGGCAACACGAACCACAGATTCACCGACTCCGAGCCAGACTCTCATGCAGTTCTCCACTTTTTCCGACGATCCGGAAGACACGCAATACAGCCCCGTCGAACGCGCGGCGGCTGCATCGCGCAGCACCTGGGTCAGCGTGGGTGTCAACCTGCTGCTGACCACGACCCAGATCTCGGTGGGCATCGTGTCGAAATCGCAAGGTCTGATCGCCGATGGCATCCATTCGCTGTCCGACCTGGTGGCCGATTTCGTCGTGCTGTTCGCCAGCTACCACAGCCAGAAAGACGCCGATGACGACCACCCCTACGGTCACCAGCGCTTCGAGACCGCAGCCTCACTGGCGCTGGGTGCATTGCTGCTGGCGGTCGGCATGGGCATGCTGTGGGCTGCTGTCCGCAAGCTCGAAGCACCTGAAACGGTGCCAACGGTCCACGGGGTCGCGCTGTGGGTGGCCGGTGGCGCCTTGCTCGCGAAGGAGCTACTGTTTCGCTACATGCTGGTCGTGGCCAAGCGGGTCAAATCCAGCATGCTGGTCGCCAATGCCTGGCATGCCCGCTCGGACGCAGCATCGTCGCTGGTCGTGGGCATCGGCATCGCGGGCAACCTGGCGGGCTACCCGATCCTCGACCCGATCGCTGCACTGATCGTCGGTTTCATGGTCGCCAAGATGGGTTGGTCGTTCAGCTGGGACGCGCTGCACGACCTGATGGATCGCTCGATCGACGAGCAGGAAGTCGAGGCCATCCGGCTCACGCTCACCGAGACGCCCGGCGTCAGTGGCGTTCATGACGTGCGCACCCGCAAGATGGGCGACATGGTGGTCGTCGATGCGCACATCGAGGTCGACGCCACCCTCACCGTTGAAGCCGGCCATGAAATCGCCGTGGCGGCGCAGCAGCGGGTACTCCAGCGGCACCGCGTGCTAAACCTGATGACCCATGTCGACCCCTGGAGGCGTCCCGATCGGGATCATTCGCCGCCCGCAGCGCCCACGTCATCGTGAACCCGCCCGCCAGCCCGAACCAGAACGGTCCGGACTGAAGCGGGGACGCTCATTTCGTCGGCACAGGCACCCACCAATCCTTGAACTTGGGTTCATCCGGTTGGCCGATGCTGGCCAGGTAGGCCGCGATGTTGCTGACGTCCTGGGTTGTCACGTACGCCTTGTACGAAATCATCCCCTCACCGGCCCCTTGAAGTACCTTCTCGGAGACGTCGCCGTACTCCGCATGGGCGACCTTGGGGCCCATGCCTCCTGCACCGCGGTCGCCGTGACAACCGTAGCAGTTGAGCTTCAGGTACAGACGACGGCCTTCGCCGGCAGAACTGAGCGCCGCAGCCGTGACGAGCACCGGCGTGACCGACGGGGCTGTGAGCACCACGGGCGGTTTCTTGGGAGTCTTCGCTGTCTTGACCTTGACAGGCTTCGTGTCCCCATCGTCATCGTCGTGCGCATACGCGGGCGACGAAGCGGCAAGGAGGCCGGCCAACATCGATCCGATCAGCAAGGTGTGGATGTTCTTCATGTCAATTTCTCCGTGTTTCAGCCATCGATCCGAGCACGAGGCCCGCTTCGACTTTGGCCAGGGGCGCGCTCGGTGCCGTCTGCGCGAGCAAGGGCACGCCATAGGTTTGCAAGATCGCCTGGATTTCGGGCTGCCGCCGGTCCAGTGCCTGCTGAAGCTCTTTCAGCAACTCGTTGTCACCCGGTCGAACCGATACGGCCATCTCGAACTGGAAGGTCGCTGTCGGTTGCAACGGGTCGCCTTTGACCGGCGTCACCGTCAACTGATCGCCGTGGCGCTGCGCGAAGTAGCCCGCCACGGGTCCCCAGACGATCGCCATATCGATCTCGCCGGAGGCAACCGCGTCGACGATGTGCGCCTGAGGTGTCTCATCGGACTCCTCGCCCCACATCGAGAACCCGACCACGTGATCTGACAGCCCGCGGCGAGCCAGCGCGCTGGCCGGTGGGGTGTTCGATCCCTCGGCACCAACCGCCTGCAAACCGATCCTGAGTTTCCGCAAGCTCGGGTCGTCGAAGCCACTGACCGTCGCATCGCCCTGGCGGGGCGTCACGAAGGCGTAGCTCGATCCGTAGTACGGCCGGGTCTGCGCCACGCCCTGCAGGCCCGTCGGCAGCCCGATCACCACATCGCAGGCGCCCGCCTTCAACGTGCGTCGCAGGAAACTGCGCCGCTGCATGTTCCATGTGTAGTTCACAGTGGCATGCAGTTCGTCGGCAAGCAGGCTGGCGATGCGGTTCTCGAAGCCTTCACCACGGTCGTTGGAAAACGGCAGGTTGCTCGGGTCGGCGCACACCGCGAGCACGCGATGTGGTTCGGCAGCGACTGCAGCGCAGGCGAGTGCTGACATCGCGACCGCGATCGCCAGTCGGCTGGGCCAGTGCACGCGGTTGATCCCCCAGGGCGTCCTCATGGCAGCTTGAAGACGTGCAGCATGCCGCTGGCGCCCGTGGTCGTCTGCGAGTCCTCCGAACCGCCGCCCGGGCATTTGCCACCGGCGAATCCACCCGCCAGCCAACCCACCCCGGTGTAGACCGCGACACGCTGCTTGCCGTCGGGGGCGGTGTAGGTCATCGGATTGCCAACGATGCCGCATTCGAGCTGTTTCTCGAACAGCGCGGCGCCGGTGGTGGCATCGACGGCCTTGAACTTGCGATCGAGCGTGCCGTAGAACACCACGTTGCCGGCGGTCGCCAGCACGCCGCCGTAGAGCGGCAGCGGCTCCTTGACGCTCCAGGCGCGCGCGCCCTTGGCGGCGTCCCAGGCGACCAGCTCGCCCATGTTTCCGCCCGGGCCCGGGGCAAAGGCGAGGTCGGCACCCATGAACGGCGTGCCCGCGATGAACACCGCCTTCAGCGGCTCGAGGCTGTCGCAGAAGTTGATGGCGGGAACGTAGAACAGCTTGGTGGCCGGCGAGAACGCCGAGGGCTCCCAGTCCTTCGCACCCAGCGGCGACGGGCAGATGTTGCTGGTGGTCTGGCCTTCGTGCGGGTTCATCCCCGGGTTGACGATCGGT
>JARXKP010000220.1 GCA_030271615.1 Pseudomonadota bacterium
CCAAGTGCGCCCACGACCACGGCACCACGCTGCGCGAAGCCGCGCTGGCACTCGGCGCGGTGACTGCGGAGCAGTTCGACCTGTGGGTCGACCCGCAGCGGATGCTCGGGTCATGACGGTTTGATGGAAATTTCCTCGCTGTGTTCGCCAACGCACCGAATGGCTCATCGCTTGCGCCTACGCTGCATGAAGGTGGGCTGCCGTTCAAACGTCGTCTGCCTCGGTTCAAGCCAGTTCCAGAGCCGTTCGCATTGCGCCACCTCACTCCCCAAGGATTCCCCATGAACCATTCCATGATCGCCGCTGCACTGCTCATCGCGGCCAGCCTGACCGCCTGTGAAAAGCCCACTGTGGTCAATGTTCCCCCACCGGCAGCGGGTGTGCCCGGACCAGCTGGTCCGCAAGGTGCCACCGGCAATCCGGGTGTCGAGGGGAACAAGGGGGCGACTGGCGCGCCCGGCGACAGTTCCACCGTGATCGTGTTGCCCCCGGCCGCCTCGGCGCCTGCCAACTGATCTCGATCACCAACAACCCAAGGAGAAGCACATGAGCTTAGGAACCATTCTGTTGATCATCTTGATCCTGATGCTGATCGGCGCCATTCCGAGCTGGGGACACAGCCGGAACTGGGGCTACGGGCCCAGCGGGGGTCTGGGGTTACTGGTGATCATCGTCCTGATCCTGTTGCTGACCGGGCGCTTGTGACGACCGCGCTGCCGATCACCCGGCAGAGCTGCTTGCCGTGAGCCACCGGGGCCCGCCGATGAGGTTGAAAACCGTCCTGTCGGTCTCGGTGGCGCTCGCACTCGCTGCGTGCGGCGATGTCGCGACGCTGCCACTGTCTGCGGGCATGGGTCCGCACCCGACGCTGCCGCCTCCGCACGCCAGCCTGATACCGACCGTGAACATCGCGCCGGCCAGGGGCTGGCCATCCGGAGCGACCCCGCAGGCGGCCCCGGGCACGCAGGTCCATGCTTTCGCGCGCGATCTCGATCACCCACGTTGGCTGCTGGTGCTGCCCAACGGCGACGTGCTGGTCGCCGAGACCAATGCACCGCCGAAGCCCGAGGACGGCAAAGGCATCCAGGGCTGGGTGGCGGGGCTGGTGATGGCGCGCGCCGGCGCTGGTGTGCCCAGCGCCAACCGCATCACGCTGCTGCGCGACACCGACGGCGACGGCGTGGCCGACCTGCGCTCGGTGCTGATCGAAGGGCTGCGCTCGCCTTTCGGGATGGCGCTGGTCGGCGACACGCTGTACGTCGCCAATTCCGATGCGGTGGTGAAGTTCCCGTACACCCCCGGTGACATCCGCATCACCGCGGGTGCCACGCATGTCGTCGATCTGCCGGCGGGCCCGATCAACCACCACTGGACCAAGAACCTGATCGCCAGCGCCGACGGCAGCAAGCTGTATGTCACTGTCGGCTCAAACAGCAATGTCGCCGAACGCGGCATGGCTGCCGAGGCGCAGCGCGCGGCGATCTGGGAGATCAGCCTCGAAGACGGCGCCCACCGCATTTACGCGGCGGGCCTGCGCAACCCGAACGGCCTGGCCTGGACCGGTGACCCCGGCAACGGCACCATCGCGCCGACACTGTGGGTGGTGGTCAACGAGCGCGACGAACTCGGCAGCGACCTGGTGCCGGACTACCTGACCTCGGTGCGCGACGGCGCCTTCTACGGTTGGCCGTACAGCTATTACGGCCCGCATGTCGACGAACGGGTCCAGTCGCCGCAGCCCGAGCTGGTGGTACGCGCCGTCTCGCCCGACTACGCGTTGGGCCCGCACACCGCGTCGCTGGGGCTCGCGTCGTCGACTGGCACCAGCCTGCCGGCGCCGTTCGTCCACGGCATGTTCATCGGTCAGCACGGCTCGTGGAATCGCCGGCCGCACAGCGGCTACCAGGTCATCTTCGTGCCCTTCGACGGTGACAAGCCCTCGGGCGCGGCGCCGGTCGACGTGCTCACCGGTTTTCTCGATGGCCATGGCGGTGCTTACGGCCGTCCGGTCGGCGTCGCACTCGACAAGACCGGTGCGTTGCTGGTGGCCGATGACGTGGGCAACGTCGTCTGGCGAGTCAGCGCACCACCATGAACAGACAACCTCCGGCCGGCGCGGCCGCCGCTGCCGGGAAAGCGGCAGGGGAGCGGGCCACATGCCCCTGCGTGAGTGACGGACCTCCCGGCGGGCTGTCCGATCAGGCGACCGTGCGCGCCCTGCCTCCAGGCCCGTCGTCGGGTCTTTCGGTCGTCGAATGGGCGGTGCTGTTCAACGCCGTCCAGGCCCGGATCAGAGCGACTGTCTGCGAGACGCCATCGTCGTTGCGCGAACCGCCGTCGGGCGAAGGGATCGCCCGGATGCAGGAGATCGTGCTGGAATGTGTGGCGGCGCTTGACCAGTTGCACGCGATGCACCCTTGACAGGAGTCGCGGGGCGACCGAGCGGTTGGCGTCGCGTTATCCGATCACCGGATCCAGGGCTTGCGGAGCGAGTTCGATCGAACTCGGCCGATGTAGGACACCGGCTACGAACAGTCGTGGTGCGCTCTGGTGGGAGCCGCACGACTTGGAGCGCACAGTCGATTCATCACATCATCGTGACGAACCCAAGGACTCCCATGAACTCTCTCTTCAACCTCAAAGCCTCGCTCGTGATCGCAACCCTGCTGGCGCTTCCGGTGGCCCATGCGACCACCCTGGCCAAGGCCGACTACAAGGCTGCCAAGGTCCGCATCAGCGCGGATTACAAGGCCGAGAAGACCGCCTGCGGATCGATGGCGGGTAACGCCAAGGACATCTGCGTCGAAGAGGCCAAGGGCAAGGAAAAGGTTTCGATGGCCGAACTCGAGTACAGCTACACCGGCAAACCTGACGATCACACCAAGGTGCTGAATGCGAAAGCCGAGGCGGCCTATGACGTCGCCAAGGAAAAGTGCGATGACCTGGCCGGCAACCCCAAGGACGTCTGCGTCAAGGAGGCCAAGGCCACCGAGACCAAGGCCCTGGCCGATGCCAAGCTGGGCAAGCAGATCGGCGAGGCCCGGACAGATGCCGCCGACGACAAGCGCGACGCCGACTACAAGGTCGCGGCGGAAAAATGCGAAGCATTGGCGGGCGATGCCAAATCCAGCTGCATTTCGGCCGCGAAAGCCCGATTCGGGAAAAACTGAGCCGAGTCACGTCGGAGCACCCCCGCGATACGTCGTGCCGGCGATTTCGGGGGGATCAATCGGCCGAGTTGCCCGTCACTGCACGCCGGCGTCGTGTCGGGCCCGCATCTTGGCGCTCACGTACGTGCCGCAGCGGGTGGCGATCGACGGGTTCAGTTCACGCGGGTGGGCGTGCACGGGCCGAGCTTGTGACCGACGGTCGTCACGGCCACGTCGCCGGATCTTGATTGGCGACCAACCTCAGTCGCACCGAGCCGACGCACCTCAGGCCGTCGGAGACCGCGGTGGTCGATGGCACGATCGAGCGCGCGGCAAACTCCGCCACGCTCTCGCGTGTGAACGGTTGCTGACGCAAGCACACGAACTGCGGCCGGCCGTCGGGCGTGGTCTGCACCGCGGCGACGAACGGGACCTTGTGCTCCGAACCGCGCCCGGCCTTGCCGCCCGAACGCTCGCCGCCCAGGTATGCGTCGTCGAGTTCGACCCGGCCGTCGAGCTGGCGATCGTCTTCACGCACGCGCATGACTTCCATGTGCTTGTGCTTCACGAGCCAGGCGGTCTTGTAGCAAACACCCAGGTGGCGCATCAGTTCGAGCGCCGCGACGTTGTTCTTGGACTGGCTCAGCAGGTGCATGGCCAGGAACCAGCGCGACAGCCCCAGTTTGCTCGCCTGGAAGATCGTGCCGCTGATGACGCTGCTCTGGTGGCGGCAGGCAACGCACTGGAAGTACAGCCGGCCCACGCGGCCAAACGACGCCCGCAGTCTGCGGGTTTCGAGTGCGGTTGCCGACGGCGTTCGAAGAATGTAAGACCGCCGCCAGTCCAGGTAATAGAAAGTAAACGCCGGGGATTGTCAGGTGACTGAAGGCTGGCTCTGAATATTCTGGCGCCGCTCTATCGTGCCCAAGAAACCAGTCAATCGTCGAGGACTCAGACATGCAATTCCCAAAGATCTTGTTCACCACGTCGGCCGCCTTGATCACTGCTGTAGGGGTGAGCACGTCGACGTTTGCGGCCACCACGGTACAGATCGGAAACAGCGGAAGGACCTTTGCCTCCGCTGTCGCCCAATGCGCCATCAACCCGGCGACCGGGGTGAACTCGCCCATGGTGCAAGCCGGCCTGTTCAATCCCACGCAGCATGCGGAGGCCGATCTTCGGCTCAATGGTGTCAAGCTCAAGGAGCTCGAAGCCGCTGCGCCGGTGGCCGATGTGTGGCTTGCCGATGGCAGCAACTCGGTCACCGTGGCGCTGAGCAAGAAGGTGACAGACACCTATGTCTTCTCGGTCACCAGCGGCCAGTGCAACCTGCCGACCACCCCCGGCAACTTCTACAGCGCAGACGGAACCATGGAATACGCTGCCAGCGGCAAGTCGTATCTGACCGTGGTGCCCGGCTGCGCGCTCAATCCGAGCACGGGTCTGACGCAACCGTTCGTGAACCTGTTCGACAACGGCAGCTTCTTGCTCAATGTCTCCGTCAATGGCGTCCCGTTGACCCAGATGAGCGCACTCAGGCCTCGCGCGCTGGTATTCCTGAGCGCGGGTCAGAACGTCATCACCGCAGTCAATGGCGGCTTGTCGACCGACAGCTTCATTCGCGACGGCGGCACGGGCAGCTGCGTGCTGCCCTGATGTTTTGAAGGGGGGTGCCCGCCGATGGCCTGGCCTCTGACCAACGTCGGTGCGCGACGACCCGCGGCGCCCCTCGACGTCTTTTCCCGCTGACGGTGCCTGTACGTCGCGCGCAGGTATCCGTCCCGGTCCGGCAACTACCTTGCGGGAGACTCGGCCTGCTCGATGGCCGACACCAGGGCCATCTCCACCCACATGCCTTTGACGAACTGGCGATCCAGAAGCAGCCAGAGCAGCACCGGCGCCAGCGGTGTCAGCATGAGGAATCCGAACTGGTACCCGTGGCGATCACCTCCAGCGACCCGTGCGGCAGGCCCGTCTGCGCCAGCACTTGCGGCCCGCCGGCAATCACTGAATCTTTGAGCCACTCGAAACACAGGCTGATCGCCTGCAACGGGAACAACGCCATGGAGCCGATCAGCAACCTGGCCGGTAACCGCTTGGGGCGCGAGCCGAGCAGCAAGGCCCACAACAGCACCAGTCCGTACCCGAAAGTGCGGTAGTCCGCTTCCGGAGTCAACTGCCCCACGGCCAACCGTTGGCCCTGCGGCACGATGACGTCGAGTGTGGTCAGCAAGGTGCCGACCGTGCCTTCGCGCTGCACCCCCTCGACCCAGTGGAATCCGAACTGCATCAACGCTCCCGCACCGTCGATCACGGGCGCGGCCAGGTAAGGCGACAGGAAATACCACGGCAGCATCAGCACCAGCAGGGCGGCTATTGGCAAGACCGACCATTCGGGGCAAGGACCCGCGAATGCCCGCGACACCTCGGAACCAGTCGCCCGTCCCCAAACGTTTGAATTCACCGTTCGAGCCCCGGACCATGACCGACTTCATCGTCGGCGAAGCGGCGCTCCCGCCCCACTGAAGACGGGGTCCAACGCTGACGCGGGGCGGCCGGTGGACGGGACGGGCGTGCGACTATTCCAGCGTGAAAGGTCCGTCCACCCTCTGCCGCGCGGTCTGCGTGCGCTGCCTGCGCCCGCAGGTGACCTGCCTGTGCGCGCTCGCGCGGCCGACCGCCCATCGCACCGAGGTGCTGGTGCTGCAGCACCCGCAGGAACAGCGCCAGGCGAAAAACAGCGTGGCGATGCTGCGCCTGTCTCTGGCGCACTGCGAGGTGGTCGTCGGCGAGCGCTTCGCGCCCGGGGCGCTGGAGGCACTGCTGCAGCGCCCCGGGCGGGACACGCGGCTGGCTGGCCCAACGCAATACGCAGGCTGCTTCCG
>JARXKP010000221.1 GCA_030271615.1 Pseudomonadota bacterium
ATCAGCGCCTGGGTGTAGCGCAGGAACGGTGCATCACGGTGCCGTCGCTCTCGACTCGACGGCGGGCGAGAGGGCTCGTCTGCCGCGATATTGAGTTTCGTCAAGACGGCACCATCTCCTGCCATGCGAAAGGTTTCGTCAACGAGCCTGCAGCACACACGAGATACGATGGTTTTCTGAACAGCAAGAGGAACGCAGCATGAAATCATGGATCCTGGCTTTGTCGGTGGCAGTGATGGCCGCAGGCCTGGCACCTTTGAGCGCCGATGCCAAGCGCATCGGCGGCGGTGGTTCGTCGGGCATGCAGCGCAGCCTGCCAAGCCGCAGCACCCCGGAAGCCGCACCGGCCCGGCCGGCACAGGCCACGCCGACCGCGCCCGCCACGGCCGGCGCCGCCGCGCCGGCAGCCGCGCCCAAGCGCTCGTGGATGGGCCCGCTGGCCGGCCTCGCCGCCGGCCTCGGGATCGCCGCGCTGATGAGCCATTTCGGCATGGGCGCCGAGTTCGGCAACATCCTGATGATGGCGTTGCTGGCCGTCGTGGCGTTCGTCGCGATCCGCTTCGTGATGAGCCGCATGAGTGGTGCGTCGGGACCTCGTCCGATGGCGGCTTCGAACGGGATGCAGTTTTCCGGCGCCACCGCCGGTGCCGGCGGCAGTACAGGGTCGGGCTGGAACGCTCAACCCGCCGCCGAACCGGTGGTGACGCCACAACCGGTGTCGCCCATCGCATCGGCCACCTTCGCGCGTGCGCCGACCGTGCCGGTCGGTTTCGACCAGCCGGCGTTCGAACGCATCGCGAAGATGATCTTCATCCGCATGCAGGCGGCCAACGACAGCGCCGACCTGAACGACCTGCGCCAGTTCACGACGCCCGAGATGTACGCGTCGATCAAGCTCGAGTTGCAGGAGCGCGGCAGCAGCGCGCAGCAGACCGATGTGGTCCGGGTCGATGCCGAGGTGCTCGACTTCGCGTCGGAGGCCGAACGTCAGGTGGTCAGCGTCCGGTTCCACGGGCTGATCAAGGAAGAGGCCACCGGCCCGACGAATCCGTTCGACGAAGTCTGGCACCTGGTGAAGCCGAACGACGGCAGCCGCGAGTGGGCAATCGCCGGCATCCAGCAGACGAACTGATCGCGCGGTGAGCCGCACCCTGGACGTCGCTGCGCCGGCAGGCTGCCCTTGACGACGCTGCTGCACCTCTCGGACACGCATTTCGGCACCGAGCAGGCGCCGGTGGTCGAGGCGCTGGTGCGGCTGAGCCGCGACCTGGCGCCCGACCTGCTGGTGCTGTCGGGCGACGTCACGCAGCGCGCGTACCGTGAACAGTTCGCCGCAGCGCGACAGTTCGTCGACCGCCTGGGCGTGCCGCGGCTGGTCATTCCGGGCAATCACGACATTCCGCTCTTCAACGGGTTCGCACGCCTGCTGTTCCCCTACGGCAACTTCCGGCGCGCTTTCGGCGAGGTGCTGGAGCCGGTCCACGACAGCGCGAACCTGCTGGTGCTGTGCGTCAAGACCACACGCCGGCTGCGCCACATCGAAGGCCAGGTGTCGGCGGCCCAGATCGAACGCGTGGCCGTCCGGCTGCGCAGCGCGCGGCCGGGGCAACTGCGCGTGGTGGTCGTGCACCAACCCTTGCACGTCGAAGGCGACGCCGAGAAGAAGCACCTGCTGCGCGGCCACGAGGCCGCGTTGCAACACTGGGCCGAGGCCGGCGCCGACGTGGCGATCGGTGGACACATCCACCTGCCCTACATGCGCGAACTGACGCCGACCGGCGCTGCTGGCGCACGCATCGTGGTGGCGCAGGCCGGCACCGCGGTGTCGAATCGCGTGCGGCGTGGCGTGCCGAACTCGGTCAACGTGATTCGCCACTTCGCCGCCGACGCGGGACAGTGCGTCATCGACCGCTGGGATTACGTGGCAGAACGCGGCGCGTTCGAGTGCATCGAATCCCGACGGTTCAGCCTGGACCGGCCTCGGGCACGGCAACAGCCACAGGCGCCGGCACGATGACGCGCAGCGCGCCGGGCCGCACCCGGTAGCGCAGCGGCGTGGTCATCGGCCACACCTCGCCATCGGCCGCCACGTGGAGTCGGTGGCGCCGGGTCTCGATCACCAGTTCGGTGGCCGACAACGCATCGAAATCGCGGGCCTGCCGGAGCCGCCCGACCAGCGCATGCAATGCCAATCTCAGCAAGCCCAGGCGTCCGGGCTGCTGCGCGACGTAGAGGCACAGCCGCCCTTCATCGAGACGGCAACGCCCGCCGATGCGCAGGCCTTCCATCGCGTATTCGTTGTTGCCGACGAACACGAACGGCGTGCGCCACTCGCGGACCTTTCCGTCGATCACCAGGCGCACCTGCACGAACGGGTAGCGTCGCAACAGCGACCACGAGGCCCAGGCCAGCGCCTGCCACTTGCCGCGGCCCAGCGTGCGTTGCTGGCGATCGCGGTGGCGCACGATGTCGGGATACAGCCCGAGCCCCGAGTTGTTGACGAAGATACGGCCGTTCACCTCGCCGACATCGATGGCCATGCTGTGGCCCGCCACGATCACGCGCACCGCGTCGTCGAGGCCGAGCGGAATGTTCAGGTCCTTCGCGAAATGGTTCAGGGTGCCCAGCGGCAGCACGCCGAGCGGGATGCCGGTGTCGACCAGCCGCGCCGCGATCGCGCTCAAGGTGCCATCGCCGCCACCGGCCACGACCATCGCCGGACGCCGGGCGATGGCAGCCTCGATCTCGGCTTCGCGGCCGGCACCGCCACGCAGGTCGATCAGGTGGATGCGCGCACCGGCCTGTTCGAACCGAGCCGGCAACGTTGCGATCTGCCCAATCGACTGGCCGCCGCGGGCTGCGCTGTTGACGATCACCGGGATCACATCGGACATCGAGAGGTCTCGGCCGTTCACGTCGACGGGCGCGACGCGCGATCCGGGTCCCGCGCAGGCAGTCGCCACGTCTCCAGCAGCAGCGCGCAGAAGGCCAGCCATGCCAGACCCTCGGCCACGGCCGCGAGCACGTCGGTAGCGAAATGGACACCGAGGTAGAGGCGGTTGTAGGTCACCAGCACGACCATCGCCGTCACTGCGATGACCCCGGCCCGCCGAGCCCCCCGATTCGACGTTCGTGCGAACAGGGTCATCAGCAGGAAGCCATAGAACACCACGCTGCCGGACACGTGGCCACTCGGGAAGCTCCAGGTCGCCAGCATCTCCAGCGGCGGATCGAGGCCCGCAGCGAGGACCGGCCGCTGGCGCTGGAACAGCAGCTTCAAGGCACCATTGAGCAACAGCCCGCCGCCGACTACGAGCAGCAGCGCCGCGAGCTGTGCGGTCTTGCGTCGGTGCCACAGAAGCGCGGCCCACAGGCCGCCCACGATGCCGATACCGGCAACGCCGTGCACGCGCGCCAGGATGCGCATGGCGTCGCTCCACCCACCGGACCCGCGGCCGAGCAGGCCTTGCGCCGCCCAGGGATCGAAGGTGGTCAGTGGTCCGCCGGACACCACATTCGCCGCGATGGCGATGAACGCGATCAGCGATGCCGCAAGCAGCATGCGCCATGCGCGCGGGTCGGTCGAATCAATCGGTGTCTCGTTGCGCGTCACGGTGTCGGTCGGGCCTCAGGGATCACATGCTGTCGGGCAGGACCGTCCATCGATGGTCGATGCCCGCTACCGATCACTCGGTGTCGGGGAATCCGGTCTCCGGGTCCATGCTGACCTGGGTGTTGCCCATGCCGAGCAGTTCGCGGGCACGATGCAGGCTCGACATTTCGCGGCGACGCTTGCGCGAGACACCGAGGTGCCGTTCGACTTCCCAGACCAGGTTGATCAGATCCTTCGACGAACGCGCACGGTGCACGCGCATCAGGGTGATTGCCGAAAACACCGGCGCATCGACCCGCAAGGTGTCGATCAGCAACTCGCGCACCTGCTGCAACAGCGCGTCGTCGGCCGCCTTGTCGAGCACCCGGCGCTGCTCGATCGACCGCGCCACCGCATCGGTGTTCAGCGAGCCCGGCCGGGTCGACCGCGCAGCGGCGTCCATCGCCGGACCCGGGCTGACGCTGACCGAGCGTGACGGCGCAAGCGCATCCGCAGACCGCCCGGCGGGTGGATCGAGCTCGACGGCGAGCACGCCGGACATCGTGCTGACGCCGCCGCTGTCCAGCGCGCCCATCTGGCTGGGCGTGACCTCGGGCGCCTCGCGTTCGATCGACAGTTCGACGAGACCGAGGTGCACCAGATCCTCGAAGTGCGAGGTGCTTGCTCCGGCTTGCACGGCGAGGGCCAGGACCTCGCTGAGCGGACGACGGCCATCGACGAGAAACAGCACCGTCCGGTGGCGCTGGTTCAGCACGTTCGAGCGCGTGCGCATCTCCGCGAGACCGAGTTGCGTCTTGACCGGCGGAACGGGCGTGGGCATCGGTAGGGGCAGCCGAGGGGAAACGATCGGATGATTGTGGCGCGGGGAGGACGGTGTGGCGAGACGCGGCGCGTGTCGCTGTTGGCGCCCCGGGTCGATTCGGGGTGGAGCCGGTGCGGTGCCACGCTTCAGGCGGCGAGCCGCAGCGACTCGGCCAGATGCGCCCCGACCAGCGCGGGGTCGTTGACCGTGCGCACTGCGCTGTAGACCGCTTCGGCTTGCGGATGAAGACGCCGCAGGTGGTGCAGCCACTGCTTGAGTCGGCCGGCACGGTGGCGATCGGCGATGTCGCGGCGGGCCAGCACCAACGCCCAGAATTCGGTGACCAGCGGTAACAGCGCCGTCCATGCGAGCCGCTGTCCTGCGCCGCCGGCCAGCGGAGCCGCCGACTGCGGCCGCGTCGCGGCGACGACCGCGAGCGCGAGCCCCGGGTCGCTGACCATGCCGCGCCCCAGCATCAGCGTGTCGCAGCCCGACAGCTCGCGGCAGCGCAATGCATCGGCCACGGTCCAGATCTCGCCGTTGGCTGCCACCGGAATGCGCACCGCCGCGCGGATGTCGGCGACGCGCTCCCAGTAGGCGGGTGGCCGGTAGCCGTCGGCCTTGGTGCGGGCGTGCACGACCAGCTCGTCCGCACCGGCTCCGGCGATCGCCAGCGCGCACTCGACGGCGCGGCTGTCGCACAGGTGGCCCAGGCGCATCTTGGCCGACACCGGCATCGTGCGGGGCACCGCACGCCGCACCGCGCCGACGATGGTCGCGATCAGTTCGGGGTCGTCGAGCAAGGCCGCACCGCCGCCGTGGCGGTTGACGATCTTCGCGGGGCAGCCGAAGTTGAGGTCGATGCCATGCGGCCCGAGGGCGGCCAGCCTGGCGGCGTTCTCGGCCAGGCAGTTCGGATCGGACCCCAGCAATTGCGCGCGCACCGGCACGCCCGCGCGGGTGCGCCCGCCAAGACGCAGTTCGGGCACGACACGCAGGAACGCGCGATCGGGCAGCAGCGTGCCCGAGACGCGGATGAACTCCGACACGCAGCGGTCGATGCCACCGACGCGCGTCAGGATGTCGCGCAAGGTGTGGTCGAGCAGCCCTTCCATGGGCGCGAGCAGCAGCGTCATGGGTTCACCGTCTCACGCACGGCAGACGGCATGACCGACGTCCGGTCCATTCGCACCCGGCCGACCCCACCGGGATGCCGTGGCGGGCGCAAGGTCTTCGCAGCGGCGATGATCGCGGTCCTGCTCGGGCTGCTTGGTCCGCGCGGGCCTACCTCAACACACCCTCTTGGAGACACGATTTGAAGGCCATCGTCTACGCCGGCTTGCTGGCACTTTCTACGACCCTGCCCTGCGCCTGGGCGCAAACCGAAGCGGCTGCATCCGCGGCCAAGGAAGCGGGAGCCATCATGACGTCGAGCGGGCTGGTCTATCGCTCGCTGACCGAAGGAAAAGGCAACAGCCCGGCCGCCAGCGACACCGTCAAGGTGCACTACCGCGGCACGCTGCCCGACGGCACCGAATTCGACAGCTCGTACAAGCGCGGCGAGCCGGCCAGCTTTCCGCTCAACCGGGTCATCCCGTGCTGGACCGAAG
>JARXKP010000222.1 GCA_030271615.1 Pseudomonadota bacterium
CTGGAATCTATCAAACGCAATCGTGCTCCGCTGTCGCTGGTCGGGCATTGCTGTTGGCGCGGGGCAGGATGGCCACACACCCTGTGCGACTGTCGACCTGACAGACCCAGCGGTCACGGCCTTGCCAATGCACCCCGGAGACACTTGTGAACCTCATCCCGTCCATTGCCCTATCCACGCCCGTCAGGCCAGGGCATCGATTCTCACGGTTCCAAACCAACCGTCGACGTGAGGCGTCGACCGTACGCGGTCCACACGGTTTACTCGGTGCCGCGACGACTGGATCGATGAGGACTTCTGCCCACTGAAAGAAAAAAGCACCTGGCGTTACCGCCAGGTGCTTGATCTTCCTACCGAATTTGGTAGGCGCGAATGGACTCGAACCATCGACCCCCACCATGTCAAGGTGGTGCTCTAACCAGCTGAGCTACGCGCCTGCTGAGCCCTCGACTATATCAGGCCGGAGCGCCTGATTTGCATCCTTCGCCGTCAGAACTCCAGCACTTCGGTTCGAACGCCGCGTTCCGAAAGCATCGCGCGGGCGATGTTCGCTTCGTCTCGGGAACGAAACGGCCAGAGCACCGCACGCCAACCCTCGCCGACCTGCATCAGCTCGCTGTGCGGCTTTCCGGGCAGTTCGCCAGCGGTCGCGCTCGATCCCATCACCTGATGGCGCTGTTCGGACGCAGCCCGCGTGCGCGTCACGGCGGTCATCACCGCGTAGATCACGCGGGCGTCGGCCGGCAACGCGACGTGCGTCGGCTCCATCGAGCGCAGTCGCCGGCCTTCGATCAGGGCGGCTTCACGCTCTTCCGCCGTGAGGTCAGGTCGAATGCGGGGCAATGCCAGATGGGCGACAGCATCGGTGGGCGCCGACGCGGCGATCTCCAGCGAGGCAACCGCCGCGGCCGGCGCCGAGGCGACAGGGACGGGTGCCGCGATCGGCGCCGATGCCGGCTTGTCAGCCACGACACGAGCCACGGCGACCGACTCGATGCGAGGGCTCGCCGGCACCTCCGCCAGCTCGTCAGATCCTTGCATCGCGCCAAACGTCACCACCGCCATCACGATCACCAGCACGGCGGCGGCGCTGGCGAGGCGAGGTGCACTCCAAAGCCTGGATCCCAGAACACTGCCCGCCTCTGCGGCGCTCACCAGTACGCGCAATCTGCGCCGCCCCTTCTCGATGCAGGCGGTGTGCAGGAACAAGACAGTGAGCGATGCGGCCGGCACCTCGGGGTCGGGCAGCACGTCGCGTTGCGGCCATTCGGTTGAGCCCGGGCGCTCGGTGGTGCCGTGACGCAGCGCAAAGCGCGCGATACGACGGCGGGTCAGCGGCGCGATGAAGTCTTCAGTGAACGCAGGCACCAGATCGGCACGAGGTGCCGACGCCACCTTGCGCCGGAGGCGGTTCAGCCAGCCCCACGGCAGCCAGCGCAAGCGGGCGGGGACAGAAGATGCGGCCCGCGGTACGAACGGCAACGCGACAACGCCAAGTCCCTGCACCTGATCCGGTGCGATGCGGCAGGCGAGGCGATGGCGGTTGTGCCAAGCCAGCACCCGGGCCACCAGTGGATCGATGAGTGGTGCTTCCATGGATACGTTCGATTGTCCAAGGAGAAGATTCCCGCCGATGCTCGAAACAGACCGGTCGGACCCGTCCAATCCATGACGAACCGTTCTGCCCGGTGGCCCCTAGGACGACCTATTTGCGCCGCACCGACCTCACGCCACCCACCTGCCCGACCACGCTGAGCACGTGCGCCAGGCGTGCGGCGTCGGTCACCTCGACGGTAAAGGTCATCCAGGCGGTCCCTCCGCCCGCGTCCTTGAACGACTGCGTCTTGACGCCAGTCACGTTCATGCGCTCCTTCGAGAACACCTCGGAGATGTCGCGCAGCAGGCCCTGGCGATCCGAAGCCTCGACGACCACATCGACCGGGTAAAGCGCCTCCTTGCCGCCACGCGGAACGCCCCAGGCGACGCCGATCACGCGCTCGGGGGATCGCAGCGCCATCTGCTTGAAGTTGGAACAACCGCTCCGGTGAATCGCAACGCCCTTGCCGCGCGTCACATAGCCGCCGATCGCATCCGGCGGCGCCGGACGACAGCAGCGGGACAGCGTTGTCAACAGCGACTCGACACCCACCACCAGAACGCCCCCCTTGGGTGACTCGCCCTCGGGTCGGCCCTTGCGCAGCACGATCACCTCGTCAACGGACGGTGCCGGCTCGGGCGGCTTCAACAGCGTCTCGATGTTGCGCAGCGAAAACTCGTCCTTGCCGACCACCTCGAACAGCGCATCGGCCTGCCGGAAGCCGAGCTGCCCGGCCAGGTCGTCGAGCTTGACGGCCGTCTTGCCGATGCGTTGCAGCAGCTTCTCGACTGCCTCGCGTCCGCGGGCGATCGTTTCGGCCTGCGCCTTGACGTTGAACCAGGCCCGCACCTTGGCTTTCGAGCGCGGGCTTTGCAGGTACCCCAGGTCGCCGTTCAGCCAGTCCATCGACGGACCGCCCTCCTTGGTGACCGTCACCTCGACGGTCTGCCCGTTTTGCAGCGCGGTGTTCAGCGGAACCATCGCGCCGTCGACCTTCGCCCCGCGGCAGCGGTGCCCCAGATCGGTGTGGACAGCGTAGGCAAAGTCGATCGGCGTGGCGCCGGCGGCCAGCTCGACCACCGCTGCCTGCGGGGTGAACACATAGATGCGGTCGTCGAATGTCGCGCCGACGTCGATGCCGGTCATCGCACCGGACGCGGATTCGCCGTCCTGTCCGACGAAGTCACGTTCCCAGGCCAGCAACTGGCGCAGCACACCCTTGCGGGCTTCGGCGAGCTGGGCATCGAAATCCGAGTCGGCTGCCACCACACCGGCATAGCCCTTGACGCCAGCCTCCTTGTAGGCCCAGTGCGCGGCCACACCATGCTCGGCGTGATCGTGCATCGCCTGCGTGCGGATCTGCACCTCGACCGGCCGACCCGTGTCGTCGAGCACCACGGTGTGCAACGACTGGTAGCCGTTGGGTTTGGGTCGCGCGATGTAGTCGTCGAACTCGTCGGCGACCGGCGGCATCAGTTCGTGCACGCGGCTCAAGGCGGCGTAGCAGTCGGGCACGCTGGAGACGATGACCCGCATCGCCCGCACATCGAGCACGCGGTCGAAATCGAGGCTCTTTCCCTGCATCTTCTTCCAGATGCTGTAAAGGTGTTTCGGTCGACCCTGCACCTCGGCCGTGATGCCGTGCTTTCGCAACTGCTCTGCCAGCCGCCGGCGAAACGCCTCGACGTGCTGCACCCGCTCGACGCGCTTCTCGTCGAGCAGGCGGGCGACGGTCTTGTACTTTTCAGGTTCGAGGAAACGGAATGCAAGGTCCTCGATCTCCCACTTGATCTGCCAGATGCCCAGTCGGTTGGCGAGCGGTGCGAACACCTGCATCGATTCGCGCGCCAACGGCTCGGGACATGGTTGCTTGCTGGCCGCGAAATGGCGCAGCGTCTGCAGGCGGGAGGCGAGGCGCAGCAGCACGACCCGCAGGTCGCGCGAGAACGCCAGCAGCATCTTGCGCACCCGCTCGGTCTGCTGCGCGCGCTGCTCGCCTTCGAACTGCGCTTCACGCGCCGCCCGCTGAATCTGCACCAGCTTGCGGGTGTGCATCACCAGGCCGGCCTGCGACACACCGAAGGCCTTGGCGACCACTTCTTCGGGCTTTTGCAGGTAGTCGCCGGCATAGACCAGATAAGCGGCTGCGCGCATCGACGGCGCGGCACCGATGCCTTCGAGAATCTCGCTGACACCGTCGGCGTGCTCGAGCGCGTCTTCACCGGTGTCGAGCGGCTGCCCCGCCAGCAACGGTTCGGCAAAGGCACGGGCGCGCGCCGCCTGCGACTCGTTGTCGCCGTCCGCGGGGGTGTCGGCCGCCCCCGCATCGGTCAGCCGAACGATTGGCGCCGCGTTTGTGCGCGCGGCCAGCACTCCGGTCTTCATGTGGCCAGCAGGAACTCCCGCACCACCTGGACCTGATCGATCGCCACCAGCGTGGGCGCATGGCCCACGCCTTCGAACTGATGCAGCCGGGCGTGCGGACCCCGGCCGGTCATCGCCTGCGCCGTGTCGGCGGTCAGCAGATCGGATTCGGCACCACGCAGCAGCAGGGTCGGGCATGAAATCGCGTCGTAGGCGTGCCACAACGCGGCTTCGCCAGCAGCCGCCGTCTCGGGTGTCGCGACCTTGAACGGTGCGGCCATCGCCGGGTCGTAGTGGAGCCGGAATCCGCCCCCTTCGGCAGGCCGCAGCATCGGACGGGTCAACGCCAGCCATTGCTCGCGCGTGTGGGGACCGAAGCCTTTCGAGATCGTCAGCAGGTAGTCGGCCGCCTCGTCGACCGTGTCCCAGTGCATCGGCAGGCCGAGGTAGGCGCCGATGCGCGCGACAGCTTGCGGCTGCAGCACCGGGCCCACGTCGTTGAGCACCAGGCGCGTGATCGGCGACGGTGCGAGCGCGGCCACGCACATGCCGATCAGCCCGCCCATCGAGGTGCCGACCCAGTGCACCGCCTCGGCGTTCACCCGAGCCAGCACCGTCACCATGTCCGCCACGTAGCGTGGAATGCCGTATTCCATCGGATTCGCCAGTCGATCGGATTCGCCGCGTCCGGCCATGTCGGGACAGACGACGCGATAGCGGTCGCTCATGGCGGCGGCCAGCACGTCGAAGTCACGGCCATGACGCGTCAGGCCGTGGACACACACCAGCACGCGCGGGTTGGCGGGATCGCCCCACTCCCAGTAAGCGACGCGGTGAAGTCCATTTGTATCGAGGCACGGAACGTGGTGCAGACGCGGTGTGTTCATCGAGGCATCGTATCAATGCACACGGGTCGATGACCACACCGGCAGGCTCACTTCAACATCTGCACCGTCCCGCTGACAGTGACCGAGACACTGGCCGATCCGGCTTCGACCGGCAGCGGCGCATCGGACGACACCGACATCGCCTTGGCCCGGAACACCATCGGCTCCGGTGCACCGCCCTGCTCGTTGCTGTTGACGCTGACCTCGCGCACCACATAACTCGCATAGCCGAACTGCTGGGTGACGGCCGCGGCCTGCGCACGGTACCGGGTGATGGCTTGCGCGGTGACGCCGCCTTCGGCTTTTTCGCGCTCTTCACGCGACAGGCCCTGCGTCACCCGCGCGATCGTCATCGTCTGGATGCGCCCCGCCAACTGGCTGATCGCCGGAAGATCGCGGCCTTCGATCACCAGTTCGGCCATGCCCTGCCAGCCCGACAAGGTGTTCTTCGTCGAATAGCGCGGGTTGAGCGAGAAATTGCCGGTGCGCACGTCGAGCTGACCGGCGCGCACCACCGACCGGGACTCGGCCAACGCCGCATCGAGCGCCTGCTTGAGCGCGGTCTGCACCGCATTCGCGTCGGAGCCTTCACGCGTCGCGGTCAGGGTGACGGCCATCAGGTCGCGCGTGACCTCCGCGCTGGCGGTGGCGGTCAGCGCAACCACACCCGTCGGCATCGCCGGGTCGGCTGCCAGCACGGCAGTTGAACAAAGCGCTGCCAGGCAAGCAGGCAGCCACGCCGGTCGGCAGTGGGACCAGATCGATCGGGTGCTCATCAGGCTCATGGTGTGGATTCATCGACAGCGCGGACTGCGCCCACGCAGGCTAACGCGGACCGATATCAGCACGATGACGGGCCGCGACGGAACGCCTCGAAGTGCCACGCCGGATATTTGTAACAGACCGTCAGAACCGCTGAAAAGTGGCTGCGAAGCCGCGCAGAATTTCGGCTGTTACAAATCGGAGAGTGCCATGAACGCTGCCACCCCAGTCCGCGCCGACCGCGTGGTCGTCGTCGACGACGACGCCCGCATTCGCGACCTGCTGCGCCGCTACCTGACGCAAGAAGGCTTTGAAGTGCTGCTGGCCGAAGACGCCAAGGCCCTGAACCGGGTGCTGA
>JARXKP010000223.1 GCA_030271615.1 Pseudomonadota bacterium
TCAGCCGCGTGCCTTCGGGCAGCGCCAGCGCGGCATCGACCATCTGGCTCACGCTTTGAGCCTGCAATGCGAGGTGGTGATCGGGACAGAACGGCGTGCCGGCACGGGCATACAGCAGGCGCAGGTAATCGTGGATCTCGGTGACGGTGCCGACTGTCGAACGCGGGTTGTGCGAAGTGGCCTTCTGCTCGATGCTGATGGCCGGGCTCAGGCCTTCGATGATGTCGACATCGGGCTTGTCCATCAGCTGCAGGAACTGCCGCGCGTAGGCGCTGAGGCTCTCCACGTAGCGCCGCTGGCCTTCGGCATACAGCGTATCGAACGCGAGACTCGATTTGCCCGAGCCGCTCAGGCCCGTGATGACGACGAGCCGATTGCGCGGGATGTCGAGATCGATGTTCTTCAGGTTGTGGGTGCGGGCCCCGCGCACCCTGATGGAATGCACCTCCAGAGACGGGTCACGCTTCGCGAGCGAAGCTGTCTGGGTGACCTCGGCGGGGGTCGGCGGGGAAATGGGCATCGGCGGCAAGACACGAAACCGCCCATCATACGGACCGACTTCCCGCTGGTCGGCCGGTGCCAATATCAGCGACGGGGTGGCACGTCACCACCGCGTCGGCGTCACGGCTCAGTAGCCGTAATTGAGATACAGACTGCCGTTGACGGTGTCGCGCGATCCCTTGCCGTTCTTGATTTCCGCCGACTGATAACGAACCAGGTAGCTCAGGGTCGTCGAGTTCGTGATGCCCCAGGTGACGCCGGCATAGGCCTCGCCCAGGAAGGTCTCGAGCTTGCTCCCGCCGAAGGTGTGGTCGGAGTCGCGGAACTGCCCTTGAAGCAATGAGTTGTAGCCTCGCAGACGCGCACCGATCCCGTACATCAGGTACAGATCGCCCTCGATCTTCGAGCTCGGCGGCGCGTAGTACTCGGATCGCTCCGGATAGAGCGACCACCACGGGGTCGGGAACCGGCCGAAGCGGCCGGATACCAGCAGAGCGGCTTCGGTGATGTAGCCCGCGCTGCCTTCGATGCCCCACTTGAAATCGGCACGCTGCCCGAGGAGATCGTTGCTTTCAGCGGCCAGGGACTGGCGCCGGACGGTGTACTTCAAGGTCGGTTCGCCGCCATCGGAAATCTGGTGGTCGTAGCCGTTCGGCACTTGCCCGCCGAGCGCCCGGTGGAAGCCGCGGTGCAGGTTCTTTCCGGCCCCGGTGCCGAGCAGGCCGACCGTCAGCGACGACGCCCACACGGGGTCCGCGTCGCCGGTGACGGTCATTCGGGTGCTGGTGAGCGAAAACAGGCCCGCATAAGGCCGGTCGTCACGAACGACCTCGTGCGACTTCTTGTCCTTCGGCGTGTAGGCCTGCGCGCCGAACTGCAGCGCGGACTTCGCGGTGGGCGCCGATCCCGGCAGCCACAGGCCATCGATGAAACCCAGCACAGGATCGAGCGACAGCAGGAACTGAGACGCAGCCGGACCGGACAGGGCGAACATGAAGCCGCCCGTGTAGTCGGCATCTCTTCGGCTCAACGCAAGCCAGTCGTTGTCGACGGCGAATGTCCAGGAATTGGCATCGGCCGTTTGCGGCGCACGCGCTGGCGCTGTTTGAGCCAGGGCACCCTGACCCAGCCAGCAACAAGCAAGGCAGAGCAACCACTGATGGCGTTGCACCCGAGTGTTCCGCTCAAGCCCGCTGGACCCGCGCATGTTTGTTGTTTTCATTGTTGGATTTTGCCGCAGGGGCACACACTCGGTTACCAAAATGCTGGACGATAGAAAGGAGAGACGGGGCGCACAAGCCGGGATGACATCAATGGACAAGACCGGCTGAAGCCGGTGCAGGCACACTGACGCGATGCCGTTCCTGTGTCGCATCGCCCCGGTTCCGGGGCGAGCTCCCACCCGAAGCTTGCCCGCCTCAGGCTCACTCTTGTTCGTCCGCGTGGTAACGGTGGCGTGGCTCGCCATCGGCGGCGGCATGATGCCCTTCGCGCAGGCGGAAACCGCTGCGGCGGTCGGCGTTGTCGCCGTCGAAGCACCGGTCAGTCGGTTCGATCGCGGGCTGCTGTGGCGTATCGATCGGCCCCACTCCGTCGACGCAACGAAACCCCAACCATCACCCAGCCATCTTTATGGAACGGTGCATGTCGACGACTCGCGTGCCACCGACTTCAACCCGGCCGTGCGCGGTGCGCTGACACGGTCCCGCGTCTTTCTGCCCGAGCTGCTGCCCGATGCCGCGAGCGCACAGGCCTTCTCGTTGGCCACCCACCTGGCGCCGACTCAGACACTCTCGTCACTGACCGGCGCCGACGATTTCGAGCGCATCGCCGAGCGCCTGAGTACGCATTACGGCGTGCCGCATGCCCTGACCGCACAGCTCAAGCCGTGGGCCGCGTATGTCTATCTGAGCCAGCCGGCAAGGCCGATGGGCGAGATCGTCGATGCCGCGCTGATCCGCCTGGCGCAGCAGCAAGGGCTGGCGATCCGACCGCTGGAAACGGTCGCCCAGCAGATCGCCGCGATGGACGCGGTGCCGGTCGCCTCGCAGGTCGCGCTGCTGGTGGCGCTGGCGCGCAATCACGACGACGCGATGGCCGAGATCGATCGGCTCGTCGAGCTGTACCTCGCGCAAGACCTCGCCGGCATGCGCCGCCTGGAAGAATCGGCCGTGCGAGATGACCCGACACTGCGTGGACCGATGGCGGAGTTCATTGAACAGATCCTCGACCGCCGCAACGAACGCATGCTGGACACGCTGCTGCCGCAACTCGACACCGGCGGCGCCTTCGCCGCGATCGGTGCGCTGCACCTGACCGGCGATCAAGGCCTGCTGGCGCGGCTGGTGCGACTGGGGTGGCGAGTGCAGCGGGTCGATTGAGCCACCGCCCGAGCCGTCAGCTCTCCAGCACCCGCAGGATCTCGCGTCCGTAGGCCTCGAGCTTCTTCGCGCCGACACCGCTGATCTGCGCGATGTCGTCCAGCGACTGCGGTTGCGCACGGGCCATTTCGGCCAACGTCGCGTCATGGAACACCACGTAGGCCGGCAGGTTGTGCTCGCGCGCCACTTCGGCACGCCAGGCCTTCAGCGCGCTGAAGCGCTCGGTGGCTTCGGCATCCAGCGGCACCGGCGGTGCCTTGTTCTTGTCCGCGCTCCTGGCCGCACTGCCGCGCGACGCGGTCTTGCCGCGACGCCCGCCGCCGGACGGCGCCTCCGTGGCTTCACGCAGCAGCAACTGCACCTCGCCGCGCAGCACCTCGCGTGCGCTGGCGGTCAGTTCGAGCGTGTGGTACTCGCCTTCGGTGCGCAGGTGACCGAGCGCGATCAGCTGGCGCAACACCGCGCGCCACTGGCCCTCGGACACATCGGCACCGACGCCGAAGGTCGACAGCGAGGCGTGTCCGTGCTGCGTCACCTTGTCGGTCACCTTGCCGCGCAGCACGTCGATCAGGTGACCCGCGCCGAAGCGCTGGCCGCCGTTCTGGTGGAAGCGGTAAATGCAGCTGAGCGCCTTGCGCGCCGCTTCGGTCGCGTTCCAGGTGACCGGCGGGCTCAGGCAGTTGTCGCAGGCATTCTGGAAACGGGTGCACGGCGGGCTGGCTTCGCCGAAGTAGGCCAGCAGGCGCACGCGGCGGCAGTCGTGAGACTCGGCCAGCGCCAGCAGCGCTTCGAGCTTGCCGACCTGGCCGCGCTTGAACTCGTCGCCGGCCGGGCTGTCGTCGATCATGCGGCGCTGGTTCACCACGTCGGCGAGGCCATAGGTCATCCAGGCGTCGGCGGGCAGGCCGTCGCGGCCCGCGCGGCCGGTCTCCTGGTAATAGCTCTCGATGTTCTTCGGCAGGTCGAGGTGGGCGACGAATCGCACGTCGGGCTTGTCGATGCCCATGCCGAACGCGATGGTCGCGACCATCACCAACCCCTCCTCGCGCAGGAAGCGGTCCTGATGGCGGCGCCGCACGTCGGCGTCGAGCCCGGCGTGATACGGCAGCGCGGTGATGCCTTCGCTGCTCAGCCAGGCCGCCGTCTCGTCGACCTTCTTGCGCGACTGGCAGTAGACGATGCCGGCGTCGCCGTCATGCTCGTCCTGGATGAAGCGCAACAACTGGGCGCGGGCGTTGTCTTTCTCGACGATGCCGTAGCGGATGTTCGGCCGGTCGAAGCTGCTGATGAAGATGCGCGCCTCTTCCAGCTGCAGGCGCTCGATGATGTCGGCGCGGGTGAGGTCGTCCGCGGTGGCGGTCAGCGCGATGCGGGGCACGCCGGGATAGCGCTCGTGCAGCACGTTCAGCGACAGGTAGTCCTCGCGGAAGTCGTGGCCCCACTGGCTCACGCAGTGCGCCTCGTCGATCGCGAACAGGCTCAGCAACCCGCGCTCGTGCAGCGAATCGAGCTGCGCCAGGAAGCGCGGCGTCGTGATGCGCTCGGGTGCGGCATACAGCAGCACCAGGCGCCCGCCCATCATCTCGCGCTCGATGCGCTGCGCGTCTTCCGATGTCAGGCTCGAATTGAGATAGGCCGCGTGAACCCCGGCCTCTTCGAGCGCGCCGACCTGGTCGTGCATCAGCGCAATCAGCGGGCTGACGACGATGGCCACGCCCTGGTCGGCGCGGTGGCGCACGATGGCCGGCACCTGGTAGCACAGGCTCTTGCCGCCGCCGGTCGGCATCAGCACCAGCGCGTCGCCGCCAGCGCACACATGGTCGACGATCTCCGCCTGCGCACCGCGAAATGCGGCATAGCCGAAGACGGTCTGCAGCACCGAAATGGCGGCCAGGCCGTGCGCCCCGACCGGACCTGTCGAGGCCTCGGCCGGCGCAGCGTCGATCACATCGAAATCGGGGGTCATGGGGCGGTCGAAAGCATGGGGCCCGATGGTAAGGGTGGCGTGAAGTCGATAATCCGGCGAATCAGAAAACGTCTCCGGAGCAGCTTCCCATGGCCTCGATCAACAAAGTCATCCTCATCGGCAACCTGGGCCGCGACCCCGAAGTGCGCTACACGCCCAACGGCAACGCCATCTGCAACATCAGCGTCGCGACGACCCGCAACTGGAAGGACAAGACCAGCGGCGACAAGGTCGAGGAAACCGAGTGGCACCGCGTCGTCTTCTATGACCGCCTGGCCGAGATCGCCGGCGAGTACCTGAAGAAAGGCCGCCCGGTTTACGTAGAAGGCCGCCTGAAGACGCGCAAGTGGCAGGACAAGGAAGGCAAGGACGTCTACACCACCGAGGTGATCGCCGACAACATGCAGTTGCTCGGCGGTCGTGAAGGCATGGGCGGTGGCGATGCAGGCGGTGACGCGGGCTACGACCAGGGTGGCGGCAGCCGGGGAGACAGCCGAGGAGAAGGCCGCGGCGAATCCCGCCCGGCCCCGGCAGCACGCAGCGCCCCGACGAGCCGTCCGGCGCCTTCATCGAAGCCAGCCCCGAAGTCGTCGACCGGTTTCGACGACATGGACGACGACATTCCGTTCTGACAGACAGCGCCAGACGCAGCGCGCCATGCGAGATCAGCGCGCGCCGCTGCCCCGATAGCGGTTCACCTCCACCGGCGATACCGCCGCCGCGCGGTTGCCCCAGCTGCCGCGCAGGTGCGTGAGCAGCGAGGCAACGTCCTCGTTGCTCAAGGTCTGCGCGAACGGCGGCATGCCGTAGGGCCGGGGGTGCGCGGCGGTCGACGGCGCAAACCCGCCTTCGAGCACGATACGCACGAGGTTCGCCGACATCGCCATCGTCACCGCGCGGTTGCCGGCCAATGACGGGTAGGCGCCTGGCACGCCCTCGCCGCGCTCGCCGTGGCAGGCAGCGCAGTGATCGACATACAACTTCACGCCGGGACCGGCTGCGGTTGCAGGCGGGCCCGGTTCGGTCGATTCAACCGCAGCACCGCTCCCCGCTCCCTCTCCCAGCGTCTTCAGGTACACCGCCATCGCGCTCAGGTCGGTGTCGCTCAGG
>JARXKP010000224.1 GCA_030271615.1 Pseudomonadota bacterium
CTGCTGTCGTTCCTGCTCGGCGTCGTAGTCGCTTACCAGGGCGGCGACCAGCTCAAGCCGTACGGCGCCAACATCTTCATCGCCGACCTGATCGGCCTGTCGATGCTGCGGGAGTTCGCTCCGCTGATCACCGCGATCATCATCGCCGGGCGCTCGGGCTCGGCGTATGCCGCGCAGATCGGCACCATGGCGGTGACCGAAGAGATCGACGCGATGCGCACGCTGGGCATCGAGCCGCTGGAGATGCTGGTGCTGCCGAAGGTCGTCGCGCTGCTGATCGCGTTGCCGCTGCTCACCGTGTTCGCGGACCTGCTCGGCGTGTTCGGCGGCATGTTCATGGCGCGCGCGCAGTTGGGCGTCGGCTTCGGCGAATTCATCGACCGCTTCGCCAAGGCCATCAGTGCGACGACCTACCTGGTCGGCGTCGGCAAGGCGCCGGTGTTCGCCGCCGTCATTGCGGTGGTCGGCTGTTTTCAGGGCTTTCGCACGCACGGCGGCGCCAACAGCGTGGGCCGCCAGACCACGCGCAGCGTCGTCCAGTCGATCTTCCTGGTGATCGTGGCCGACGCGCTGTTCTCGATCGCCTTCAGCGCGCTGGACCTTTGACATGAGCGACATCGCGCCCGCCAGCGAATCGGTCATCGAGCTCAAGCAGCTCTCGACCCGTTTCGGCGAGCACGTCGTGCACAACCACATCGACCTCGAAGTGCATCGTGCCGAGGTGTTCGCGTTGATCGGCGGCAGCGGGTCGGGCAAGTCGACCTTGCTGCGCGAAATGATCCTGCTGCACCGCCCGGACGCCGGCTCGATCCGCGTGCTCGGCGTCGATTTCGCGCAGATCGACATCGATGCCGAGCAGGCGTTGCGCCAGCGCTGGGGCGTGCTGTTCCAGCACGGCGGTCTGTTCGGGTCGCTGACGGTGCTGGAGAACGTCGGCCTGCCGCTGCGCGAGCACACCGACCTCGAGGACGCGCTGATCGACGACATCGCCGCCTGGAAGATCGCGATGACCGGCCTGGCCCCCGAGGTCGGTGCTCAGTACCCGTCCGAATTGAGCGGCGGGATGATGAAACGCGCCTCGCTGGCCCGCGCGCTGGCGCTCGACCCGGAGCTGCTGTTCCTCGACGAGCCGACCGCCGGTCTCGACCCGATCAGCGCCGGCGGCGTCGACCAGCTGGTCCTCGAATTGCGCGACCTGTTCGGTCTGACCATCGTGATGGTCACCCACGACCTGGACCTGTTGTGGCAGGTCGCCGACCGCGTTGCCGTGCTCGGCGACGGCACGGTGCAGGGTGTCGGGTCGATGGTCGATCTGTCGCACCTGGACAACCCCAGCATCCGGCCCTACTTCGAGGGCGCACGGGGCCGCGCGGCGCAGCAGCCGACGCGTCAGCGGCGTCCTGCGCCCGCGGATGAAACCACCAAGGAGCCAGCATCGAAACCAAGGTGAACTACACCGTCGTCGGCGCGTTCGTGCTGATGCTCGGCGCGGCACTGGTGGCCGGAGTGCTGTGGCTCGCCTCGGGCGGTGCGCTGCGCAAGCAGTACGACCTCTACCTGGCGATCGAAGACGAGTCGGTGGCCGGCCTCAACCTGAATGCACCGGTCAAGTACAACGGCGTCGAAGTCGGCAAGGTGCGCGACATTCGGCTCGACCCGGCGAACCCCGAACGCGTGCGGCTGCTGTTCGCGATCGAGCGCGGCACGCCGATCAAGGAAGACACGCTGGCGGTGTTGAAGACGCAGGGGCTGACCGGCATCGCCTATGTCGAACTCGGCGGCAGCACCGGTGATGCGCCGCCGCTGCGGGCCAGCGCGCACGAGAGCTACCCGGTGATACGCACCAAGGCATCGCTGAGCACGCGACTCGAGAACGTGCTGACGACCGTGCTCGCGAAACTCGACAGCACCTCCCGCAACATCGACGCCATCCTGAGCGACCAGAACCGCGAGGCCTTCAGCCGCGCGCTGGCCGACATGGCCACGGTGTCGCACACGATCGCCGCCCGCAAGGACACGCTGGACGCCGGCATCGCGAGCGCCTCGCGCACCTTCGACAACACCGCCCGCGCCACCGCGCAGCTCGGCCCGGTCATCGAGCGCATCGGCCGCAGCGCCGAATCCGTCGAGAAGCTGGGCGACGCGGCCGCGCTGGCCAGCACCCACGCGGGTCATGCGGTCGACTCGGTCGGCGCCGACGTGCAGCGCTTCACCTCGGAAACCCTGCCCGAACTGCAGCGCCTGCTGGGCGAGCTGAATGTGCTGTCGGGCTCGCTGCGACGCCTCAGCGATCAGGCCGAGCGCAATCCGGCGGGCGTGCTGTTCGGTCGCACGCCGGTGCCGGAAGGACCCGGCGAACACACGGCGGGAACACCGCCGACTGCATCGACACAGAAGGGCCCGCCATGACTTGTCCATTGCTCCTCCGCAGCTCGGTCTGGTGTGTGGCCGCGCTGCTGATGACCGGCCTCGCCAGCTGCTCCGGCTTGCTGCCGAAGACCGCGCCGCTGCCCGCGTTCTACACACTCGACGGCGCGCAGATGCCAGCGGCCGCCAGCCCGATCGGTCCGCAGGGCGCCGCGACTTCGGCATCCGCACCGACAGCGGCAGGGCCGACGCTGGCCGTGGGTCCGCCGCATGCCGCCGCCGGGTTCGACAGCCCGCGCATCATCTACACCCGCGAGGCCCATCAGCTCGCGTACTTTGCCCACAGCGAGTGGGTGGACACGCCCGCGCGCATGCTGACGCCCTTGATCGTCACCGCGGTCGCACGCAGCAGCGCGCTGCGCGCCGTCGTGGTGACGCCGAGCGCTGCAGCGGCAGACATCAACCTCGACACCGAGCTCGTTCGGCTGCAGCAGGATTTCGGCGACCCACCGAGCCGCGTGCGTTTCACGCTGCGCGCCACGCTCGTGGACACCGCGACACGCCGGGTGCTGGCCAGCCGGGAGTTCGACCAGACCGAGGTCAGCCCCAGCGAAGACGCCAACGGCGGCGTCCTGGCGGCCCATCGGGTGGTGCAGCGCGTGCTGGGCCAGCTGGCGAGCCTGTGCGACGAAGCGGCATCGCGCTGGCGGCCGGCTGAAGCCGGCACGCGCGGACAGTGAACTGCTGCGCGCACCGGTTCTCGGCACGCACCCCGAAGGATGGTGCGCGGACGTTTCAGTTCAAGCCGGCGGCGATACCACCGATATCCCCCACAAGCATCTCAACTATTCCCGACAAGCGGAACGACCTCATGCGCCTTTCGACCGGAGCCGACGGCAACACCCGGCGCGACACCCCTGTGGCGTTGCCGCGCACGGCAAACCCGCCGGGCCCGCTGCTGCCGACCGTGTCGATCGTCGAACAGACGATGTACGAAGCACGTCGTTCGGTGGCCGCCGCACTGATCGGAGCCACATTCGTCGTCGGCAGCCTGCTGATCGAAAGGCTGTGGTACTCGACCGTTCACGAGACCGCGACCGGGATTCACGCGGCAGCGCAACAGGCCGCCGCGGACCTGACGCTGGCCGACCAGCGGCTGACATCGACCGCCCAGATGGCCGTGGCCACGGGCGAACAACGCTGGATCGATGACTACGATCGCCGCGTGCCCGACCGGAATCAGGCGCTGGCAACGGCCCGGTCACTGGCCCCGTCTGGGGTGGCGCAGCATTTCGACACCCAGTCCCGCGCCGCGAAGGACGAACTGGACAACCTGCGTGAAGCGGCATTCGGCGCATTGACGGTGGGGGGCGTCAACACCGCTCGAACCATCTTCGACAGCGACCGCTTTCAGCGTCAGACTCAGCTGCTGTCGGCAACGACCACCGAGTTCACCACCGCGACGGTGGCGGCGACCGAGGCCGATGTCACCGCGCTCAATCAGCGCGCCGTCGTCATCGGCACCCTGGTGTCGCTCACCGGTGTGCTGATGGGCGTGGCCCTCTGGCGGCGCCTGTCCCACCGGCTCGACCGTTCCCGGTCGGTCTTTCTCGATGCCGAGGACCGCATCCAGCGACTGGCATCGAGCGACCTGTTGACCGGGCTGGCCAACCGCACTGCACTGCACGATGCGATGTCCACCGCCATGGCACGCGCCCAGCGGGACGGCCACCGGATGGCCTTGCTGATGATCGACCTCGATCGCTTCAAGCCGATCAACGACCGCCACGGCCACATGATCGGCGACCTGGTTCTCAAGGAGGTTGCGCACCGGCTGTCCGTCTGTCTGCGCAGCGGCGAACTGCGGGCGCGATACGGCGGCGACGAATTCGTCGTGGCGATCGAGGAAAAAGACGATCCGGCGGTGGCGCACGCGGTGGCCGAGCGGGTCATTCAGGCGCTCTGTCGGCCGATGCTGATCGACAACCTGTCGCTCGCCATCGGCGCCAGCGTCGGCATTGCCCGCTTCCCGGACGATGCGACCCATGGCGACGAATTGCTGCGCAAGGCCGACTCGGCCCTGTACCGTGCGAAAGCCAACGGACGCGGCGGCATGTGCTTCTATGACGCCCGACTCGACGAACAGCTGGCCGAGCGTGATTCACTGGAACAGGACATACGTGCGGGCATCGCCCAGGGCCAGTTCGTCCCGTACTACCAGCCGATCGTCGACCTGGCCAGTCGCAGCGTGCAGTCGCTGGAATTGCTGTGCCGCTGGAACCACCCGAAGCGCGGGCTGCTCTCGCCGGCGCTGTTCATCCCACTTGCGGAACAGTCCGGGCTGATCGGCGCGATGATGCTGTCGGTGCTGCATCAGGCGTGCATCGACCTGCCGCGGTTTCCGACGCACTGGCGACTCTCGATCAACGTCTCGCCACAGCAGGTCCTGGACAACACGCTGGTGCCTCAGCTGCTGGCCGTGCTGAGCGAACACGACGTCCAGCCGCAGCGGCGGGACGTCGAATTGACCGAGACCGCACTGGTCAACGACACCGCACGCACGCGTCAGGTCATGCAGGCGATGAAGGAGGTCGGCATCACCGGCACGCTGGACAATTTCGGCATCGGCTATTCGAGCCTGTGCTACCTCGCCGAGATGAGCTTCGACAAGATCAAGATCGACCAGTCGTTCGTGCACACGATGCACGACCGGCCAGAGAGCGCCAGGATCGTCGATGCGGTGATCGGCCTGTCACGCAGCCTGGGTGTGCAGGCGGTGGCCGAAGGCGTGGAAACCGAACGCGATGCCATGGCGCTGCGCAAGCTGGGCTGCGGACTGGCGCAGGGATACCTGTTCGGGCGCCCGATGCCTGTCGACCACGTGATGCCGGCACTCGGTGCGATCGCCGCCTGAAGGACGCGGCCGGGATCGTCGCCAGCGGCCTTGATCGACATAGCGACAATCATGCCTTCCACGAAGCAAAGCGCCCAGCGGACGCCGACATCACACCAGCAGGTATGAAAGCGACCCCGTCATCACGACCGAAGCCCGGCCTGTCAGCGCCTTCGCGGTCCTTCCCTGACGACCGGTTCGGTCGGCGCAAAGCACGACGACCGTGAACGCGCCGGCCGATCGAGAAGGGCATTGGCGCGCGGCGGGGGCTTTGCTGGTCATGGCGCTGTCGTATGCGCTGGTCGGCCGGTTGTCGCTGCTGCTGGCGATTCCGCCGGGCTACGCATCCCCGGTGTATCCGCCGGCGGGCATGGCACTGGTTTTCGTGCTAGTCTACGGGCGAAGCGCGGCGCTCGCCGTGATGGTCGGCGCCATCGTCGTCAATGTCTTGCTGAATCCGCTGCGGGGCCTCGGCGTCGCGGAAGCGGTGATCGGTATGGGCGCAGGCTTGCAGGCGCTGGCCTGCGCCGAACTGGTGCGACGGAGGGTGCGACAGCCGCTGACCTTGTCGGCGCCTGGCGACATCGCGCGGTTCTATCTGTTCGGCGCGGGCATCGGCTGCCTGGTGAGTGCCAGCGTCGGAACCGCGGTGCTCGGCGCAACGGACATCGTGCC
>JARXKP010000011.1 GCA_030271615.1 Pseudomonadota bacterium
GTCAGCAGCGTGTAGCCGCCGGCCTCGGCCGCCAGCGCCTGCTTGAACGTCGCCTCGGCCGCCTCAGGGCGACCGGCGCGCTGCTCCAGCTCGGCCAGCGTGGTCAGCAGCCATGATCTTGTCGATGCCGGCAGCCGGGGCGCGGCCAGCAGCTGCTGCAGGCTCGCGCGCGCCTCATCGATGTGGCCGCGCAAGCCGTCGTTTTCCGCCAGGCAGGCTTGCGATTCGAGCCGCACGCCGGCCGCCTGCAAGCCGATGCAGGCGGCATCCGACTCGGCGTAGCGGCCTTGCACGCGCCGCACCGTGGCCAGGGTGAGCCAGGCTTGGGCATGGTTCGGCTGGCGCGCGACCAGCATCTCCAAGTGCCCCGCAGACACGTCGAATTCATGCAGGTATTGCTGCACCGTGGCCTGCAGCAGCAGCACGTCGTCGGGCGCCGTTCGGGCATTCGGCCACGGTTGCAACACGGCCAGTGCCTGCCCGGCATACCGAGGATCGCCCTGCTCCCGGGCTCGCGCCAGATACCGCCGGGCCAGCGACACCGCGGTCACCGCGTCGGTCGGCTGGTTGACCCACAGGCGCCGCAGTCGGCGCTCCTCGGCACCGGTGCCACCAGATGGCAGCACCTCGACGACCTCGCTGTCGCGGGTCGGATTCACCGACTCGGCCCGACCGGGATCGGGCCACGCCAACGACGCGGCACCGATCGCCAGCAAAAACGCGGCGTGAACTGCTGACATCCGGACTTGCATTCGTGCTCCAAATAAGCAGCCGATGAAACCGGCGCCCTTCACTGTCGGCCAGGGCGCCGGCTCACCGGCTCACTCGCACACAGATCCCTTTACGGAATCTCCCTCGGCTCTGCAGTGTCGTTGCTGGCCAGCTTGTCGGGCAAGGCGGCGACCGGCTCGAGCGCCGCGCTCGATGCCGATGTCACCGCCGTCAACTCCACCAGATACTGCGTCGCGGCTGCGCTGTCGGTGGCGGCTGCAGCGGGCACTGCTTCAGTGACCGGCGGGGTGTTGTTGCCGCCACCGCCCCCTCCACCGCAGGCCGACAACAGCAGCGCTACGCAACCGGACAACATCATGGATTGCTTGGTCACGATGAATTCCTCAGTTCGAGCCGGAGCCAGACAGCGGCTTCGTGAAGTACGGGAACGTGCTGCTGAACGTCACGGCGGCCTGGTCGACGGCATCGTGGAGCGCCGTCGACGTGGCACCGAGCGGCACCTTGCCGACACGGCACTCCGACGTCAACACCGTGGGCGACGTACCCGGAATGGTGAAGCTGTTCAGACCAAGCACGTTGTTGTTGTCGCCCGCACTCAGGTTGGCGATGACGCCATTGCTGTTGGCCACGCACAGCGCACCCGCCACCGCGATCAGCGAGATATCGACGACGTCGTCCTTCGGACGGCGACCGTTCGGATAGCCGGCCAGGTCGACCGCTGAACCGAGATTCGCTGCCCCGCCGACACGCAGCAGTTCACCGGCGACGCCCAGACGGTTCTGGTTGGCGTACGGGACCGCAGCGATGGCTGTGTTCAGGCGCAGCATTTCGGCCGGGGTCACCACGCCTTGCGGCTTGTTGACACCCGACAGACCGGTCAGGAACACGTTCAGCAGGTCGGTGCGCGGCAGGTTGGTCGGCGCCACGGCGGCGATGTCGCCGGCCAGCGCGATGCCCAGCAGCGCCGGCAAGGTCGGGTTGGTCACGTAGGTCGCGAACTGCAGATCGTCCTTCGGCTTGGAGCCGTTGAACTTGTCCTTGTCCGGTAATCCGATCACCACCTCATTGACGAGCGGGCTGCCCAGGCGCGACACCTGCGTCCACGCGCCACCAGGAATGGAGGTGGTGCCGTGGCCGGATTTCGGATTCGGGTTCAGCAGGCTGCCCTGGCGCAGGCTGGCGGTGGTCCAGCCACCGATCACCGGGTCGTAGGTGCTGTCGCTGGAGGGCTTGGCGGTCAGGCAGTCCTTGGCCACTTCGAGGGCCAGCGTCGTGACGTTCTTGTCGGCCAGGTCATCATGGCCGGCATTGATCAAAGCCGGGTTGGTGACCACGGCGAGCGGTGCGTTCACCAGGTCGAAGATCGTGCCGAGATTGACGGCGAACGGGTCCTTGCGCTGGCCGACGAACAGCTTGCCGGGGGTCGAGCAGCCGGGAATGTTGATCGCGTAGATGTGCTGCGCCGCGTAGGCGTCGTAGTCGGCGATCGTCTTGGAGCCGATGTTGTCGACCGGCTTGTTGAATGTGGCCGAACCGCCCGACACGTTGGTGATCGAGGCCTTGCTGCCCTTGCGGCGGTCGCCGCGAACGACGTCGACGGTGAAGGTTTCGTTGAGGTTCAACGCGGCTGCGGCGGGACCCGACACGCCACCGGCCTGAATCAGCGGAATCGCGACATTGGCCGTGCCGATCGGCAGCGTGATGCCCTTCAGGGTGTTCTTGAAGCGGAACTGGAAGGTGATGTCTTCGACGCCGTTTCCGTTGTTGTCGATGTGGATCTCGTACAGCGCGTTCGGGTCGAGCGAGAAGTAGTTCGGGCCACCGTACGGGTCCTGCAGCGGCACGTAGTTCGCCATCAGCGAGACGAAGGCGCCGCGGCCCGCTTCGTAGCTGTTGAACATGTAGAAATCGGTCGCGTCGACCTTGGGTGTGGTCGTGATCGACGGCGCTTCGCGGTGGCTGGAAGCCTGCGCTGGCAGCGCCACGCTCAGACCGTAGATCGCGGCCAGCGCGCCGATGACCGGCAGCAGGCGGGTGGATGGCATCAATGTTGTCTTCATGATTCGAGCCTTGTGGGGTTGTTGACTTCGCATCGCCACACCAACCGGTTGCGATCTGCGATGCGCCCTGACGGTCTAGCCATCAGGTTGCGCTGTCATCCCATACGAGCCGAACCCATTTCTGGATGCATCCATCGAACGCCGCGCGTGCGACGCTGCGACGTGCGTCCACGTCCGCAGCGTCATGGCGCAGGCCGCATCGGCCCTCGCCGTTACGGCCGAGCCCCGAGCTCAGCGCCGGGTTTGCAGCTTGGCAAACGCCGCCGCCATCGCGCCATCGGCCGCAGCCGACGGCGATGCCCGTCCGTTCGAAGGCCGTTCGCCACGTCCGGCCGGCTGAAAGCGGTTGCCGGCGGCAGCACCGCCCGGCCCCCGTTCGGCGGGCACCGCATCGAGCTTCATCGTCAGCGAAATGCGCTGGCGTGACAGGTCGACTTCGAGCACCTTGACCTTGACCACGTCGCCGGTCTTGACCACCTCGCGCGCATCGCTGACGAACTTGTTGGCGAGCTGGCTGACGTGGATCAGCCCGTCCTGATGCACTCCCAGATCGACGAAGGCGCCGAACTGCGCAACGTTGCTGATCGTGCCTTCGAGCGTCATGCCCGGCTGCAGGTCCTTGATGTCCTCGATGCCGTCGACCAGCTTCGCGACCTTGAAATCGGGGCGTGGATCGCGGCCCGGCTTCTCCAGCTCGGCCAGGATGTCCTTGACGGTGATCGCACCGAAGCGCTCGTCGGCGAACGCCTCGGGCTTCAGCGTCCGAATCACGTCGCTACGCCCCATCACCTCGGCGGCCGGCCTTTGCACCGCCTTCAGGATGCGCTCGACCACCGGGTAGGTCTCGGGGTGCACACCCGACTGGTCCAGCGGGTTGTCGCCGTCGCGCACGCGCAGGAAACCCGCGCTCTGCTCGAAGGTCTTGGCACCGAGCCCCGCCACGTCGAGCAACTGCTGGCGATTGCGAAAGGCACCATGCGCGTCGCGCCAGCGAACGACGCTGGCGGCCACCGCAGCGCTGAGCCCGGACACCCGCGACAGCAGCGGCG
This sequence comes from Pseudomonadota bacterium, assembly GCA_030271615.1. Taxonomy (GTDB): domain Bacteria; phylum Pseudomonadota; class Gammaproteobacteria; order Burkholderiales; family Burkholderiaceae_C; genus PBB1. Next base: position 3,842 of record JARXKP010000011.1, read on the forward strand.
CCGACGCGGTGTTCACATCGACGCCGACCGAGTTCACGCAGTCCTCGATCACCGCGTTCAGGCTCCTGGCTAGATCGCTCTGGTTGACGTCGTGCTGGTACTGGCCGACGCCGATGCTCTTCGGCTCGATCTTCACCAGCTCGGCCAGCGGATCCTGCAGCCGCCGCGCGATGCTGACCGCGCCGCGCAGGCTCACGTCCAGATCGGGCAGCTCCTTGCTGGCGTATTCGCTGGCGCTGTAGACCGAGGCGCCCGCTTCGCTGACGACCACCTTGATGACGGTGCGGTCCGGTGCCAGCTTGTGCAGCCTCTGAATCAGTTCCGAGGCCAGCTTGTCGGTCTCGCGGCTGCCGGTGCCGTTGCCGATCGCGATCAGGTCGACGCCATGGGCCGCGCACAACCGGCCCAGCGAGTGCAGCGAACCTTCCCAGTCGCGACGAGGCTCCAGCGGATAGATCGTTTCGGTGGCCAGCACCTTGCCGGTGGCATCGACCACCGCGACCTTGCAACCGGTGCGGATGCCGGGGTCGAGCCCCATCACGACACGCGGCCCGGCCGGCGCAGCCAGCAGCAGATCGCGCAGGTTCTCGGCGAACACTTTGATCGCGACCTGCTCGGCGGCTTCGCGCAGGCGACCGAACAGATCGCGCTCGAGGCTCAGGCTCAGCTTGACCTTCCAGCTCCACGCGACGCACTTGCGGATCAGGTCATCGGCCGGCCGCTTCGCGTGGCTCCAGCCGAGGTGCACCGCAATGCGGCCTTCGGCCCGCGAGACCACGGGCGCGGCCTTGCCCGGAGCGGATGCCGGCACCGGTGCAGGTGCGTCTTCGAGCACCAGCTTCGCGTCGAGCAGTTCGAGCGCGCGACCGCGAAACACCGCCAGCGCGCGATGCGATGGCACGGTGCGGATCGGCTCGGCGTAGTCGAAGTAGTCGCGGAACTTGGCAACGTCCGGGTGGTTGGCGTCCTTGCCGTCCAGCAGCCGGCTCTGAAACAGCCCCTCGGTCCACAGCCACTCGCGCAGCTTGCCGACCAGCACCGCATCCTCGGCCCAGCGCTCGGACAGGATGTCGCGCACACCGTCGAGCACGGCCAGCGCATCGGCGAATCCGCCGTCGGCGTTGATGAAGGCGGCGGCTTCGGTCGCAGGGTCGAGCGTCGGATCGGCGAACAGCTTGTCGGCCAGCGGCTCCAGCCCGGCTTCGCGGGCGATCATCGCCTTGGTGCGGCGCTTCTGCTTGAATGGCAGGTAGAGGTCTTCCAGCTCCTGCTTGGTCGGCGCCGCTTCGATCGCGGCCTGCAGTTCGGGGGTGAGCTTGCCCTGCTCCAGAACCGATTTCAGAACCGCAGCGCGGCGCTCTTCCAGCTCGCGCAGATACGACAGCCGGGATTCGAGTTCGCGCAGCTGGATGTCGTCGAGGTTGTCGGTGGCTTCCTTGCGATAGCGGGCGATGAAAGGCACCGTCGCCCCGCCGTCGAGCAGTTCGACGGCCGCATTGACTTGGGCCGGGCGAACCTTCAGTTCGGCGGCGATTTGCAGCAGGATTTTGTTCAAGGGAGGTGGCCCGGTGACGGGCAGGAAAGGCAGGAAGAAAAAGCGGTCAGAGGCACCGACAAGCCCAGCGCGAAAACGGCGCTCAGGAGGGCGCGGCGACGCAGTGTGCCACAGGGTTTTTGCCGAAATATCGCAGCACGCCCTCGCCCGCCCAGACTCCGCTGGCGCAGCTCGCCGTCAGCAGGTAGCCGCCCGTCGGCGCTTCCCAATCGAGCATCTCGCCGGCGCAGAAGACACCCGGCAGCGCGTTCAGCATGCCATCGGCATCCATCGCCTCGAAGCGCACGCCACCGGCACTGCTGATGGCCTCGTCGATCGGGCGCGGCGCGGTCAGGACGAGCGGCAGCGACTTGATCGCAGCGGCGAGCCGCAGCGGATCGGCCAACACCGCGCGCGGCAGCAGCTCTCGCAGCAGCGCGGCCTTGACGCCATCGAGACCGAGCCTGGCCTTGAGGTGCGTCGCCAGCGAACGCGAGCCGCGTGGATGCGCCACTTCGCGCGCCACCCATTCGGCGCTGCGACCGGGCAGCAGATCGATGTGCGCGACCGCACGGCCGACGCCTTCGATGGCGTCGCGCAGCCACGCCGATGCGGCGTACACCAGACTGCCTTCGACGCCACCTTCGGTGATCACGAACTCGCCCGCCTGCGCGAACGACCGGCCCTCGGGGCCCGCGCACTGCAGCGCCACGTTCTTGACCGGCGCACCGGCATGGCGACTGCGAAAGTGCTCGCTCCAGCCCGCCTGCATCGGGACGGCGGCATCGGCATCCGGGTCGGGATGCGCCGCATCGAAACCGCAGTTCGACGGACGCAGCGGCGCCACGTCGACCGACCGCGCGTGCAGCCACGGCACCCACGCGCCATCGGACCCCAGACGCGACCAGCTCGCGCCGCCGAGCGCCAGCAGCACCGCATCGGCTTCGACCGTCACAGCACCCTGCGGCGTCTCGAAGGCGAGCGCGTTCGCCGCAATGGCGCCGTCTCTTTCGGCACGCTCGGCCCACCCGATGAGCCGATGCCGCATGTGGAACCGAACGCCCAGCCCGCGCAGCCGGTGCAGCCACGCCCGCAGCAGCGGCGCGGCCTTCAGATCGAGCGGAAACACGCGGCCCGAGCTGCCCACGAAGGTGCCGATGCCCAGGCCCTGCGCCCAGGAGCGCAGTTCGGCCGGGCCGAAGCGCCGCAGCATCGACTCGATCGGTCCTCGGCGCTCGCCGTAGCGACCAGCGAACGCATCGGCGGGCTCGGCGTGCGTGAGGTTCAGTCCGCCCTTGCCAGCCAGCAGGAACTTGCGACCCACCGACGGCATCGCGTCGTACAGATCGACCCGCACCCCGGCCTGAGCCAGCACCTCGGCCGCCATCAGGCCGGCCGGGCCCCCGCCAACGATGGCAACGGTGCGTGTGGGCGACGACTTTGAATCAGGCAAGGGGATGGGGCGGGACATGGTGGAGGCACCCGGGGTGCAGCCGCGCAGCATAGGGCACAAGACGTTCCAGCTCGTTCACCGCGGCTTCGTCCGAACTGCGCGCCCTGCCGCTGTAAGGCGCGATCGCACGGCGCGACCCAGACAGATCGTGACCGCATCGCAGGCCCGCATGAATCCTGAACACTCAGCTCTGCCGCTTCAATCGAACGCCGCACCAATGACCGTGCGCCTGCTTGTCACCGCCGCCGCGGCCATTGGCACGGCGGGTGCTGCACTGGCGGCCGATCCAGCCGGTGGCTGCGTCGCGCGCAGCGGGACGACGACGCCACCGGTCGTCGAGCTGTACACCTCGGAAGGATGCAGTTCGTGCCCGCCGGCCGACCGCTGGCTGTCCGGACTGACCGCACAGCCCGAGGTCGTCGCCCTCGCCTTCCACGTCGACTACTGGGACCACCTGGGCTGGAAGGATCGGTTCGGCAGCGCAGCGCACACCGAGCGCCAGAACCAGCAGCAGGCAGTCAACGGCTCACGTTTCAGCTACACACCGCAGGTCACGATCAACGGCGTCGACAGCCGTCAGTGGCAGAGCCTGCGACCGCCGGTCACTGTGTCCGCGGTCGCGTCAACGGTTTCCGTGCAACTCAGCCGTGACGGAGAACGCTACACCGCCGTCGTGCGTCCGGCGCCGGGCGCGCCTGGGCGACTGGCCGCGTACTGGGCGGTGACCGAAAACCGGCACGTGTCGACGGTCAAGGCCGGCGAGAACCAGGGCGCGACCCTGGCCCACGATTTCGTCGTGCACGAATATCGCCCCGTGCCGACATGGACACCCGCCTCAGACGGCGCGCAGACGCTCGGCTTCAGCCCGGCACTCGGCGCCTCGTCGGCGGCTCACCCCCGGCAGGTGAATCTGGTGGTCGTGGACGCCGTCAGCGGTCGGCCCGTGCAGGCGGTCAAGCTGGGCTGCTGAACCGGCGGGCGAGTTCCACAACCGTTCAACAGACTCCACGAGTCGACTACAACGGATATTGGGATGGGGTATCCAAAAATCCATCCAGATCACTCGTCGACCAGCGACTCTGCGCCCCTCGATGTGTTCACCAAGACAGGTGACGTGCTCGGTTTCCCGGCAAACAAGTTCCTTGATTTCGCTGAATGCCTGGCGACATCGCACATTTCGCACGCACCGAGAAGGCAAGAAATCCCATCCTGAACTTGGGCTCAAGTCACAGCCTTCGCTGCCGAAATAAACGAGGTAGCAGCTTGATTCAATGGCTCCGATGAGGGTTGGTTGTAGTGCCCCGCTGGCACACGACGTCAGGTTGAATGCCCACTTAATTTATGGAGACACAGGCATGAGTGCAGTCTTGAAGCGCATCTTCGGTTCATCGGACGAACAGGACAAAACGTTGGCACAGCTCAACGAGGCTCTGGGCCGAGAAGAAGACTTGCTGCAACAAATCGCCTCGTTAAATGACGACATCGATGCCGCCGAGACACGATTCGATTTGGTGCGTCGGGCCACGGCTGACGCGCTGTGGGAAATGGACGTCAACGTGGCGCGCCCGATCCACCCGGAGAACCCCTTCTCGTGGTCGACAGAATTCCGCCACATGCTGGGGTTCCAGGACGAGAACGATTTCCCGAATGTGCTCTCGAGCTGGTCCACCCGTCTGCATCCCGAAGACAGGGAGCGCACGCTGGCGGCGCTGGGCAAGCACATCATGGACCGCAGCGGCCAAACGCCTTACGAGGCGACCTACCGCTTGGCCATGAAGAACCGTCAGTACCGCTGGTTCCATGCCCGCGGGCAGACGTCGCGTGCGGCAGACGGCTCACCGCTGCGAATCGCCGGCGTGTTGACCGACATTGATGAATCCCGCATCCGTGAACAGACGCTGGACACGCTGCTGGTGCGATTCGACCTCGCACGTGAAATGCTGCAAGACGGCCTGTGGGACCTGGAAGTGGTCGCCGGCGACCCGGTGAACCCGAAAAGCGCCTTTTGGTGGTCGCAGCAATTTCGCCGCCTGCTGGGCTACGAGACCGAAGCCGAGTTTCCCGACGTGCTGGACAGCTGGTCGTCCAGGCTGCATCCGGAAGACATCGAACGTGTCCTTGCTGCATTCACGGCGCACCTCACCGACCGCACCGGCCGCACGCCCTACAACGTCGATTACCGGCTGAAGTGCAAGGATGGCGAATACCGCTGGTTCCGCGCACGCGGCCAGACCAAGCGCTCGGCCGATGGCACGCCGCTGCGGGTCGTGGGCGCGCTGGCCGACATCTCGCTGCAAAAACACGAGGAAGAGAACCAGCGCAATCAGGTCGAAAACAATGTCTTCATGGACAACAGCCTGAAGACGATCGGCGACATCGTCGGCTCGATCCAGAAGGTGGCGCACCAGACCAACCTGCTGGCGCTGAACGCCTCCGTCGAAGCCGCCCGTGCCGGCACCGCCGGACGCGGTTTCGCCGTGGTGGCCGATGAAATGCGCGTGCTGGCCCATCAAGTTCAGAGCGCCACGGCGCAGATCGTGTCGATCCAGAAGAGCCTGGCCGATCGGCGCAACCGGAAATAGGGGAGCGCAATCGGCCCCCCATCGAAGGCGGCTCCGGCCGCCTTTTCCGTTTTCAGTCGCCGCCCGTCGACCTCCTGCGTCGACTTTCCGCAGCCGAACGCGTCAGGTACTTGAAGCTGCCCGTGGCGTGCGCCAGCAGCACGCCGGCTTCATCGAACAGCGAGGCTTCGCAAAACGCCAGCGTCACCGTGCGCGACAGCACTCGGCCTCGCGCGGTCATGCGCCCGACTCCCGGACGCATGAAGGTCGTCTTCATCTCGACGGTGATGACGCCGCGGCCCAGCGTGCCGGGCGGCGCACTGGCGCTCACGTCGGCGCTGCGGGCCGCGTGCGCCATGGTCACGTCGAGCAGCGTCATCGTGACGCCGCCATGCGCCATGCTCAGCGAGTTGTGCTGGTCAGCGCGCAAGGTCAACGCGATCTCGGCTTCGCCGCCCTGCATGCGCAGCAGCTCGAAGCCCATGGCTTGGACGAACGGGATCGGCAGCGGGAAGTCCATGGGTGTGGCGAACCTACTTTTCGAGCGCGTTGAAGAAGGCCTTGCTGTCGGTCGGACGGCCCAGAAAGCGTTGCATCAGTTCACCGGGCGCGATCTGGCCGCCGTTCTCGAGCACGGTCTCCCGGTAGCGTTGACCCACGCGGACATCGAGCCGGTCGGCAGCGAAGGCGGTGCGCAGATCTTCGGCCAGCACCAGGCTCCAGAGGTAGCCGTAGTAGCCCGCCGCGTAGCTGCCTGCGATGTGTTCGAAGCCGGCCGGGAACAGTGAACCGCTGACGTGGCCCAGCGGCGTCGCGCCTTCCATCTGCGCCCACAGCGCCAGCGGCTCGGCCGGTTCGCGGCCGTGCAGTGCCAGGTCGTAGCTGGCGAACAGGTGCTGCCGCGAGAACTGCACGCCCTTGCCGAAGTCGCGTGCGGCGCGAGCCTGCGCCAGCAGCGCGGGCGGCACCGGCTTGCATTCGGGGCAGGTCTGCGCAAACAGCGCCAGCACCTGCGGGTCGTAGACCCAGTCTTCGAGCATCTGCGACGGCGCCTCGACGAAATCGAGCTGCACGCTGGTGCCGCCCTGCGCGGCGTAGCGCGTCTTCGACAGCAGCGAATGGAGGCCGTGGCCGAACTCGTGCAGCAGCGTTTCCAGCTCGTCGAGCGTCAGGCCCTGGCGGTTGAAGTTGACGACCAGGGCCGCCGCCGGCTGCCGTCCCACCAGGGTCGACACATTGCGGAAGCCCCACACCGCTGCGTGATTGAACTTGTCGGCGCGCGGGTACAGATCGACGAGCAGCGTGCCGAGCAGTGCATGGCTGGCGTTGTCGGTGACGACGTAGGCCCGCGCGTTGGGATGCCACAGCGGCTGCCGGGCTGACAACGCCACCGGCGCGAATGTGACGCCGAACAAGCGGTCGGCCAGCCGGAACACGAAACGCAGGCTGGCATCGGGCGGAAAGTAGCGGCGGAACTGCTGCTGATCGACTGCGAATCTCGCGCGGCGAACACGCTCGGCATAGAAAGCGGTATCCCAGCGATCGAGCACGGTGCTTTCGACAGGCTGGCCCAGGTGCTCGGCCTTCGCGATACGCAAGACCCCGAGGTCAGCCACCTCTCGCGCGCGCACTGCGTCTGCAACCGTCGTCAGAAAGGACTGCACCTCGGCCTCGCTGCGCGCCATCCGGTGCCGCAGCACGAAGTCGGCATACGACGCGTGGCCGAACAACTGCGCCAGCTCGCGCCGTCGCTGCGTGAGCGCTGCCAGCGTCTTGATGTTCTCGGTGCCACCGAGCGACTGGAAAGCGCGCCACATGCGCTCGCGCGTCGCCGGCACGGTCGCGTTCTCGAGCATCGGGAACACCGTGACCTGATCGAGGCCGAGCCGATAACGGCCGTGCGCATCGCGAGGCACGCGCCGCCAGACGCCGGTCGGCACGCCGGCCAGTTCGGCCTTCGTGAAGAACAACTGCGTGCGGTCTTCACGGATGCGGCGCTCGAAGGCTTGCGTCAGCGCGGTCAGCTCGTCGTTGATCTCGCGCACCCGTTGCTGGCGGTCGGCACTCAAGGCGACGCCCGAGTCCTCGAACGCGTCGAGCGTGTCGCGCAGGAAGCGGCGGTCGATGTCGTCGGAGGGCGGCACCAGCTGCAGCCGCGCATGGACGGTGGCGTCTTGCAGGAAGCGCGACATGAACGCCTGGTACGCGCGGTCGCAGGCGTCGCCGGCGTCGCGGATCGCCTTGCGCGGGCTCACCGCAACCAGCACGCCGAGGGGCCCGAGCGTGTCTTCCGAACGGCGCGTCATCGCGTCCAGTTCGGCCAGCATCGCGGCGCCGGGCGGATCGGTACCTTGCGCAAGCCGGGTTTCGGCCTGCGCAAGGTCGGCCAGCATGACCTGGCACTCGGCGGCGATGGCCGCGGCGCTGCGGGGATTCGGGAACACAAACGGCACGGCAGCGCGAACGGCGTCAGCGTGCTCGGCCGCGTGCGTGGTCGAACACAGCGAGGCGGCCCAGCAGGCCACAGCCAGCATGGATTTCGGCATTCCGCACACCGCGCGCATCGCGGCCCGCCCCACCCCGCGCAGGTATTTCAAGGGGACGTCAACCGCCGGAGCGGGCGGCACCGGACGGTGCGCTGCAACGGTAGTCAAGCACATGCCGGCTCGCCCGCAGGGTGCCGAGCTGCACGCCGACTTCCTTGTGATGCGGGTGGCTCTGGTACGCGTCGAGTTGAGCGGCGTCGGTGAAGGTCGAGACCAGCACCACGTCCACGTTCGCGTCAAGGCCGACGGTGCGGATGCCCACGTCGAATTCGACGATCCCCGGCACCAGGGTTGCGCATGAATCGAGCAACGCCTTGAAGCGCGGCGCCTCGGCCGGGTTGTGCAGGGACCACATGACGACATGACGAATCATTTCTTCAATCCTCGATGCGCGAACGCAGGTAGATGGTGAACACGCCGACCGCCGCCGACGCCGAACCGATGACCCCCATCGTCCAGCCCAGCGACGCATCCGCCGACAGGGTGGAAATTCCGAGCAGCAACAGCAGGATGCCGCCATAGATCAACGGCCAGGTCCAGTTGTCGATCGTCGATGCCTTCATGGGGAGGGTCACGCGTTCAGCGCATAAGGGAGTGGCTGGGAGTATCCACGTCCGGCATGACGCCCCGTTGATCAGCATCATGGTCACAGGGGTGTGAATTCGCGATCCGGTTGGCGGTGGCCGTTCCAGGCGACCGCGTCGATCAGCAGAGAGCCGCATCATGGAATACGCCCGGCTGCAGTCGCAGCCGGGCGACCCATGTTGACCCCTAACGACGCAGGACTCCAGTCGCATGAATACACTGCCGCCCATGAATTCAAACGACAACGCAGGCGCGGCGACCACGCTGCCGACCGGGCCCGACTGGAATTGGTGCAACCGTTTTCAGGCACTGGGCGCCGAGTACCACACCGAGCTGCATCCGCAGCCGATGCCCGCTCCGCACTGGATCGCCCGCAGCACGTCCTGCGCCGAACTGCTGGGACTGCCCGCCGACTGGCAGACGAACCCCCGGTGGAATGCGCTGGCGGTGTTCAGCGGCAACGCGCTGTGGCCGGGCATGCAGCCGTTGGCAAGCGTCTACAGCGGTCACCAGTTCGGCGTCTGGGCCGGACAACTGGGTGACGGCCGCGCGCATTGGCTGGGTGAAATCGACACGCCGAACGGGCCGATGGAGTTGCAGCTCAAGGGCGCCGGCACGACGCCGTATTCACGCACGGGTGACGGGCGCGCGGTGCTGCGATCGTCGATCCGCGAATTCCTGTGTTCCGAAGCGATGCACGGGCTCGGCATCCCGACGACCCGCGCACTGTGCATCACGGGGTCGAGCCTGCCGGTGCGGCGCGAGAGCATGGAAACCGCCGCCGTGGTGACGCGGGTCGCGCCGAGCTTCATCCGATTCGGCCACTTCGAGCACTTCACGCAGAACGACCAGCCCGACGCGCTGAAGCGGCTGGCCGACTTCGTCATCGAGCACCATTACCCCGAATGCCGCAATACGCCGCAGCCTTACGTCGCGATGCTCGGCACCGTGGCTCGACGCACGGCAGAGTTGCTGGCGCAGTGGCAGGCCGTGGGGTTCTGTCACGGCGTGATGAACACCGACAACATGTCGATCCTCGGGCTGACGCTGGACTACGGCCCGTTCGGCTTCCTCGACGGATACAACCCCGCCCACATCTGCAACCACACCGACCACAAGGGCCGCTATGCGTTCGGGCGGCAGCCGAGCGTGGCGTTCTGGAACCTGCATGCGCTGGCGCAAAGCCTGATGCCGCTGATCGGCAACGGCAACGCGGCACTGGATGCCATCGAGTTGTACAAGCCCTTCTACGCCGATGCGATGCGCAGCCAGCTGCGCAACAAATGCGGGTTCACCACCACGCAACCCGGCGACGCGGGACTGATCGACTGGCTGCTGAAACAGATGGCCTACGAACGCACCGATCACACCATCCTGTTTCGACGGCTCTCGCAATTCAGCACCGCCGACGGGGCCGACAACGCCTGCGTGATGGGCCTGTTCAAGGACCGCAAGTTCAGCGATCTCTGGGCAACGGCTTACGGCGATCGCCTGAAAGCGGAAGGCAGCGTGGATGCGCAACGTGCCGCGGCGATGAACCGCGTCAACCCGAGCGTCGTGCTGCGCAACCATTTGGCCGAAGGAGCGATCCGCCAAGCCCAGGCTGGCGATTTCTCCGAAGTGCAGCGACTGCTGAAAGTTCTGCAGCACCCGTACGACGAAGTCCACGACGCGTCGGCTGATGCCGGCTTCCCGCCCGAATGGGCTCAACACATCGAGGTTTCATGCTCGTCATGAAACGACACGCATGAAAGACGACACACCCCGCGACGTGCAGAAGACCGATGCCGAGTGGCGTGCGCAACTGGACGCGACGCAGTACGAAGTCGCGCGCCAGGCCGGCACCGAACGCGCCTTCACCGGCAAGTACTGGGACCACTGGGAGCCCGGCCAATACCACTGCATCGGCTGCGGCACGCCGCTGTTCGAGGCGGGCACGAAGTTCGACGCCGGCTGCGGCTGGCCCAGCTACTCGGAACCGATCAACAGCACCGTCGTCGAGCGCATCACCGACCGCAGTCATGGCATGGTGCGCATCGAGGTGCGCTGCAATCGCTGCGGCTCGCACCTGGGCCATGTGTTCAACGACGGGCCCACGCCCACCGGCGAGCGTTTCTGCATCAACTCGGCTTCGATAGACTTCAAGCCCCCAGCCTGACCGGGCAACTGCCCGCGCTGCGGGCACGGCCCCATGCAACGATGAAGCTCCTGCTCGACTTCCTGCCGATCTTCCTGTTTTTCGGCACCTTCAAGTACGCCGAGTCCCACAAGGACTGGGCGGCCGCTTTCGCCACCGAGCATTTCGGCTTCGTCGTGTCGGGCGGGGCGGTCGGCGCGACCGAAGCGCCGGTGCTGCTGTCGACGGTGGTGGTGATCGTTGCCACCTTCGCGCAGATCGCCTACCTGCTGGCGCGAGGCAGAAAGATCGACACGATGCTGTGGGTCAGCCTGGCGCTGGTGGTGGTGCTGGGCGGCGCGACCATCTGGTTCCACAACGAAGACTTCATCAAGTGGAAGCCCACGGTCCTGTACTGGGCGATGGCGCTGGCGTTGTGGACCAGCGCCCGCTTGTTCGGCAAGAACCTGCTGCAGAAAATGATGGGCGAACAGGTGCGTCTGCCCGAGCCCGTGTGGCGACGGCTCAACATGGCCTGGATCGCCTTCTTCGTGATGATGGGCCTGCTGAATCGCTACGTGGCCTACCGCTATTCCACCGACACCTGGGTGAACTTCAAGCTGTTCGGCGCAATGGGTCTGATGATCGCGTTCATGCTGGCCCAGGGCTTCTACCTGAGCCGCCACCTCGAGCCCGACAACGCCGATTCGAATTCACCGCCCGGGTGAGCGCAACCGCCACGTCGACCACCGCATCGGACCTCTCATGACCGTGTCTTCAGCCCAAATCGAATCCGCCCTGCGTGCAGCGCTCGACCCCGCCGAATTGGCGGTGCAGGATGACAGCCACCTGCACGCCGGACATGCCGGCGCACAGGAGGGCCGGCACTTCACCGTCAGACTGGTCAGCGAGCATTTCGCGGGGCTCAGCCGCGTGGCCCGACACCGCCTCGTTTATGATTCATTGAACCTTCTGATGCAGTCCGGTATCCATGCGTTGGCCATTGATGCGCGTGCGCCGGAAGAACTCTGACCCTCAGCCCCAGCGGCGCACGCTTGTATCCCATCCGACCTGTTTCTCGTCGGCCCTTCTGGCGGTCAAGCAGTGATCGAAAGCCGCTTTGGCACGCCCTCTTCCACACGAGTTGAAAGCCTCATTCCCATGAACAAGCCGTTCCTCACTGCCACTGCGATGGCAACAACGCTCGCCGCCGCCCTGCTGGCCCCGCTGCCGGTCCTGGCACAGAACGTGGCCCTCGTGAACGGCAAGGCCGTGCCCAAGGCCCGCGTCGAGGCATTGATGGAGCAAGTCACCAAGCAAGGTCAACCTCGGACCCCCGAACTCGAGTTGCAGGTGCGCGACGAGGTCGTGCTGCGCGAGATGTTCGTGCAGGAAGCCGAGAAGCGTGGGCTCGCTGCCAATGCCGAATACAAGAAGCAGATGGAGTTCGCGCGCCAGACCATCCTGATCCGCGAGCTGTTCACGCAATTCCAGTCCGCGAACCCGGTGACCGATGCGGAGATCCAGACCGAGTACGAGAAGGTTCAGGCCCAGTCTGCCGGGCTCGAGTACCGTGCCCGTCACATCCTGGTCGAGTCGGAAGATCAAGCCAAGGCGTTGATCACGCAGATCAAGGGCGGCGCCAAGTTCGAGGAAGTGGCCAAGAAGAGCTCGAAGGATTCGGGTTCAGGTGCGAACGGCGGGGATCTCGATTTCGCCAACCCCAGCTCCTTCGTGCCTGAGTTCTCGCAGGCGATGGTCAAGCTCAAAAAGGGCGAAATGACCGAGACACCAGTCAAGTCGCAGTTCGGCTTCCACATCATCCGCCTCGACGACACCCGGGAGTCGCAGCTGCCGCCGCTGGCGGAAGTCAAGCCGCAGATCCAGCAAAAGCTGGGTCAGGCCAAGATCGCGAAATTCCGCGACGACATCCGGGCCAAGTTCAAGACCGACTACAAGTTCGCGAACTGATCCGCCGACTGTCCCTGCTCACGCGGGGACAGCGCCCAAATCGACCCGACCGGCTTCGATGCGCAGTTGCCGGTCGCACCGTGCCGCGACAGCCCGGTCGTGGGTGACCAGAACGAGCGTGGTGCCGGACTCGCGGTTGAGTTCGAACATCAGCTCCATCACCCGCTCGCCCGTCGCGAAATCGAGGCTGCCGGTCGGCTCATCGGCCAGCAGCACAGCCGGCTGCATGACAAATGCGCGAGCCAGGGCGACCCGCTGCTGTTCTCCCCCCGATAGCACCTTCGGGTAGTGGCGCAGCCGATCGCCCAGGCCCACGCGTCCGAGCATGTCGGTCGCACGCACCCTCGCATCGCTGCGCCCTTGAAGTTCGAGCGGCAGCATCACGTTCTCGATGGCGGTCAGGTTGCCCAGCAGCTGGAAGCTCTGGAACACGAAGCCGACATGCGCTGCGCGCACCGCCGCGCGCGCGTCCTCGTCGAGACTGAACAGGTCGGTGCCGACCAACCGCACGGTGCCCGAGGACGGCGTGTCCAGCCCGGCGATGATCGACAGCAAGGTGCTCTTGCCGGAACCCGATGCGCCGACGATGGCCACCGACTGCTGCCGCCGAAGATTGAAACTGATCTCGTGCAGGATGGTCAATGAACCACCCGAGTCGCTCACCTGCTTGGTGATGCGATCGACGGCGATGATGGGATCGGACATGAGTGATTCTGAAAAACGAGCAACAGCAGTGGGCAACCTGACGCAAACAGCACCCGATGGTGCGCCACTGATGGACCGCGCCCGCAGGCGTTGGTTTCATGGCTTGCTTCAATGTACTGCGCTGATGTGGCTGGGCGGTGCGGCGTCGGCAACCCGTTCGCAAACACCAGTTGCCGCGCTGGCCCACGCAGCACTGGCGGGCGGCGCGCCGCGCAACACGCTGCTGGTGGTCGGCGACAGCCTGTCGGCCGAATACGGCCTGAAGCGCGGCAGCGGCTGGGTTGCGTTGCTCGAACAGCGACTGCTCGGCGAGCGGTTCTCGGCGCGGGTGGTCAACGCCAGCATCAGCGGCGACACCAGCTCGGGGGGGCTGTCGCGTCTGCCGGCGCTGCTGCTGCAACACCGACCCACACAGGTGATCCTGGAACTCGGCGGTAACGACGCACTGCGCGGCCTGGCTCTCGCAGACACGCAGCGCAACCTGACCCAGATGGCGCAAGCCGCGAGGGCCGCAGGAGCCCGGGTCCTGATCGTCGGCATCCAGATTCCGCCGAACTACGGCCGTCGCTACAACGACGAACTGGCCGCGCTGTTCGTCACGGTGGCCAGGAACGAAGGCTCGGCGCTGGTGCCTTTCCTGTTGAAGGACGTGCCCGACGCGTTGTTCCAGGCCGACCGCATCCATCCCCTCGAAGCGGGACACCCGACGATGCTGGCCAATGTGTGGCCGGCGCTGAAGCCGCTGCTGCGCTGAAGCGAGGGCGCTTCAGCGCAGCCCCGTCACAGGGGCTACCTCAGTTGGCATTGCGGCGATCGCGGCCATCGCGTGGGTCGCGCCCGTCACCTTTGTCGCGTCCATCGCGCCCGTCGGCGCGCGGGTCGCCGCCGGGCACCGACGGACGCTCACGTCGCTGATCGGAACCCTCGGCCCCACGCGGCGCATTGCGTTCGTCGTCCCGGTGAGCCGCTGCCCGCGGCGGTTCGGCCGGCACCGCCGGTGCCTGGCGCTTCGCGGCGCGCTCTCGCTCCGCCTCGATCCACTGGCGACGAGTCTCGTCATCGCGCAACGGGTCGACTCGGCTCGGCGCTGTCGGCGCGGGATGCAGAACCGGCGCCGGCAAACCCTGCGGAACCGGTGACGATCGCACCGCGGGCTGAGGTGGTTCGGCCGGCACCGCCGGTGCCTGGCGCTTCGCCGCACGCTCGCGCTCCGCCTCGATCCACTGACGACGAGTCTCGTCATCGCGCAACGGGTCGACTCGACTCGGCACTGCCGGCGCAGGATGCAGAACCGGCGCCGGCAAGCCTTGCGGAATCGGTGACGGTCGCACCGCGGGCCGAGGCGCCGGCAGCCCCGATGGCGCACCCGGAGTCGCGAAGCCGGGGCCGCCATTCGGCGAGTCGTCGCGAGGCCGGCGCGAGCCACCGCGATCGTCCGGCCTCGACGGGATCGGCATCGTCGGAGAGACCCCCGGCTGGCGACTGCCGAACACCTGGGGCGGCACCGTGGTGACGGCGTTCGGTACGCCTCGGTTGATGTAGGAATGGGGGGCACCGTCCTGAGGGCGGTCGTTGTCCTGATGACGGTCGCTGCCGCGCGGCGGGTCGAAGCGCGAGCCGCGCGGGCCATTCAGTTCATGCTCGTAGCGCGGACTGGCACGAAAGCCGGGCACGTAGCGCTCGCGCGGGGCGAGCGGAAACCAGCCGATCCCCGGTCCGCTGCCGATGGAAATCGAGATGTCGACGCCAGGCCGGCGAACCGGCGGCCTGCCGCCGACCCAGCCGACCAGCGCCGGCGCGTAGACGGGACGCGCCACGTAGCCACCCGGTGCCCAGCCCCAGGCGCCGCCCCGATGCACCCAGCGACCGTAGTGGAACGGCGCAAAGCCCCACGGCGCCACATCGACCCAGGTCCAGCCCCAGGGCTGCACCCAAGCCCAGCGGCCGGTGCTGTATGGCGCCCAACCGGGTGCGACATCGCGCGGGATCCACAGCGCGCCGTATTCGGGGTCTTGTTCCCAGCGGCCATGCCGGTCCAGTTCTTCGGCACCGGTCATCTCGGGCGAGACGTAGCGCTGCGAGGCGACGCGGTCGACTTCATCGCGATCGCGCACCGCGTTCCAGGCCGCAAAGGCATCGCGCTTCGCCTCGACGATCGCGTACTGCGCGCGGCCGTTCGCGTCGAACACGAACTCGGCGCGTTGACCGCTGTTGATCGTCAGCGCCTGATCGCTCCCCTCGTAATAAAGACGTCCACTCAGCGCGGTGGCCTGGGTGTTGCCGTCGACGCGATCGAATCGGTAGCCGCCAGCGCGGTCAGAGCGAAACCGACCTTCGGCGGTGACCATCTCGAACTGCGCGGCCAGTTCGCTGTCGCGCAGACGAACCACGCCGGCACCGCGGTGCAACTGCAGCTGCAGGTGGTCGTCGTCGAGGCGCAGCACCTCGAGCTCGGTGTTCGAGTCGAGCCGAACGACGGTCGAGCCGACACGCAGTTCGGCACGTGCCGACGCGTCGGTGGCAATGCGGTCGCCGGTGGTCAACGGGCGGTTGCGCTCGGCACTGATCCATTCACGGTCTTCCGGGCTGTACAGCCAGACTTGGCCGATCACTTCGGACAGGCGCCCCGCGCGGCCGGGTGGATCGACGTCCTGCGTCGATACGGTGTAGCCGTCCTCGTTGCCGAGCGGACCGGGGTCGCCAGGTGCTACGGCCCCGACGGACATGTGGACGAACGCACCGCACAACGACAACAGCGCCAAGCCCGCCCGCAGCGGGCGGGGCGAAAAAATGCAAACGGATGTCATGGTGTCCACCTTCATGTCACTGCACAACGGATCGGAGCGCTTCAGCGCCGACACACACAGTCGACGGCAACACAGATTTACACCCTCGGTACCACGCCGTCCGCGATCGAACGGCAGAACGACTCAATCGTCGTGGTTCGGGTCGAGTTCGGGAAACAGCACGCTCGTGTAGCCGAACTGCCGCATGTCGCGGATGCGCATCGGGTACAGCGTGCCGATCAGATGGTCGCATTCGTGCTGGACCACGCGGGCATGAAAGCCCTCGACCTCGCGGTCGATCGGCTTGCCGTGGAGATCGAACCCGGTGTAGCGGATGCGCCCCCAGCGCGGCACGAGGCCACGCAGGCCGGGCACCGACAGACAGCCCTCCCAGCCGTCGTCCTGCGCCGCATCGAGCGGGGTGATCTGCGGGTTGATGAGCACCGTCTCGGGCACCGCGTCGGCGTCGGGATAACGGGCGTTCTGCCTGAAACCGAAGATCACCAGCGCCAGGTCGACGCCGATCTGCGGCGCCGCCAGTCCGGCGCCTTCGGCCGCATGCATGGTCTCGAACATGTCGGCCACCAGCACCTCCAGCTCACGGGTATTGAAAGCGGCGACCGGCTTCGCGATGCGCAACAGCCTCGGGTCGCCCATCTTGAGAATTTCGCGGACGGTCATCGCAGTCTCGACGGAGCCTTGGAGCCCGCACTGTAGAGCCAGCGTCCCGAATCGCATCCGTCAGTCGCCATCGGCGTCGGAAAATCCGATGCTCACCTCCAACGCCGGCGCGAGATCGTTTTCAGCCAGCTGCTTCAGTGTGTTCAGTCGCGCGCTGGCCGCCAGCACGCGGGACACCACCGGAGGGCGCGATGCGTCGGCGCTCAAGGCGCTGACAGCGACATCGACGCGCGCACTGGCCCGCGCCAGCGCATCGGCCACGGTGTTGCTGCCGCGGCCGCGCAGGTAGCTTTCCAGCGGCACCAGCGCCGCGCCTGGCGCGGGTGCAACGTCCGTGCCGTCGACAAAATGTCGGGCGGCGGCCGGGTTTCCCGGATCCCCGCGGGTGGCCTGGCGGCGCGCGTTAGAGGGGGATGCGCCAACCACACCGAGGCTGCGCAACGACTGCCACTGCGCGGCCCAGCTGGCGGCACTGCCGCCGGACTCACCGCGCGGATAAGCCGGCTTGCCGGACTCGGCACTTCTCACGGGCTTATCGAGCTGGTCCCAGCCCAGGCGCTCGACGCCACCGACCCATTGATTGACGATCTCACTCATCGCGGCCACGGCAGCGGGTTCGTCGTCCCACGCGCGATCTGCCGCCTGCCCGAACGCGACCGCCAGCGCCGCGGCCTCGCGCTCGATGTCGGCCGCCACCTGCACCGCGTAGCCGCAGGCCGTCGAGCCGGACGGCAGCGGCTGTTTCCACAACAGCCACTCGAGCGCCGGCAGCCCCTTCGCCGGGGTGCCGATGCGCTCCATCGAAACCGCATCGGTCGGAGCCTCGTCGATCGCCTTGGCTATCAGCACCGGACGGGTCGGCGTGAAGTCGATCTGGCGCTGGGAACGACGCTCGATCAACGGACCGATCGCGACTGCCGACAGGCGATCCCAGCTGACCGCACTTGCTCGCCATGCACTGCGTGCGGTTGCGAGCCCTGCCGCAGCGTCGCGCGCTGGCGCATCGCACAGGGCCTGCACCGCCGGCGTGAGCGCCGCGCTGCGGGTCGCGAAATCCGCGGCCCGAGGTGCGGCCCAGTAGCGATAGACCCCCTGCACGAAATGCGTCGGGGTGTAGACCGGCACCGGCACCTTCGACCAGTGGCTCTGCGCATGCGCGCCGCTGACAGCGAGCCATGCGACGGCGATCGCAGCGGGCCTCGAGATCCGGGCGAAATTCACCGACCCGCGGACCCGGAAATGCCGGTCCGCGCGCCTGTTTCCTGGACCCCCTTGGTTGCCCTCGTTCGAAGCTGCAGCTTGGCGGGAACTCATAACGACTCCACGAATTTCACCAGCGCGGCACGGTCTTGCTTGCTCATCTTGATCACCTTTTGTTGACTGCCGCCGGCCTCGCCTCCGTGCCACAGGATCGCTTCCAGGACACCTCGGGCACGGCCATCGTGCAGCAGGGTCGTGTGGCCGTTGACGTCCTTGATCAGCCCGATGCCCCACAGCGGCGGCGTCTTCCACTGGCGGCCGGTGGCGGCGAAATCGGGGCGGCCATCGGCCAATCCCTCACCCATGTCGTGCAACAGCACATCGGTGTACGGCCAAATCTGCTGCGCGTTCAGCGCCCGGCTGGTCAGCGCGGGGAACAATCCAGCGCCGGTGACGTAGGACGGGCGATGGCAGCTCGAGCATTCGGCTTGCGCGAACAGGCGCTGGCCCTGCAAGACCTGTGGATCGTCGGGCTGGCGGCGCGCCGGCGGTGCCAGCGTGGACTCATAGAAAACCACATCGCCCAGTGTCTTGTCATCGATCTCGGGCGCGTTGCCATGGTTGCCGTGAGGCGCCTGGAGACAGTCGGTCTGGGTCGGCGTGCAGGTCTCGGTAGGAAACAACGCGGAGGTGATGCCCATGTCGCCCCGAAACGCGCCTGCGGTCTGATGAACGATGCTCGCTACATTGGCCTTCCAGCCGAAGCGTCCGATCATCGGTTGGCCGGCATAGGCATCCCAGACCCGATTCGGCACGCCACGGACCGCCCCGCCGGCGGCTGCCTGGTCGCTGGCATTGCGCAGGATCTCGACCTCGGGAATGGCTTCGATCAGGCCGACACCGATCATCTGCGGTGCGATACGCGGGCTCACCATCACGCCACGAGCCATCGGCCCATAGGCGAGATTGCGAAAGCCGTAGAGGGGCCTGCTCAAGGTGTACGCGGTGCCATCGGCGAAACGTCCGCGCACCGGCGTGTGGCGGATCGTCACTTCGCCTTCGGGCCGCACGCCTTGCACGGACGCGTTGTCGAACTGATCGCCGTAGACCGGATCGGGTTTGACGCCGGCCGTGGGTTCAGCCGCGCCGGGGATCGACAGGCGCATCAGCAACGCCACCGGTTGCTCGGGTGTGCCGCGTTTTGCATCCGGCGGCGCACCGCGGCCGTCCTGCACGTGGCATCCACCGCAGCTGCGTGCGATGAAATGCGGGCCCAGGCCGTCGCGCGCGGTGGTCGAGGACGGCGCCTGCACCCAGTTGCGTCGAAAGAAGGAGTTTCCGATGACGAAACGCGTGCGCTCGTCTTCGCTCAGGTTGGCGGCCGGAAACGAAAATGCATTGAGGCCGTCGGCGAATACCGTCGTGTCGCCACCCGGCTTCTCGTCGGCCACATTTCTACCCGGTGGATCGCTCGGCGATGCCGCTTGCAGGCCGACGGCCCCCGCGCTCAACGCCATGACGCAGCACACACCGAACCGTCTCGACGGGATGGATTTCATCGCACCGCTCCAGGTGAAAAGACACAGCAGCCGCAGTCCTGCGCGCGCATGCTCGAACGACGCTCAAAAACTCAGACTGGCCCGCACGCCGAACACCCGCGCCGTCGGCGCGCGGCCATCGCCGCCCGGCCGGTGGATCAGCTGGAAATCGGGCGTGATCGCGAGTTTGTCGTTCAGCGTGAGGCGGTAGTACAGCTCGGCGATGCGCTCCTGGCCGGACGACCGGAAGCCGACAAGCGTGTTGTCGGCGGCCGTCGCGCGGCGCCACTCGCTGCTGGTCGACAGCGACCCGACGGCCAACCCCACCGCATCGCGTCCGCGTCCCCACAGACGGCCCCCGTGCTCGAAGCCGACCGTCAACGCGCGGTCGAACGCAGCGTGCCCGGATGTGCGCTGACCGTAGCGGCCGAACAGGTTCCACTCGCTGCCGACTCGCTGATCGACCGACAGACCGATGCCTGTGTGGCGCTGCTCGCGTCCTTCGAAATCCGTGGTGCGGCCATTGCTCCACGCGTACACCCGGTAGCTGCCGCGCGACTCGCCGTTGATCTGCTTCGGCGAGACCTGGGCCTGGGCTATCACCAAAGGCTGTCCCGGGCTGGCGCTGAATTTCGCACCGTCGCCGGACGCGAATACACCCACCGACGCACCCCAGCTGAACTCATCTGCCTCGCCGAAATACGCCGCGCGCGCTCCGGGGGCGAAACCGTAGGCGTCGGCTCCGATGTCACCGCCGGAATCGAGCATCGGGTTGTGAACGAACACGTTGTTGAGGAACGACGCGCCCTCGTCGCCAGCCACCGCGTTCTGATCGAAGAACGCAAAGATGTCGAGCTTGCCCAGGGTCATTTCGACACGGCTGCTGGCCTGATCGTTGAAGCGACCGCCGTCGAGCGGCCATTCGAGCTGGTAGTAGACCTGCGCGACGATGGCGTAGGTTTGATCCGAGCCGGCAGCCGCCTCGAAGGTGGTCGAGTTGACCGTGCCAGTGTGCGTGGGCCGCAACGCCACGCCGCCGCCCTGCCCGAATCGAAGCTGCCCGAACGCCAGACCCCGGGCGTCGCCGATGGAGCCCGCCGGCAGGGATGCGGTCACGTCACCCCGATAGTTGAAGCGGCCCTGGCTGCTGCCGCTGTCACTGCCCTTCTTGTTGACCTGCTGGTACACGCCGAGCAAGCTGGCCCCGAACGTCGGGCCTTCACCGCCCGCTTCTTCGTCCGGCTCCAGCGGGCGCGCCAACGCCTGCACCTGCTGCTCCAGGTTTTGCTGCTGCTGCTCGATCGACTTGAGTCGCGAATCGGCCAGATCACCGTTGCCGGAACCGGCTGCCACCGCAGGAGGCACCGCCGCTTTCGAGAGGTCTTCCACGCGGCGCTCCAGGCTCTGGTTTCGCTGCTCCAGTTGCGCAACCCGGTCGAGCAGTTTTTGCACCTGCTGCGCCAGCACCTTGTCGCTGGTCGCTTCTACCGCCATCGCGGCGGGCACGGACACGCTCAGGGCCAGCCCGACCCACGTCAAGGTCCAGTTCACGCGGGCACGCTTCAGCTGCGGGGCGATTGGCATCGATGATCTCCAGAACTTATAGTTAATGACAATGATTCGCATTATGATAACTTCACTTCGACGCGAATTGCCACCTTGTTTGACAGCCAATGTGCCGCGCCGCACGCCCACCCTCTGCTCAGTTGAAGGAGTCCCCGCTCGATGAACAAACGCCACTTTCTGCAAGTCCTGTCGCTGCCCGTGCTCGCCGTCGGTGTGCCTGCACTGAGAGCGCAATCGATCGACGCCACGGCGGTCGCGCGTCACTACGCCGTGCTCGTGCACGCCAGCTACGAAGATGCGCTGAGCGGCGCTCTCGAAATTCAGAAGGCGGTGCAGGCCCTTACGACGCAGCCTTCGCAAGCCACGCTGGACGCGGCCCGCAAGGCCTGGCTCGCCGCGCGCGAGTGGTACGGCCAGACCGAGGCGTTTCGCTTCTACGGCGGCCCGATCGACGACGAGAAAGGTCCGGAGGGTCGACTCAATGCCTGGCCGATGGACGAGTCGTATGTGGACTACGTCAAGGGTCGGGCCCAAGCGGGTCTGATCAACGATCGCAAGGTGCTGATCACCAAGGCCAACATCGCGCGCTACAACACGCGCGGCGGCGAAGAGAACATCGCGGCCGGCTGGCATGCGATCGAATTCCTGCTGTGGGGACAGGACTTCGATCCCGACGGTCCCGGCACCCGCCCGTTCGACGACTATGTGGACGGCAAGACTGCGAACGCCGACCGCCGTCGCCAGTACCTGACCACGGTGACCGAACTGATGGTCGACGACCTGCGCTATCTGGTCGGCGCCTGGGTGCCGAACACGCGCAACTACCGCGAGCGCTTCGAGCGTGGCGACATGGAATCGATCCGCAAGATCATCGTCGGCCTGGGTTCTCTGTCACGCGGTGAACTGGCCGGCGAGCGTATGGAGGTCGCGCTGAACTCGCAGGACCAGGAAGACGAGCACTCGTGTTTCTCGGACAACACGCACCGCGACATCGTGAACAACGCGCTGGGCATCGAGAACGTGTGGCTGGGCCGCTACCTGAGGCGTGATGGCAGCACGCTGCAAGGGACCTCGCTGCGCGACCTGGTGGCCGCAAAGGCTCCAGACATCGCCGACCGCACGACGCAGCGCATGGCCGGTTCGGTGGCCGCGGCACGCCTGATTCAGGCGCCCTTCGACCGCGAAATCGTCGGCGGACGCGATGCGCCCGGACGGCTGCGCATCCAGAAGACCATCGACAGCCTGGTGGCGCAATCGAAGGACCTGACCGACGCCGCAACCGCGTTGGGGATCACCCGACTGACGCTGGGAAAAGCGGCCTGACGGCGCTGGCCCTTCCTGGGCCAGACGGGGGGCCGTTCGGACAGTGACGGGCCCCTCGCCTCGCCGCACAATCGTGCGATGAAGCGAATCGCACGATGCTGACGATCAGGGTGTTCCTGTCCTCGCCGGGCGACGTGGCGGAAGAGCGGCGCCTCGCAGTCGACACGATGCGCGCGCTTGAGGACAGCCCGCTGCTGCGCGACCGTGTGAACCTGCAGGTGGTGGCGTGGGACGACCCGGCCGCCGGCGCGCCGCTCGACGCGCGCGAGACGCCGCAGGCTTCGGTCAACCGCTGGGCCGGTCGGCCTGCGGACTGCGACCTGACCCTGGTCATCCTGTGGAGCCGCCTCGGCACCCCGCTGCCGGCCAGCCTGAGGCGCGCCGACGGGTCGCGCTTTGCCTCGGGCACGGTCTGGGAAGTCGAGGATGCGATCGCCGCCAACCGTCCGGTGTTCATCTACCGCCGCACCGAGAAACCGCGCATCGAACTCGACGACCCGGCGTTCGATGCCAAGCGCGCGCAGTACGACGCGCTGCGCCGCTGGTTCGACAGCCTGCGCGACGCTGATGGCGCCTGGCGTTCGGGTGTCAACGAGTACGCGAATCCGGCGCAGTTCCAGGAACTTCTGCGCACGCACCTCGAAGCGTTCATCAGCAGTCGGTTGGCGCCCGACCGACCACCAGCACCTGGCGAGACGGCCGCGGCAGGTCCCGCCGCTCCCGCTGTCCCTGCACGTCAGGCAGCATCGATCGCACCAGCGTCGCTGCCACGTGTCCGACCACGCTGGCAAGTGCCGGCCGCCATCGGGGGACTGTTGGTGGCCGGCGCCCTGACCTGGGCGTGGCGGTCGGGCGGCGGCCCTGCTGCTCCGCCACCCGGCGCCATCAGTGCGGCACCGGAGGGTCCGTTTGCACCAGCGCCCGAGGCCTCCACCACGGAGCACGCAGGGGCCACTCCGGCGACCGGGTCGCTGCCGCAGGTGCGGCTCGCCGGGCCCGCCGAAGCGAAATTCACCGCGATCCGCGAAGCGACCTATACCGTGCTCGCGCTGACACCGGAAGCCGGCACCTCAGACCATTGGCGCTTGCGTGTGAGCGTGCGTCTCGCCACCGGCGCCCACAGCGGCGGCATGAACTTCTGGGACTCGTCGTTTCGCCTGCTGGTCGACGGCGTGCCGCGGGCACCGGTCTCGACACTCAACGAACTCGTCGAATCAGGCGCCGCGAAGGACGGCGAACTCGTGTTCAACCTGCCGTGGGCCTTGAGGACGCTCACGCTTCGGATCGTGCACTACGCAGAGACCACCGAGTTGCCGTTCGCCGTCAGCGGCGCGCGAACTCCTCAGCCGGTCTCGCTGCCCGCGGGACCTCGCCGGGTCAAGCTCGACGGGCCGGCTGAACTGGAATTTCCCCGCTTGCCGCACGCGGCCTACACGATCCTGGCCGTGGGCACCGAGGCTCGCCGCCCCGGCATCTTCGGCCTGCGCATTCGGATTCGAATGCAGGTGCTCGAAGGTTTCGGTGGCAACTTCTGGGGCTCGCAGTTTCGGCTGCTGGTCGACGGCATTCCGCGCGAGCCCGACACCGCACCCAACAAGCTGGTCGGTGCCGGCGCGGCCGAAGACGGCGACATCACGTTCGAGGTGCCCGATGGCGCCCGGCAGTTGACGCTGCGCGTGATCCACACGGCCGAGTTGACGGCCGACGTGCCACTGAAACTGGAACCGGTGAAGTGAGTCCGGCGGCGCTGTCACCACGGGCCTTGCAGCACCCGACTCACGCAGCCGGCGCGGCTGATGCTTCGGGCCCCAGCAGCGCCTTGAGCGCCGCCTCGTCGAGCACCGTCACACCGAGTTCGTTGGCCTTGTCGAGCTTGCTGCCGGCTTCGGTGCCGGCGACGACGTAGTTCGTCTTCTTCGACACCGATCCGGTCACCTTGCCGCCGGCTGCTTCGATCAGTTCCTTGGCGGTATCGCGGGTCAGCGTCGGCAAGGTGCCGGTCAGCACGAAGGTCTTGCCGGTGACGCCTTCGACCCCGGTCGGGTCGGGTGCAGCCACAGCGACGCCTTCGGTTTCTTCCCAGTGGATGCCCACTGCGCGCAACTGCTCGACGATCTCGCGGTGGTGCGGCTGATCGAAGAAGCTGCGCACGCTGTGCGCGACGACCGGACCGACGTCGTTGACTTCAAGCAGTTGCGCCTCGGTCGCGCCGACGATGCGGTCGAGCGAGCCGAAATGCCGGGCCAGGTCTTTCGCGGTGGTCTCGCCGATGTGGCGGATGCCGAGCGCGAACAGGAAGCGCCCGAGCGTCGTGCGTTTGCTCGATTCCAGTCCGGCCAGCAGGTTGGCCGCGCTCTTGTCGCCCATGCGATCGAGCGCGCACAACTTGGCGAGGCCCAGCGTGTACAGCTCGGGCAGCGTGCGGATCAGGCCGGCATCGACCAGCTGATCGACGAGCTTGTCGCCCAGGCCTTCGATGTCCATCGCGCGGCGACCGGCGAAATGCAGGATCGCCTCCTTGCGCTGCGCCGGGCAGGTCAGCCCGCCGGTGCAGCGCCAGTCGACCTCGCCCTCCTCGCGCCCGATCGGGCTGCCGCACACCGGGCAC
>JARXKP010000225.1 GCA_030271615.1 Pseudomonadota bacterium
CAATCGCGACGAACGTCGCACGACGGGAATTGGGGTGATGAGGGTTTCGGACATGGCAGACAGCCTGCGATTCTAAGAAGCCCCGCGGATCGTCGCGGCACGAGACACCGCCGAAGCGATGGGTTGCGATCGGGCTTGATTCGCCCGAGCCAGCAGCATCGTCAGCACCACCACCAGGGCCGCCGCGCCACCGGTGTGCGCCACGGCGGCGAGCAGGGGCCAGCCCAGCACCACATTGCTCAGCCCGCTGAGCAATTGCCAGACCACGACAGCGCCGAGCGCCAAGGCCCAGCGGCGCAGGTCGGGATCGCCCGCAACGCGCAGACGCCACGCCAACGCGGTGACGGCCATCACCAGCACCGCAGCACCGATGCGGTGTGCCATGTGGATCGCGGTAAGCGCCGCGAAGGGCAGGTAGCCGCCGTCCTTGCCGGCACCGAGTTCACGCGCGACCGTGAACCCGTGCTCGAAATCCATCGGCGGCCACCAGACGCCCTGGCAGGTCGGGAAGTCCGTGCACGCCAGCACGGCGTAATTGGTGCTGACCCAGCCGCCGAGGGTGATCTGCGCCACGCTGATGGCGAAAACGGCCATCGCGCCCCGGTACAAGGAGCGCGGCATCGCGATCGACTGTGGCGATGGCCGAAGCACCTGGCTCTGGGCCGCAAGCAGTGCCAGCAAGCCGAGCCCACCCAGCAGGTGCACGGTGACGATGGCTGGGTACAGCTTCATCGTGACCGTCAAAGCACCGAATGCACCCTGCGCGCACACCCACATCCAGGTCAGGGTCGGCCACCAAGGCGAGAGCATCGAACGGCGCTGGCGTGCGTCGAGCCAGGCCTTCACCGCCAGCAGGGTGATCAATGCGCCAACGCCGGTCGCCAGATAACGGTGGATCATTTCGACCCAGGCCTTGCCGTGCGTCACCGGGCCCGAGGGCATCGCGCTCTGCGCCGCACCGATGGACTCGTGGGCGCCCAGCGGGCTCGCGCTGCCGTAGCAGCCGGGCCAGTCAGGGCAGCCCAGACCCGAGTCGGTGAGCCTGGTGAAGGCACCGAACAGCACCAGATCGAAGGTCAGGAAAAGCGCGACCAGGGTCAGTGCACGACGCCGCTCGATGGCGTCGGATCGCCGATGACGCCAGGCAACCCACAAGACGGGCGCCAGTGCCAGCAGGGCACCGAACACCAAGAGGGTGGGCACCGGACCGAGATCGTAGGCCGCAACGTTCATAGAGTGAAGGGCCGCTCTGTCATCGGCCCGGCTGATCCCAGGAGGCAGAGGCGCGCAGCAGCCGCTCGAGGTCTCGCTTCAGCTTGGCCGGATCGGGATCGACCGGCGTGCGCATCATCCACTGGCCCATCGGGTCGACAAGATACAGGTGGTCGTCGAGTCGGCGTCCTTCGGCGGGGCTCAGCCATTGAGCCAGTGATGCAGCAGGCACGCGCAGCACGGTGGCGGACTGCCCCGCGGTGATGGCGCGCATCAACTCGGGACGCGGCGTGGCGTCGTCGGTAATCAGCCAGACCTTGTCGACGCGGTCCTTTTCCTTGCCCAGTGTTTCGCGCAGTTGCCGCTGAAGCAGGAGGTGGGATTCGCAGCTGGCATCGCAGGCGCCGCCGGCCACCACGACGACCAACCACTGGCCGCGCAGACTGGAGGTCGACACCGGCTCACCGGCCATGGTGTTCAGCGGCAAAGCCTCGGGCAGCGCACGCGGCGGAGTGACGAACTCGCTGTAATTGGTACGGCCCTCGGGCCGAATCACGAAGTAGGTGAAGTACGACGCGATCACCGGCGCTGCACACACCGCGAGCACCGCCAGCATCTTGAGTCGCCCGGAAGCCGTCCGGCGCGCAGACAAGTCGGGCGTCGGCATCGAGTGCACCGTGAAGCTCAGCGGGAGCGCCGGCTCAGGCACGGGGCTTCGGTCGGAGCCGGGGGCGGATGAGTTGGAACCAGACATACAGACCTGTCATCAAGGCGCAAAGCGCAAACCACTGGAACGCATAGCCGTAGTGTTTTTGTATCCCGACATCGGGCCGGGTCCACTGCCGGGACAAACCATCTTGAGGAGCACCGTCGGCGTCCTGAACGACAGACAACGGCTTGAGCGAAAGCGAAAACTCCTTCGCGTAAGCGCCCATGTCCAGATTTTGGCGGATGGGACCCGAAGCGGTACCGGCAAAGTCATACAGCCTGCCTGGCGGGGGGGCGATGTGACCTTTGACCGTGACCTCAGCCGCATCATCGGGCAGGCCGGGCACTCTCGTGCGATCCATCGCATCGCGCGGCGCCCATCCCCGCTGGATCAGCACGGCGCTCGACGAATCCGCGAGCTGCAACGGCGTGACCACGAAAAAACCAGGGCGACCCTCCATTTGTCGGTTGTCGAGAAACACAGTCGCCGAAGTGATCCAGTGTCCCCGCACGACAGTCCGCCGGTCATGCTGATCGGCCGCCGCATCGAGCGTGTCTGCCAGCATCGATGCCTCTAGCGTCGGAAGCAGCGCGCGCGTATCGCGCGACTGCTGCAATGATTCCTTCTGCGCAGCCCGATCCAATTGCCACACGCCGAGACGCGCCGTAGCAACCGCGCCGATCACGGTGGCAACAAGCACGGTGAACGCTCTCCGTCGCGATCGATTCGGTGATTCAATGGACAGCGGCATCACCGCGGTTTTTCACTCTGTGGACCGACGGGTCGCGGATAATTCGAAGCCATGAAGTACCTCATTGGCGTTGCGTTCGCAGCCATCATCGGCGCGTTGGTGTACGCCGGGGTGTCCATGGTTCGGGACGGACGGGACGGCAAGCCCAAGACTCACGCCATGATGCGCGCACTCGCGTTGCGCGTCGGCGTTTCAGTTCTGTTGTTCCTGTGCCTGCTGGGCAGCTACCTGATGGGCTGGATCCAACCGACGGGCATTCCGCGGGGTTGAGAAGAACAGGCGGTCTCCGAGGGAACCAACAAAAAAAGCCGCTGACTTGCGGCTTTTTTGTTTCTGGCAAGACCCCGCGAAGCTCAGAGCCAATAGACCACGATGTACAAGCCCAGCCACACCACGTCCACGAAGTGCCAATACCACGCGGCCCCTTCGAATCCGAAATGTCGCTGCGGCGTGAAGTGGCCTTTTTGCAGCCTCAACGTGATGAAAAGCAGCATCAGTGCCCCGACGAACACGTGGAACCCGTGGAACCCGGTCAACATGAAGAACGTCGACCCGTAGACGCCGGAAGTGAGCTTCAGGTTCAGTTCGCTGTAGGCATGGGAATACTCATAGCCCTGAACACAAAGGAAAGTCAGTCCCAGCAACACGGTGATCCACATGAAGCCTATGGTCTTGGCACGATTCCCGGCAAGGAGTGCATGGTGGGCAATCGTCAACGTCACACCCGACGTCAACAACAAGGCGGTGTTGATAGTGGGCAGCGGCCATGGCCCCATGGTCGCAAACGGTTCGACCGTTCCCGCAGGTGACGCGGTAATCCCGGACTGGGCGCTTGGCCAAATGGCCTTGAAATCGGGCCACAGAATTGCGTTGTCGAGACTGCCCAGATTGGGCACGGCATGCAGGCGCGTCCAGTAAAGCGCGCTGAAGAATGCCCCGAAAAACATCACTTCAGAAAAAATGAACCAGCTCATGCTCCAACGAAAGGAGACATCGATGCGGTCACTGTAGAGCCCGCCTTCGCTTTCGCCGATGGCCTGACGAAACCAGCCTTGCAACACGAAGGCCCACATGACGAAGCCGAGCAGCGTCGCATAAGCGCCCCAGCCGTGTCCATTGACCCACTGGCCGGCTCCGATGATGACCAGGAACAATCCCATCGCGGCCAACACTGGGAAGCGCGAAGGCGCCGGAATGAAGTAATACGGGGCCGCGCTGTTTGCGCTGGCCGAAGAGGTCGCTGCCGACATGATTTCTCCTAAATCCCAACTCTCTACATTGCCATGGAAGCTCTCGCGCAAATGACTGCGTTCAAGCTTCCGCAAACATCACGCGGCCACGCCGCTCGACAATACCCAACTCACCACGGTAGCCAACACAGCGATCAGCACCAAGGCTCCAAGCACACCGGCGATCACGATGTGCACCGGGTTCAACTGACTCAAATCTTTCGCATAGTCCGACGACTTACGCACGCCGAAAAACGACCAAGCCACAGCTTTCATCGTCTGCAGGAACGAACCCTTGCGACTGGCAGCGGCCCTCAAATCGGACTCGGGCAACTTCATGAGCGGAGCGCCTTGGATCCACTGGCTACTGATGCCTGCGGCGCCATCGGAACCTTGCCACCGACCTCAAAGAACGTGTACGAAAGCGTAATCGTATTCACGTCCTTGGGCAGCTTCGAATCGATCACGAAGACAACCGGCCACTGCTTGCTTTCGCCAGCCTTCATCGTGTACTCGTTGAAGCAAAAGCATTGCAACTTGTTGAAGTGCGCCATCGCCTGCATCGGCGCGTAACTCGGAATGGCCTGCGCAGCCATCGTTCGATCTTGCGTGTTTGTGAACTCGTACATCACCGTCGTCAGTTCGCCGGGATGTACTTCGATACTGCTGACCGCTGGCTTGAATTTCCAGATTCCACGCGCATTCGCATCGAACTCGACCGTGATCTTGCGGCTGAAATCCACCTGAGTGTTGACGCCAGACGAACCGCTGCGACCCATGACATCCGGATCGGACAGCGACAACACATTGACGCCCAGCGCTGTGCAGATCGCCTTGTAAATCGGCACCAGCGCATATCCAAAGCAAAACATCATTGCGGTGATGACCAAGAGCTTCGCGACCATGCGTGCGTTATCCCCACGCAGCACAGCGGCTGCGGCGGATGAACGACGGTATGGATCAGTCATGGCTCAGATACCGAACAAGGCAGCCTTGGTCAGGAATCCGATGAAGAACACGACCGCAATCGACGCGAGAACAAGCGCCAGCCTGAGGTTCTGCTTCCTTTGCTCTGGAGTCATCATGACGCAGCGCGGTTCAAGCAATGACCTTGGTGGCGGCAGCATTCAACTTCGGCGGCGTCTCGAAGGTGTGGAATGGGGCTGGCGAAGGCACTTCCCATTCGAGACCCTCCGCGCCCTCCCAAGGTTTCGCAGTTGCCCGCTCGCCCTTGCCACGCATCACTGGCAGCACGACAAAGAAGAAGAAATAAACCTGCATCAATCCGAAACCGAAAGCGCCGATTGATGCCAGCGCATTGAAATCAGCGAACTGCATCGGGTAGTCGGCATAGCGGCGGGGCATGCCGGCCAACCCGAGAAAGTGCATCGGGAAGAAGGTGACGTTGAAGAAGACAAGCGAGCCCCAGAAATGGATCTTTCCTCGGGTTTCGTTGTACATGACGCCCGTCCATTTCGGTGACCAGTAGTAGAAGCCGCCGAACATCGCGTACAGCGAACCTGCCACCAATACGTAGTGAAAGTGAGCCACGACGTAGTAGGTGTCCTGCATCTGGATATCGACCGGCGCCACCGCCAGGATCAAGCCGGTGAAGCCACCCATCGTGAACACGAAGATAAAGCCGACAGCGAACAGCATGGGCGTTTCGAAGGTCATCGACCCGCGCCACATGGTTGCGATCCAGTTGAACACTTTCACGCCAGTCGGAATCGCAATCAACATCGTCGCGTACATGAAGAACAACTGACCAGTCACCGGCATGCCGGTGGTAAACATGTGGTGCGCCCAGACCATGAACGACAGGATCGCGATGGATGCGGTGGCGTAGACCATGGAGGTGTAGCCAAACAACCGCTTGCGAGCGAAGGCCGGAATGATGGCGCTGACGATGCCGAAGGCCGGCAAGATCATGATGTAGACCTCAGGGTGGCCGAAGAACCAG
>JARXKP010000226.1 GCA_030271615.1 Pseudomonadota bacterium
CGCTGGCGTCGCTGCCGACCAGCCGTGAATGCCACAGCTCGGTGCGTTTCGTCGCGGTCGAGGTGACCGCCTGGGCGGCATGGCGCCAGCGCTCGCCGGCATGCGGAGAAACGATCAGCCGCCACGGCAGTTCGAGTGCGGTCTCGGTGTCGGTGGGCGGCGCCGGTTCGGGTTCTCCGAGCGGAAAGAGAATCCGACCGAGGTCGATCGTGCCGCCCACCGCGAGCCCCGGCGACACATCGAGCAGCCGCCGCGTCAGCGTGGCCTCCGCCGCTGGTCCGCCGCGCAGCGCGATGCTGGCCTGGCGCAGGCTGGTGCTGCCAAGCGCCAGCGTGCGCGAGCTGGTCAGCACCCGACGCGCGCTGACTCGTTCGAGCTCCTGCGTCAGCAGCGCCCCCGGCCACCACGGAAACACCGGCAACGACGCTTGCCGGGGCCGCGCGCCGCGCGGCACCTTCATCGCGAGTTGCTGCACCGCGTCGAGCAGGCCGGCGACCGTGTAGTCGGCCTCGAAGCCACTCGGCCACTCGAACACCACCCGCGACTCGCCGGCCGCACGCGCACGCACCGGTGGCGGGTCGACGTTGTTGTCGCCCGGCGGTTGCGGTGCGGGCTGGCCCGGCGCGGGCGGCGGTTTGTCCGGGTTGCTGTCGCTGGTGCCCGCCGGAGGCGCTTCGTAGAACACCTCCTCGGCGATCGATTGCGGCGGGAAATGAAGCACCAGGTAAGCGGCCGCTGTGCCGCTGCGCTGCACACGCGGCGGGCTGCCGGGAAGCACCGTCAGGTTGATCAACTGCACCCGCAGCGCGAGCAGGTCATCGGGCCGCACCACGGGTCGGCCGGCACGGGCGGTGGTGAACAGGTTTTCGACGGGGTCGGGCTTGAAAAACACGCCAGGCGGCAGCCGAGTCGCGGCCTCGACCAGAGGTGCCGTGCGTCCCGCGCCCACGGCAATCGTGTCGCGGATCGAGGCGCCGCCTCGCTTGCCCCCTTTGCCTCGCCCTGACGTTGTGGCCATGGGGTCCCCTTTTGTGGTGTGCGCGGAGGTCGAACAGTAGTCCTGCAGGGCGGTCGCACCAACCTGGAAACTAGGGGGACTCAGCCCTCGAAAACGTAACGTTTTGCAAGTCTCCGATGACGCCCTGCGCCACGCTCGACTCCAGGCATGCGGCTTGCGTCAAGACACCGACGGTGTGCTCGCCGGTGCCTACCCGTTGATGGGCCGGCCGACTTCCCTCTTCGCGGGGAACGACGAAGGGTGACGATTCCACAGACAATCGTCACCCCCGCCGGCGTCTGATCCGTCGACCACTTTCAATGTGACTTGTCTGTTTGCCATGGCCACTCAAACTCCCAAAACAAGCAAGCCCGCCGCGGGTGCACAGAAACTGCGTCAGACGCAGGCCGAGTACTCGGCGTCTCGCCCCGCCTCCGAGCCGGGCTCCCGGACGATGATGTCGAGCTCGAAGATGTACGTCTGCCGACGTTGCCACGCCAATTTCAAGACCGGTGACGGCAAGCCCGACCTGCGCATGCCCGGCCTGGGCAAGTGCAACGCGTGCGTCGCCGTGGCGGCCGCTGCCGCGTCGGGGCCCACCGCGACTTGACCGAGACACCGGCGTCGCCGCAGACGGTCGAGTCTGAAAGCGGCTTCGAACCCGGCGGACTGGCCGTGGTGGTCGGCGCCCAGGGCGGACTCGGTGCAATGCTGTGCCAACGCCTGAGCTGCGATACCCGGTTCGTGCGGGTGCTGGGCCTGAGTCGCCGCGGCGCCGACGCGATTTCGATCGACATCACCCAGGAATCCAGCATCGCCGCCGCTGCGGATCGGGTTGTCGAACAGGTGCAGGCCGGCTCGCCACTGCGTCTCGTGATCGATGCGACCGGTTTCCTGCACGGCGACGGCTTCGAGCCCGAAAAGTCGCTGCGCCAGCTCGACGCGGCACACCTGGCGCACGCCTTTGCGATCAACGCCATCGGCCCGGCGCTGCTGATGAAGCACTTCCTGCCGCTGCTGCCGCGATCGGGCAAAGCGGTCTTCGCGACGCTGTCGGCCAAGGTCGGCAGCATCGGCGACAACCACCTCGGCGGCTGGTACAGCTACCGCGCGTCGAAGGCGGCGCTCAACCAGCTCGTGCGCACCGCATCGATCGAGCTGTCACGCCGTCAGCCGCAGGCGATCTGCGTGGCGCTGCACCCGGGCACCGTCGCAACCCGGCTGTCCGACCCATTCGCGAAGTCAGGGCTCGAGGTTCAGACGCCAGAAGTGGCCGCGCGGCGCCTGCTCGCGGTGATCGACGCCCTGACCGTGCGGCACAACGGCGAATTCTTCAACCACCACGGCGCATCGCTGCCGTGGTGAGCGTCGCTTCAGGCGAAAGTCACTGTTCGACAAACGCCCGTTCAATGACGTAATCGCCAGGCTTCGACGTATTGCCTTCCTTGAAGTGGCGCGCTTCCATCATCGCCTTCAGGTCGCGCAGCATCTCGGGGCTGCCGCAGATCATCACCCGGTCGTTCTCGGGGTCGAGCGTCGGCAGGCCGAGGTCCGAGGTCAGCGTGCCGTTCTCGAGCAGCGTCGTGACCCGCCCCTGGTGGACAAACGGCTCGCGCGTCACGGTCGGGTAGTACAGCAGCTGATTCGTCACCATCTCGCCGAGGAATTCGTGTGCCGGCAGTTCCTCGGTCAGGTACTGGTGATACGCCAGCTCCTTCACCTCGCGCACACCGTGGATCAGGATGACCTTCTCGAAGCGCTCGTAGGTGTCCGGGTCGCGGATGATGCTGAGAAACGGCGCCACGCCGGTGCCGGTGCCGATCAGGTACAGCCGCTTGCCGGGCAGCAGGTAGTCGATCAGCAAGGTGCCGGTGGGCTTCTTGCCGACGATGATCGAGTCACCGACCTGGATGTGCTGCAGCCGCGAGGTCAGCGGGCCGTCCTGCACCTTGATGCTGAGAAATTCGAGACGCTCGTCGTGGTTGGGGCTGACGATGCTGTACGCGCGCAGCAGCGGCTTGCCGTTGACGCGCAGGCCGATCATCGTGAAATGACCGTTGCTGAAGCGCAGGCTCGGGTCGCGGGTGGTGGTGAAGCTGAACAGCCGGTCGGTCCAGTGATGGACGCTCAGCACGCGCTCTTCGTTGAATGCACTCATGGGTGGGGGGGATAAATCGACAAAAGGGTCTATTTTCCACGCCCGGGCGCCGACGGTCGCGGCAGATCAACAGGAACCTTTCAAGGGCATGATCCTGGAAACCAGAAACGGCCACCGCCTCCCGGTGGCCCACGGAAGCCCGCCATGACCGAACACGCTGCTGCCCGATTCGAATGGGACGATCCCTTGCTGCTCGACGCGCAGCTCGACGCCGACGAGCGTCAGGTGCGCGAAGCGGCGGCGGCCTACTGCCGGGACCGCCTCGCACCGCGTGTGCTGGACGCGTTT
The DNA here is from genome assembly GCA_030271615.1 of Pseudomonadota bacterium. Classification (GTDB taxonomy): domain Bacteria; phylum Pseudomonadota; class Gammaproteobacteria; order Burkholderiales; family Burkholderiaceae_C; genus PBB1. Next base: position 3,444 of record JARXKP010000226.1, read on the forward strand.
CGCCACGAGACCACCGACGCGGCGATCTTTCGAGAGATGGGCGAGCTGGGGTTGCTCGGCATCGTGATTCCGCCCGAGTACGGCGGCGCGGGCATGAACCACGTCTGCTACGGCCTGGTGGCGCGCGAGGTCGAGCGCATCGACTCCGGCTACCGCTCGATGATGAGCGTGCAGAGCTCGCTGGTGATGCTGCCGATCCACACTTTCGGCACCGAGGCACAGAAGCAGCAGTACCTGCCGAAGCTGGCCGCCGGCGAGGCCATCGGATGCTTCGGCCTGACCGAGCCCGACCACGGCTCCGACCCGGGCGGCATGCTCACGCGGGCCCGCGCCGTGGCGGGTGGGTTCCGGCTGAGCGGCACCAAGACGTGGATCACCAACAGCCCGATCGCCGATGTGTTCGTGGTCTGGGCGAAGGACGATGCCGGCGCGATCCGCGGCTTCATTCTCGAAAGAGGCTGGCCCGGCCTGAGCACGCCGACGCTGCACGGCAAGGTCGGGCTGCGCGCCAGCGTCACCGGTCAGATCGTCATGGACGACGTGTTCTGCCCCGAAGAGAACGCGCTGCCCGACGTGCGCGGGTTGAAAGGCCCGTTCACCTGCCTCAACAGCGCCCGCTACGGCATCGCCTGGGGCGCGCTCGGTGCGGCCGAAGACTGCTGGTTCCGCGCGCGCCAGTACGTGTTGGATCGCCAGCAGTTCGGCCGACCGCTGGCAGCCAACCAGCTGATCCAGAAGAAGCTCGCCGACATGCAGACCGAGATCGCGCTCGGCCTGCAGGCCTGCCTGCGCCTGGGACGGATGAAGGACGAGGGCACGGCTGCGCCCGAGATCACCTCGATGCTCAAGCGCAATTCCTGTGGCAAGTCGCTGGACATCGCGCGGATGGCGCGCGACATGCTCGGTGGCAACGGCATCAGCGACGAGTACGGCGTGGCGCGGCACCTGGTGAATCTCGAAGTGGTCAACACCTACGAAGGCACGCACGATGTGCATGCGCTGATCCTCGGCCGCGCGATGACGGGGATCGCCGCCTTCGCGAACTGAATCGCCGCGACTGTCTCCGAGCGCGCGGCGGGTTCTTCAGGCTGAGTTCATTCGCGACCGCGATACTGGCGGGTTAACGTGAGCCCCGCCTCTTCGCGCTTCATCTCGCCTGCCTTCCATGACCCTGCCTCCGACACCCCCTTCCATCGACGCTGCGCGTCGGCCACCCGCAGGCCTTCGATGGCTCGGCGGGGTGCGCGATCTGTCGACCGAAACCCTCGTGTTGCTGGTCAGCGTGTTCTTCGTGCTGGTCAGCAATCGCTCGTTCTGGTCCAGCGCATTGACGGATCGCGCCGCGGCAGACACGAGTACCTGGCGCTTCGGCGTCGGCGTGTTCGTCCTGCTGGTCGCGTTTCACTTCATCGCGATCTCGCTGATCTCGACGCGTCGCACGGTGCGACCTGTGCTGGTGCTGTTGCTGGTGGGCACCGCGTTCGCGTCGTACTTCATGGGCCGGTACTCGGTCTTTCTCGACCCGACGATGCTGCGCAACCTGGTCCACACCAACGTCGGCGAGGCGCGCGATTTGTTGTCCTGGGACATGCTGCCGTACCTCGCGTTGCAGGCAGCGCTGCCGGCGTGGCTGGTGTGGCGCACCCGGGTGAGCGAACGCCGCTGGCGCCCGGCGGTGTCGTGGCGGCTCGGCTCCATCGGCCTGGCCCTGCTGATCGGCACCGGGGCATTTCTCGCGGTGTCGCAGGACCTGTCCTCGCTGATGCGCACGCAGAAGGCCATGCGCTATCTGGTGACGCCAGCCAACTACGTCTACTCGCTGGTGCGGGTGGCCACGGCCGACGCGGTCGGCGCCACGAAGCCGCTGACCGCCGTCGGCGTCGACGCGGTGGCCGGGCCGGCCTGGGCCGGACGCACGAAGCCGACGCTGTTTGTGCTGGTCGTCGGTGAAACGGCGCGCGCGGCCAACTGGGGCCTGAACGGCTACGAACGCCAGACCACGCCCGAGCTGGCCGGCCTCGGCGTCGTCAATTTCACCGATGCGGGCTCCTGCGGCACCAGCACCGAGGTGTCGGTGCCGTGCATGTTCTCGCAGACCGGGCGGCGCGACTACGACGAGACGCGCATCCGGGGCGAAGAGTCGCTGCTGCATGTGCTGAACCGCGCGGGCTTCGACGTTCGATGGCGCGACAACCAGTCGGGCTGCAAGGGCGTGTGTGCCGGCTTGCCGGTGCAGCGCTTCACCGAAAAGGACGACGCCGCGCTGTGCCAGGACGGCGAATGCCTGGACGAGGTGCTGCTCGCGGGCCTGGCCTCCGAGGTGGCGGATGGCAAGGGCAACCGGGTGATCGTGATGCACCAGATGGGCAGCCACGGGCCGGCCTA
>JARXKP010000012.1 GCA_030271615.1 Pseudomonadota bacterium
AATGCCCAGGTGGCGGAATTGGTAGACGCACTAGTTTCAGGTACTAGCGGGTAACTCCGTGGAGGTTCGAGTCCTCTCCTGGGCACCAAATATAACGAAGCCAGCACTCGCTGGCTTCTTTGTTTCCGGAACTGTGAACAGCTCCGGAAGATGAGTGAAAAGCGGTTGGAAAGCCCCTGGAGCGAATGCTCGAACGGGTCATTAAATCGCGAATTTCTTCGCGAGAACGTCTGGGCGCATTCCGTCGTATTCCTCGAACGGCTGATGAATCCAGGGACTCGTCGGCAACAGTTCGACATGGTAGTCGGGCACGTACGACGAGAAGCCCTTGGTCCAGATCACCGCCGATCGCAATTCGCTGATCGACGGCATGCCGCGCAGCCGATCGACCACGGCACGCAAGGTCACACCGGTATCGGCCAGATCGTCGACCAGCAACACGCGGCCGCCGAGCTCACCTTGTGGCAATGTGATGTAGGTTGCCATGTCGAGTCGCCCCTGAAGCGTTCCTGCGCCGGCTCTGTACGAGCTGGTCGACATGATGCCCAGCGGCTTGTCGAACACCCGAGACAGCACATCGCCGGGCCGCATGCCGCCACGCGCCAGGCACAAGATCTGATCAAACTCCCAGCCGGACGCATGAATCTTCAGCGCAAGTCGCTCGATGAGCATGTGGTACTCACCCCAGGAGACGTACAGATGCTTGCCGTCGTCCGTCAGCATGCGAGCTCCGAGATAGGCAAAGGAACGCGACGGTGGTGGATCATGACGATTGCGTCTGGTAAGGGTGGCGCAGCAGGATGGTGTGATCGCGGTCCGGGCCCGTGGACACCATGTCGATGGGTGCCCCGATGAATGCTTGGACGCGCTCCAGATAACGGCGTGCATTCAGCGGCAGCGCCGCCCATTGCGTCACGCCGGCCGTCGTCTCGGTCCACCCGGGAAACGAGTCGTAGATCGGCACGCAGGCCGCGATGTCATCGGCGTCTAGCGGGAGGATATCGATGCGTCGTCCATGCAGGTCGTATCCGACGCAGACCTTGATTTCGTCAAGACCGTCGAGTACGTCGAGCTTGGTGATGCACAAACCGGAAACGCCGTTGATGATGATCGAGCGCTTCAACGCCGCAGCGTCGAGCCAGCCGCATCGCCGCGGCCGACCCGTCACCGTGCCGCGCTCCTGGCCCACCGTCGACAAGTGGTGACCGACGGTGCCGGGAACGTCCATCGGCAGCTCGGTCGGGAACGGTCCACTGCCCACGCGTGTGGTGTAGGCCTTGGTGATCCCGAGGATGTAGTGCAACAGGTCCGGACCGATCCCTGCACCCGCCGAGGCATTGCCCGCGACACAGTTGCTCGACGTCACATAAGGATAGGTACCGTGATCGATATCGAGCAAGGTGCCTTGTGCACCTTCGAACAACAGGTTTGCGCCAGCTCGATGGGCTGAGTGCAGCGCGTAACCCACGTCGGCCATCATCGGTTTGACCTGTTCGGCCACCGACATCGCCATATCGAAGATCGGCTGAAACTCCAGTGGCTTCGATTGCAAGTAGCCAGACAACGCGACGTTGTGAAGATCCAGCAACTCGTGCAGTTTTTTCGCGAAGCGCTCCGGATGCTTCAGATCCTGCACGCGCAATGCCCGACGCGCCACCTTGTCCTCGTACGCCGGACCGATTCCCTTACCTGTGGTACCGATCTTGCCTGCACCGCTTGTCTCGCGCAGCGCCTCCCGCGCCTTGTCGACTTCGACGTGGAAAGGCAGGATCAGTGGGCATGACTCGCTGATGAACAGGCGCGACCTGACCTCGAGACCGACCGCCTCAAGGCGCTCGATCTCGAGCAACAGATGTGACGGATCGACGACCACGCCGTTGCCGATGTAACACGCTACGCCGTCGCGCATGATGCCGGACGGGATCAGCTGCAAAGCCGTCTTCACACCCTTGATGACCAGCGTGTGCCCAGCGTTGTGGCCGCCCTGGAAACGCACCACGCCTTGCGCATGGTCGGTCAACCAGTCGACGACTTTTCCTTTGCCTTCATCACCCCACTGGGTACCGATGACCACCACATTGCGTCCGGAAGTACCGGCTTGAGACTCGCGCATATCTTGAAAATCCAAATGAAAATTAAAGTGTGACCCGAACAGCCATCACAACGTCCTGACGGTCCATTGAGACCCAGCAAGCACAAGTTCCCGGTCGAAGTCGAAGCCTTGGCCTTCAGCCTCGTGTCCGGGCAGCAGGCACACCACGGATTCACCCTGCTGTCGCAGATGACGTATGGCGGAGCGCAAGGCCGGATCTTCGGACCACGGCGCACGGATGACCGGCACAGGAAGACAGGCGGTAGCCCGTTCGGCAAGTTCCTTCAAATCTACGACGCTGAAGCCCACTGCAGGACGATTTCGCCCGAAAACCGCACCGACCTCATCGTATCGACCACCGCGCACCAGCGCGTCACAGGAACCGGCGGCATAGACCGCGAACCTTGCCCCGCTGTAATAGGCGTAACCGCCGAGATCGGCTAGGTCATAGCCGACCCGCACCTCGGGATAAGCCTCGCGAACATGGCTGGCCAGCAGGCGCAAGTCACGCAACGCCGCAGTGATCAGCGGGCGCTTCGGCAGCATGTTCTCGGCCAGCGCCAGCACCTCGTCATCACCATAGAGACGAAGCAAAGCGTGCAACGCGACGCGGATCTCCGAGGGCAATCCCTGGGACAAATCGCTCACCAGTGCGAGGTCCTTGGCTGCCAGGGCATCGACCAGCGCATGAATGTGCGCAGCGTCGACCGGCACACCGGCCATCAGTCCACTCACGATGCGGGCGTCGCTCATGTCCAGTGTCGGCGCGCGCAAACCCACGGACTTCGCGCAGTCAAGGGCGAGATCGATGATCTCCAGATCGGCCTCCAGCCCGGAGTGCCCGAAAATCTCGGCGCCGAACTGCAACGGCTCGCGGGTTCCGTGCAGTCCCGATGGCAAGGTGTGCAAGAGCGGGCCGCAATAACAGAGCCTGGTAACACCGTCGCGGTTCAGCAGATGAGCATCGATGCGGGCAACCTGAGGTGTACTGTCGGCTCTCATGCCCACAGTGCGCCCGCTGAGTTGATCAACGAGCTTGAAGGTGCGCAAGTCGAGCTCGCGGCCCGTGCCGCTCAACAGAGACTCCAGGTGCTCGAGCAACGGGGGGATCACCAACTCGTAACCGTAGCCACCAGCCACGTCTAGGAGGGTGCGACGCATGCGCTCGACTTGTCTGGCCTGGGCAGGCAAAACGTCAGCGATGTGCTCCGGCAACAGCCAAGCAGACACCATTTAAAACCACCAGCCTGTTAAAAAGAAGATTGTAGGGGGCCGTCTTACCAGACTGGCGACGAATACGGGCCGTGCCGCATCACCCCAGCATGAAGAGGAGGATTCCGCAACCCACCACCAACGATGCGAGTCCGAGAAACCGAAGCTGACCGTTGGACATTTTCGCCGCGCTCTCGAACAGAGACCTCCACCGCTCGGGGCTCAAAAAAGGGAGCAGCCCTTCCAGGACGAGCATCAAACCAACCGCAAGCAGCAGCAGTGTCCAGGGGTCGCTCGAATCGATCACTTCTTGATCGTTGGCGGACTGCCCACCGAACTGCCGCGCATCGCCTTGAAGAAATCGCTCGTCGGATCGAGAACCATCACATCGGACTTGTTGCGAAAGCTCGATCGGTAGGCCTCGAGGCTGCGATAGAACAGCGCGAATTGCGGGTCTCGACCAAACGCATCGGCATACAAAGTGGAAGCTTTGGCATCACCTTCACCTTTGACCTTCTGCGCATCGCGATAGGCCTCAGCCACGATCACCTCACGCTGCCGATCGGCATCCGCACGGATCTTCTCTGCCTCGGCGCCGCCGGTAGACCGCAATTCGTTGGCCACCCGTTTGCGCTCCGACTCCATTCGGCGATACACGGAGTCGGTGATGTTGGAGGAGAAGTCAACACGCTTGATGCGCACGTCGACTATCTCGATACCGAACGATTTGGCCTCATCGGCAAGACGCGTGCGTACACCTTGCATCACGCGATCGCGATCTGTGGCGAGCATCGCCTGCACCGTGCGTTTGGTCACTTCTTCATTGAATGCGGCTTGCACGATCGGGCTGAGACGACTTTCGACATTGCGCATGTCAACGCCGTTGTTGCGGATGAACTGGCGCGCATCTGTCACGCGCCATTTCACCAGCCAATCGATCACGAGACTCTTCTTCTCGGCCGTGAAGATTGGCCGCGTCTCGGGGCTGTCAAGTGTCTGCGTCCGTCGATCAAGGAACACCACGTTCTGGAACGGTGGAGGCATCTTGAATTTCAAGCCGGGCTCGGTGACGACCTCCTTGATCTCGCCGAGTGCGTAAATCACTGCGAACTGTCGTTGATCCACGATAAAAAGCGTCGAGAAAGCCACCATCAGGGCAATCAACACGCCAGCGACATACAGGCCAATGCGGTTCATGGGTTGGTTCCGTGAGGGTTCAGCGGCCATCGCGATCACGACTGCGCTGGCCGTCGCGCGAACGCACGTCAACGGCACTCGGGGACGGAGGTGCCGGAGGCGTTTCCGAGGGCAGTGCAGCGCCCAACGTCGGAGCCGATGCAGCACCCGCTTGCTGAATCAGTTTGTCCAGCGGCAGATACAGCAAGTTCGAGTTACCCCGACTGTCCACCAGGACCTTGCTGACATTGGAATAAACCTGCTGCATCGTGTCTACGTACAGGCGATCGCGCGTCACCGCGGGAGCCTTCTGGTACTCGACCAGCACGCTCGAGAATCGCTGGGCATCACCCTCCGCCTGCGCCACCACACGCGATTTATATCCCTCGGCTTCTTCACGCAGGCGTGCGGCCGTGCCCTGCGCTTTCGGGATCACATCGTTTGCGTATGCCTGGCCTTCGTTCTTGAGGCGCTCGCGGTCGGCTCCCGCCTTGAAGGCATCGTCGAAAGCCGCCTGAACCTGCTCTGGTGCCTGCACGTTTTGCACGTTCACATTGACGACGAGAATTCCAGTCTTGAGACGATCCGTTTGTGTCTGGATTGATTTCACCAGTTCGCTTGCTATGGCGTCCCGTTGCTCGTACAGCACCGAATCCATCGTGCTCTTGCCGACGATCTCGCGCACCGCCGATTCAGCCGCCTGCACGACAGCGTCATCCGGGTTGCGGTTCTCGAACAAATATGCGCGCGAATCCTTCAATCGGTACTGAACGGTGAAACGGATATCAACGATATTTTCATCTTGCGTCAGCATCGAAGAGTCACGCAAACCCGTCGATTGCACTACGGCGTTGCGGCCAACTTCAATCGAGCGGAGTTGGGTTACTGCGACGGTTTCATGGGCCTGAAACGGATAGGGCATGCGCCACTGAAATCCCGCATCAGACGTGTGGCTGTACTTGCCGAACGACGTCACGACTGCCTGCTGGCCCTCCTGGACGATAAAGAAGCCGCTGCCCAGCCACAACAAAGCTACCACCCCGGCGATCAAACCAACTCCGATGCCTGCGCTTTTCATGTCGGGCTGGAAATTGCCGCCATCACCCGGCGTGGGTGGGCGCGCACCGCCGCCCTTTCCGCCAAACATGCCGCTGAGCTTCTTGTTGAAATCACGCCACAGTTCATCGAGGTCAGGCGGACCATCCCCCTTGTTCAGGTAGGGGGCCGACAAGCCCTGTTGCACCACGGTGCGCAACCGGGAGACGGGGCGAACCAAGGCTTCGATGAGGCTGATCTTCATGCGGGGATAGGAAAAGTTCCGGTGGATTCTGGAAGAAGCGATGCGTCGGCATCGGCATCGCCGACTTCCGAAGAGGATATCTGGGCGGCAGTGTCCGAACTCAAGACCGCGTTGGCCCCAACACCGGCCGCAGACTCGGCAATGAGGCGCCGTAACGCGTCGAGCCCCAAACCGTTGGCCGCGCTGATAAAGACGCGTGCAACCTGTCGTCCGTCGTCGAGGACGAGGGAATCCACGGGCGTTCGCGGCGACTGATGCTCATCGAGCATGTCCGCCTTGTTGAACACCAGGATCTGCGGTACGTCAGCCGCCCCGATGCTCACGAGCACTCGCTCAACTTCGGCACGCTGCTCATCGCGGTTGGGGCTGGCAGCGTCGACAACATGCAACAGCAAGTCGGCCTGCGCCGCCTCTTGGAGGGTCGCCTCAAAGGCTTCGATTAGTTTGTGGGGAAGGTCACGAATGAATCCGACTGTGTCCGACAGCGACACATTCCGGCCCGCTTCTTCGAGATACATCTGCCGAGTGGTTGTATCCAACGTCGCGAACAGTTGATCCGCAGCATAGGCGCGTGCTTTCACCAAGGCATTGAAGAGAGTCGATTTGCCGGCGTTGGTGTAGCCGACAAGCGACACGCGGAACGTGTCGCTGCGTTCTCTCGATCGGCGTTGGGTGTTGCGCTGACGCTTGACCTTCTCGAGACGCTCTTTGACTGACTTGATGCGCTCGCCGATCATTCGTCGATCGAGCTCGATCTGCGCTTCGCCCGGGCCACCCCGATTGCCGATGCCGCCGCGCTGACGCTCCAGATGACTCCATCGGCGCACCAATCGCGTCGACAAGTACTGAAGGCGAGCCAGTTCGACCTGCAACTTGCCCTCGTGGCTCTGTGCCCGATCCGCAAAAATCTCGAGGATCAACATCGTTCGGTCGGCGACCGCGACCCCCAGATGACGCTCCAGATTGCGCTGCTGCGCCGCGCCCAGTGCCTGATCGAAGAGCACGACTTCGGCCTGATGCATCGCGACCAGTGCCTTGATTTCATCGGCCTTGCCCGAACCGACAAAAAGGGCTGGATCCGGCGACTTGCGACGCGCAATGACACGGGCAACAGGCAGATCGCCTGCCGATTCGGCAAGCAAAGCCAGCTCGTCGAGGGTGTCGTCAAAAGTCGGATTGCGGCCGATGGCAACGCCGACCAGTACGGCACGCGCTCGGTCAGCCGCGACAACAGGCGTGGAATCTGGATTCAAAATGGTCGCTGGATCCGGCCTCGATCGGTCGTCGTATTCAAATCGACTCGGGCGTTTCAGCAGTGTGGAAATTCACCGCACGTCCCGGCACGACCGTCGAGATGGCGTGCTTATAGACCATCTGCGTCACGGTATTGCGCAACAAAACCACATACTGATCGAATGACTCGATGTGGCCCTGTAATTTGATACCGTTGACGAGGTAAATCGACACCGGAACGTGCTCTTTGCGAAGCAGGTTCAAAAACGGGTCCTGCAAAAGCTGGCCTTTGTTGCTCACGATATCCTCCGTGTTGATTGCTGTACGACGAGAAACGTTAACACAGGGTTTCTCGACGATCACTGGCCCAAACGAATGCCCTCAGCCTTTGGCATCGAATGGGTTCTTCCCGGATCTCATCTCGATTCGCAGCGGCGTACCGGTCAACTTGAAGTGATCACGGATACGGCCTTCCAGGAAGCGTTTATAGGCATCTGTCACGTGCTCCAGCGAGTTGCCGTGCACCACAACGATGGGCGGGTTCATTCCGCCTTGATGCGCATAACGCAGCTTCGGGCGGAACATGCCCGCACGCTGGGGTGTTTGATGCTCGACCGCGTCCAGCAGCAACCGCGTCAACACCGGTGTCGACATCTTGCGAGTCGCTGACGCGTGCGCGTCGGCAATGGCTTTCCACACCGGCCCCAATCCCTGTCGCCGGGTTGCGGAAATATTCATGACTGGCGCAAATTTGAGAAACGCCAGCCGCTGCTCGATCGAACGCTGCAGCAGTTGTTTCTGGTAGTCGTCGACCGCGTCCCACTTGTTCACCGCAATCACCACGGCACGGCCGCTTTCGAGGATGTAGCCGGCGATGTGTGCGTCCTGATCGGTCACGCCCTGCGTCGCGTCGAGCAACAACAGAACCACATTTGCATCGGCAATCGCTTGCAGTGTCTTGACGACCGAGAATTTCTCTATCGCTTCGAACACTTTTCCCTTGCGACGCAAGCCGGCTGTGTCGATCAGCTCGAACTTCTGGCCATTGCGCTCGAAGGGAACCGTGATCGCGTCCCGCGTGGTGCCCGGCATGTCGAACGCCACCAGCCGCTCTTCGCCTAACCAGGTGTTGATGAGGGTGGATTTGCCGACGTTGGGCCGCCCGGCCACCGCAAGGCGAATGGGCGAACCCTCTTCAACTTCAGCCTCTTCGTCGACAAACTCGAAGCTCGCGAGTGCAGCATCGGTCAGGCTGCGGATGCCTTGGCCATGGGCCGACGACACCGGGAGCGGCTCCCCCATCCCCAGTTCGAAAAACTCCCCGAGCAACGGAGACTCCACCATGCCTTCGGCTTTGTTGGCCGCAAGCACCACCGTCTTGCCTACCGTACGCAGATACCGTGCGATGTCGTGGTCTTGCGCCGACAAACCGGCTCGGATGTCGACAACGAAAATCACAGCGTCGGCCTCGGCCACGGCCTGCCGCGTCTGTTTGGCCATTTCCTTCACGATGCCGCTGTCGCTGGTCGGCTCGAAGCCACCGGTGTCGACCACGATGAACTCTCGGTCGCCGATACGGCCATCGCCGTAATGGCGATCGCGCGTCAACCCAGAGAAATCCGCGACGATGGCGTCGCGGCTTTTCGTCAAGCGATTGAACAGCGTTGACTTGCCCACATTGGGCCGACCGACGATGGCGATGACCGGTTTCATGGCCGCAGCCCGAAGTGAATCAGGGCCCGTGTCATTCAGGACGCAGGCCGAACAAGCCACCGTTGCGAGTCACCACCAGAACCGTCGTGCCCGAGACCACTGGCGGCGCCGCGATGGGACTGCCGTCGGTTTCCAGCCTCAGCTGAGCAACGCCGCGGTCGGCGGACAGAAAGTGCAATTGGCCTTCGAAATCGCCGAACACAATCGCCGGGCCGAGACTGAAGGGAGTCGAAAGCTGACGGTTCAGATACGCGTCCGACGTCCATACGACCACACCGGTCGTCGCATTCCACGCGGTGATCCGATCCGAGGCATCGGCCGCATAAAGGTGTTGAGCATCAGCCGCCACGCCTTCGCGCCCGCCGACGTTTCGAGCCCAGACCAGACTTCCGCTCTCGGCATTCACGCATCCGACCGCAGCCTGAAAGGCACGAACACAGACGACATCTCCCACACGGGCCATAGGGCCGACCAGATCGGCCAGTCGCTCGACCTCATTCGAGCCCCGAGGCGCCGCCAACGGCACCTCCCAGCGAACGGCGCCGTTCGACGGATCGAGTCCTGCAAGCCGCGGACCCTGACCCACCAGCAAGGTGTTCTTGAAGGCAGCAGCCACGCCCGACTGGGCCAGCGTCAATGCTTCACCTGGACGTTGGACCGACCACAGCTGAGCACCGTTTTGCGCGTCGAACGCAGTCACGCTGCGGTCCACGCCGACGACGAACACCCGCTCGCCAGCAACCAGCGGAGCAGTGACCACCCGTGTTGCGATGGGCCGCTTCCACAGAACCTTGCCAGAGTCCAGAACCACCACCTGGCCATCGCGCGTGACCACGGCTGCCACCCGGCCATCGCTGCCCACACCGGCGCTCAGTTTCGCTCCGGCGCTGCCCTGCCACAGCTGGCGACCGGTACTGGCGTCAAGCGCCGTCAGCGTTCCATCGGACGCTGCAACGGTAAACGTGTTTCCATTCACCGCAACAGACAACGGGAACGCCACGTCCGAGGTGCGCACGCGCCAGACGACACGTCCAGCGATCGCTGGCTTGACTGTTTCAAGTGCCTTGGGCTTCGGCTTGTCGGGGCCGAGGGAGCAAGCCGCGAAGACCACGCACGACGCGAGGACCAGCCCACCGAAGACGCGGCTCATTTGCCAGCTCCGGTGCTGGCTGCTTGAACGGCAGAGGCGGCGGCTGATACCGGTGCTGCCCCCAAGGCCGTGAGCTTGGCTTCAATCAAACGGCGGTACTCAATCTTCGGGTCCATGGCCTTCCAAGCCTTGTTGTACGCGGCCTTCGCGTCTTCTGGCTTGCCCTGCGCGAACAACACGTCACCGCGACGATCGGCGACCAGCGCTTCGAAACCTTCAGCCGTGGCTGCATCGAGCTGTTTCAGTGCGTCGTCGTACTTTTTCCCGTCCAGCAGCAAACCTGCGAGCCTCAGCCGGGCGATCGTCTGGTACTCGAATTCGGTGGCATTCGCTTCCACCCATGCCAGCGTGGATTGAGCAGCGTCTGCCTTGCCGTTCTCGGCTTGCACCTTGGCTGTGAGCAAACCACCCTGCTGCGCGAATGCGGTTGCGGGGTACCGCTCCTTCAGATCACTGAACACGCGACTCGCCTTGTCGGCGTCTCCCGTCTGGGCGGCCCGATCGAGCTCGTCGAACATGGCGCCCGCCTTCGTTGCCTGGTCGCGTTGCCACCAGTTCCAGCCGTTCCATGCTGCGTAGGCGCCGAGTACAGCAATCAACAACCATGTGATCAGGTTGCCGTAGCGCTTCCAGAAATGCTTGACTGCATCAAGCTGTTCTTGTTCTTCAAGGTCGAGATGCGTGGCCATGCGTCGAATGAGTTTCGGATAACAGCGAATTATGCGTTGCGCAGTTCTGCGGCCCACTGACTGGCCTCTGACATCACGAAGCTCCGCTGCGGTGCATCGGCGTCGCGCAAGGGTTTGACGGCAACTTCGCCGCGCGCCACCTCGTCGTCGCCAAAGATCAGCGCGTATCGCGCGCCGCTGGCGTCGGCGCGCTTGAACTGAGACTTCATGCTGCCCAGGCCGTCGCGGCTTGCCGCGTGCATCACGACCGAGACCCCTGTCGCGCGCAGCGCGTCGACGGTGCGAAGTGCGAGCGACATCGACGACTGCGCCGTCACCACGGCGTAAGCGTCGGGCGCCATCGCCGGAGCTTCGATCCCCGCCTCCTGCATCAGCAGCAACAGGCGTTCAATGCCCAGCCCCCAACCCACCGCAGGCGCTGGCTTACCGCCGAGCTGCTCGATCAGCGTGTCATAGCGCCCGCCACCGCAGACGGTGCCCTGCGAGCCCAGCCGCTCGGTGATCCATTCAAACACGGTGAGGTTGTAGTAGTCCATGCCGCGCACCAACCGCGGATTGATTCGATACACCAACCCAGCGGCGTCGAGAGCAGAGCGCACTGCATCGAAGTGAGCCAGCGATTCCGACCCGAGAAATGACATCAACTGCGGGGCGGCCTCGACAACCGCCTGCATCGCGGGATTCTTCGTGTCGAGTATGCGTAAGGGGTTGCTGTGCAACCGGCGCTTCGCGTCATCGTCGAGCAGTTCCGCGTGGGCTTCGAAGTACGCAACCAGCGCCTCTCTGTGCGCTCGCCGCTCATCGGGTTGGCCAAGGCTGTTGAGCTCCAGGCGCAGGTCACGCCCCTCGACCAGGCCGAGCTCGCGCCACAGCATGCGACACATCAGGATCAGTTCGGCATCGATGTCGGGGCCCGCATAGCCCAACGCTTCCGCACCGACCTGGTGGAACTGCCGATAGCGCCCCTTTTGCGGACGCTCGTGGCGGAACATCGGGCCGATGTAGTAAAGCCGCTTGCCGCCGTCGCGCAGCAGCGAATGCTCGGTGACGGCCCGCACGACTCCCGCCGTGTTCTCGGGACGCAGCGTGAGACGGTCGCCGTTCATCGAGTCCTCGAACGAGTACATCTCCTTTTCGACGATGTCGGTGACCTCGCCCAGACCACGCACGAAAAGCGCGGTTGGCTCGACGATCGGGGTGCGCACTCCGGCATAGCCGTGGCGGGTCATCAATGAGCGCACGCGTCCCTCGAACCAGTCCCAGGTTGCCGACTCCGGCGGCAGGATGTCGTTCATGCCTTTGACGGCCTTGATGGTTTCGCTCATTCCGTTCTCGATGGTTCAACTGACGCGTTCGAAGCGCCCAGGGGATGGATTCAGTCATGCGCAGGCAAGCCCGGTGCGGGGCGGCTACCCGCTCGGAACGGATCAGCCTGCCGTCGCGTGGGTCGCGCCGTACCGCTTCTCGATGTAGCGTTCGACCAGGGCGTGGAACTCCTCGGCGATGTTGTCGCCGCGCAGGGTCAGCGCCTTCTCGCCATCGATGAACACCGGAGCGGCCGGTGCTTCGCCAGTGCCGGGCAGGCTGATGCCAATGTCGGCATGCTTGCTCTCGCCCGGCCCGTTGACGATGCAGCCCATCACCGCGACCTTCATCTTCTCGACGCCGGGATAGCGCGCACGCCACACCGGCATCTGGGCGCGCAGGTGGTCGTCGATCTGTTTGGCCAGCTCCTGGAAAGTGGTACTGGTCGTTCGACCACAGCCGGGGCAGGCGGTGACGCTCGGATTGAACGAGCGCAGGCCGAGCGATTGCAGGATTTCCAGCGCGATCACCACCTCCTGTGTTCGGGCTTCACCCGGCTGTGGCGTCAGCGACACGCGGATGGTGTCGCCAATTCCGTCCTGCAGCAGCAGCGCGAGCGCGGTGGCCGAGGCCACCGTCCCCTTCGTCCCCATGCCGGCTTCGGTCAGGCCCAGGTGCAACGCGTAATCGCAGCGCTTGGCCAGCGCACGATAGACGCTGACCAGATCCTGCACGCCGGACATCTTGCAGGACAGGATGATCTGGTCGCCACGCAAGCCGAGTGCTTCAGCGCGCTGCGCCGACGAGATCGCCGAGGTGATGAGCGCGCGATACATGATCTGCTGCGGCGCGTGCGGCTCCGCGAGCTTGGCGTTGTCATCCATCATCTGCGTCAGCAGCTCGGAGTCGAGGCTGCCCCAGTTGACGCCGATGCGCACCGCCTTGTCGTGCTTGGCAGCGATTTCGATCATCTGCGCGAACTGGCGATCGTGCTTGTCGCCCTTGCCCACGTTGCCCGGGTTGATGCGGTACTTCGACAACGCTTCGGCGCACGCTGGATGCTCGCTGAGCAGGCGGTGGCCGTTGTAGTGAAAGTCGCCGATCAATGGCACATCGATACCCATGCGGTCGAGCTGATCGCGAATGTGCGGCACTGCCGCGGCCGCTTCCGGAGTGTTGACGGTGATGCGCACCAGCTCCGAGCCGGCGATCGCCAGCTCCTTGACCTGGATCGCCGTACCGATCACATCGACGGTGTCGGTGTTGGTCATGGACTGCACGCGCACATGCGCCGCACCGCCGATGGTCACCACACGCGAGCCCCAGCGAACCTGGGCCTGGCGCGTGCACTTGGCGGCCGGTCTCGCCGGTTCGATGAAATCGTCCAGCGCCGAAAAGACTTCGGGGTCCGAGCCGCCCCCAACGCTCAGATCACTCATGCGGAACCCCTATTTCAGTTCGAGGCGGGCCACGTTGCCGGTGGTTGCCGAGGCCAGATCGACGACCTGCCCCCGAAAAGCCACCTCGGTAGCCGCCGCGTTGCCCACCTTGAGTTTCAACGGCATCGCGCCGTCAAGCACCACGGTTTCACCGGGCTGGAGCATGCGGGACACCAAGACCTGCGATCGAGCGTCCACGACCTCGATCCAAGATGCTTCAGCCGCCTTCACATGCAGCGGACCGACCACCGGGGAAGACGCTGCGCCTGCAGAAATCAGTGCCGCATCGGTGACAGACTGAGCCCCCCCCAGGCCGCCGCCGACATCGACGGCACTGGCCGGTGATACGCTGATCAGAGGCACTGAAGAGGCTGCTGCAGGAGCCTCGACCTGAACCGGATCGGACGGGACGACTTCCGCTACCGGAGCGGTCGTGGGGGACGACACCGTCGCCTGCTGACCAGATATCGCGGCCTGCAACTTCGTCACCCAATCAGAAGGCATGAAGTACACCACCAGCGCCGCGACCACGATTAATGCCGGCGCCCACACCGCCGGCGAGGCAACGACCGAAAGATCGGTGGGTTCGTGGCGCCCTGGGCGATCACGGAATGGCGCATTGATGCCCTCGTCGACACCTTCCAGGCGGTAGTTGGGTGCCTGAGGCAGCGCGGCCAGGACGGGAGACGGATCGATCTTCAAGCTGCGGCACACCGTCTGGGCGAGGGCACGGGCGAAAGTGGCATCCGGCAACTCCGACACCTTGTCGGCTTCAAGCAGTTCCAGCTTGCGCTGGGACACCTTGATCGACGCAGCCAGTGCCGCGATGTGCAGCCCCTTGGCCTGCCGGGCTTCGCGCAGCATGGTCCCCGCACTTTTCAGCGAATTGGCGGACATTGCCGGCGACTCGGAATTGGAATTCGCGTCAGTCATTTAACCGCCCCTCTGCCAACGAGTTAGCCTCCGGTGACTCGGGGAATCGATTGCGCAACTGAGCGCTGAAGTCCGCGACACCCGGACCATTGCCGATCTTGTTCTCGATGCGCACGGCGAGCCACAGGGTCTGCGCGCTGACCAGGTCCGGCACCGCGTTGACGCGCCGGACGTAGAAGCGAGCCCGCTCCAGATCTCCCCTGCGGTAGAGCACTTCGCTGAGATTGACGGCAATCGCGGGATTGGCGGGCTCCAGCGCGTACGCCCGCACCAAGGTGCGCTCGGCCGCGTCAAGCTTGCCGCTGCGTGCCTGGCACACGCCCTGAGTCAGAAGGGTCCGCGGACTGTCCTGGTACTGCGGAACGTTCAAGGCCTGCGCGAACAGCGCTTCGGCCTCGCCGTAGCGGGACTGCTGGCACAGGTACCAACCGAAGTTCTGCATCGAGTCCGCATCGGCGGGGTCGAGTTGCAGCGCATGTCGGAAGCTTTCCTCGGCCAGTCTGTGGTCACCCAGGCTGCCGTAGATGAGGCCTCGAAGGTTGAAGGCCGCCGCCACGTTCGGATCGGCAGCAATCGACTTCTTGACCTCGTCAAGCGCCGTGGTCATCTGACCCCGCCCGAAATAGGCACCGGCCAATTCGAGCCGCACGCGGGCACGCTGCGACGCTTCGGGCTCGTCGGACGCGGTGATGTGGTCCTTGGTACCGGTGCTGGTGAACGGGCCTTTCGCGGTGGGTTCAGATGCCCCAGGAGCCCCCGCCGGTCGAACCGCGCACCCAGAAAACAGAAACAGCCCCATCAATAAAAGGCCTGTGAAACATTTCCTGGTCAGGCCCCGCAGGTCGACGCTGGCAACCGGAATCGTCATTCGTGTCCTTCGTTGACCGGTGCGGCGCTCGCATGCGACACCGGCGTGTTCACCGCCAGAATGGGAATCGAAGTGCGACCGGCCCGCCGCTGCTGGACGCGCGTGCGGTCTTGCACTTCGCCGGCCAACTGGCCGCAGGCCGCGTCGATGTCGTCGCCACGGGTCTTGCGTACCGTGGTCACGATTCCGGCGTCCTGCAGGACATGCGCAAAGTCCATCACCCGCGCACGAGGACTGCGGGTCAGACCGGATGCGGGAAATGGATTGAACGGGATCAGGTTGAACTTGCACGACAACGGCTCGGCGCGAACCAGCCGCCCCTGTTCGTCGCGAGCACGGCCCTGCACCAGATCCACCAGTTGTATGGCGTGCTCGGGAAGATCGTTGACACCGTCGAGCATGCAGTATTCAAAGGTCACGAAATCGCGCGGAGCGGCTTCAAGGTAACGATCGCACGCGGCCAGTAGTTCGGCCAACGGATACTTGCGATTCAGGGGTACCAGATCGTCGCGCAGCGAGTCATTCGGCGCGTGCAGCGACACGGCCAGCGCCACCGGGCAGTCATCGCGCAAGCGGTCGATCATCGGGACGACGCCCGATGTCGACACCGTGACCCGTCGCCGAGAGAGGCCGTAACCATGGTCGTCGAGCATGACCCGCAGCGCCGGCAACAAGGCCGCGTAGTTCTGCAGCGGCTCGCCCATGCCCATCATCACGACATTGGTGATGGCTCGGGTGCCCTCAGGCAATCGCAGGCGCAACCTCAGGTGGTGTTCTGCAAACCACAGCTGGGCGACGATCTCGGCGGTGCTCAAGTTGCGGCTGAAACCCTGATGACCGGTCGAGCAGAAGCGGCAACCGACGGCACAGCCGGCTTGCGAGGAAATGCACAAGGTGCCGCGATCGTCTTCGGGGATGAACACGGTTTCGACCGCATCGCCGTTGCCGACGTCGAACAACCATTTGATCGTTCCGTCCGCCGAGGCCTGCTCGCTGAGCACGGCAGGCACTCGAAGCTCGGCGACGCCGCGGAGCTTTTCCCTGAACGACTTCGCCAGGTCGGACATCCGCTCGAAGTCGGACACGCCGCGCTGGTGGATCCAGCGAAAGAGCTGCGTGGCGCGAAAGCGCTTTTCACCAAGCTGCTCGCAGTACGCAGTCAGGCCAGCCAGATCGAAGTCGAGCAGGTTGACTGCGGTCATGAAAGGCCCGGGTGGCCGATACGACGAAGAATCAGCCGCCGGGTGATCAGCGGCTGTAGACGTTCGCGCCGGGGAAGAAGAACGCAATTTCGACAGCCGCCGTTTCAGCTGCATCCGAGCCATGCACTGCATTGGCATCGATGCTGTCGGCGAAGTCGGCGCGGATGGTGCCCTTCTCGGCCTTCTTCGGGTCGGTTGCGCCCATCAGATCGCGGTTCTTCGCGATGGCGCTCTCGCCTTCCAGGGCCTGGATCATCACCGGGCCGGAGATCATGAAATCGACGAGATCCATGAAGAACGGACGCGCCTTGTGCACCGCGTAGAAGGCCTCGGCCTCGCCGCGGGATAGATGCGCCATGCGTGCGGCGATCACCTTCAGACCGGCCCCTTCGAAGCGGCTGTAGATCTGTCCAATGACGTTTTTCGCGACAGCGTCGGGCTTGATGATGGAAAGCGTGCGTTCGATGGCCATGACATTCGTTCCTGATGGGAGATAGCTAGACAAAGCCTTGGATTCTACTGTGGGCACCTTGAAAATCAGCGTCCGCGGCGACCTCCGCCGCCGCCACTGTTTCCACCGCCTCCGCCGTTGTTCCCGCCACCTCGGTTGCCGCCTCGTCCACCGCCGCTGTTACCACCGTACCCGCCACCACCGCCACCGCCTTGACCGCCACCATTGCGAACGTTCTTGCGGTGATACGCCTCTCCGCCGATGTAGCCGACCGAAGTCTGCATCGGATCAGGCTCACGCGGTCCGCCGCCCTTTCTGGGCGCGGGTGGCGCGCTGCCACCGGCGCCGAAACCACCACCGCCGGTGCGGAAGTTGCGGCCACCCGCTGGTGTGCGCGGGTTCTGCACGAAACGCTTGTCGAAGGTCTGCTCCAGCGGGTTCGGGATGCGTGATGGATCGAAATCGTCATCGAGATCATCGTCACGCGGCGGACGCTCTTCGGTAGCGCGCTCGGTCACGCGCTCGGCGCGCAAGGGCGCATCCGCTTGCGGTGGACGGGGGGCGCGACCTTCGCGTCCTTCGATCGGCGGTCGGTCGCGGTCCGGGGCACCGGGTCGTGGCGGCCGGTCGTTGCGTCGCTCGGCCTGCTGAGGCTTGTCACGGCCGCGCTGCGGCCGAGCCTGCTGGGCGTCGCGCGGGTTGGGTCGTTGTTCGCGCGGGGCGCCTTCGGATTCACCGCCGGCCAGCCGACGGATCGCTCGCACGTCGGAGTCTTCCAGGTCGACCCACACGCCGCGCCGCAATCCGCGCGGCAACACGATGCATCCGTAGCGGATGCGGATCAGGCGGCTCACCGTCAGGTCGACCGCCTCGAACAGCTTGCGGACCTCGCGATTGCGGCCTTCGGTGATGACGACGCGGTACCAGTGATTCAAACCCTCTCCGCCGCCGTTCTCGATCGAGCGGAAGCTGGCCGTCTGGCCTTCGATCGAGACGCCCTCCAGCAGCATCGCCTTCGACTCCGCGTCGAGGGTACCGAGCACGCGCACCGCGTACTCGCGTTCGACGCCGAAGCGCGGGTGCATCAGGCGGTTCGCCAGATCGCCGGAATTGGTGAACAGCAGCAGACCCTCGGTATTGATATCGAGCCGGCCCACCGACTGCCACTTGCCCTGCGGCAATCGCGGGAGTCGGCGAAACACGGTCGGCCGATGCTCGGGATCGTCGTTCGTGACCACCTCGCCGGTCGGCTTGTGGTAGGCAATGATGCGTGGTGGCGGCGGGATGATGCGCACCCGAACCGGCTTGCCATTGACCTTGACCTGGTCGCCGAACGAGATGCGCTGTCCGGTGTGGGCCAGTTGCCCGTTGACCTCGACCAGCCCATCGACGATGGCCTGTTCCATGTCGCGACGCGAGCCGATGCCCGACTGCGCCAGCACCTTGTGCAGCTTCGGGGCCTCGGGTTCGGGGCGCAAGACGCGCTTCGGCGGTGCGGCCACCTCGTCTGCAGGGGGTTCGATGTCGAACTCACCCGACAGCACCTGGGCAAACACTTCACCGACCTCGACGGGAGGGACAGCCGGCTCCCACGATATCGACTCTTGCTCATCCCCCTCGGCCGCTTCGAATTCTGCGGCGTCCTGCGTCGGGTTGACAGCCGATACCTCCGCCGCCGGGGACTCACCCTCGACCGCAGTCGGTCTGTTTCTGCGCCGCCTCGGAACGGCCGCAACTGCGGAATCGTCGGCGACGAGCGGGCTTTCATCTGCAGGCCGAGTTTCGATGTCAGCAGCTTCAGGGGCGTCGTGGGACGCATCAGACTCCGTCACTTCCGACGGCATCGGTTTCGCCACGCGCTTGCGTCGCACCGGCTTCACCTCAGCAGGGGATTCATCGGCCGCGGCATTGGCAGGAATCGCGTCACCTTCGTTGTCGGCAGGGTGGTCAGAGTTAGCGTTCATTCGGGCGTTCCATGGGTGCGGCAACCGCCGCAGGGTCAGTTGATGGGTAAATTTCTTCGGCGAACAAAGACGCCTCGACTTGGGTCGAGATTTCCAGCGCAGCGCCGAGTTCGGGCAAATCTTGTCGGTCGATCAGCACACCCTGGTCTGGCAGCAATTCGCCCAGCGAAGCCGGGAGCGAAACTGCCCCGTGGGTCACCGGAAGTTGCTCCAGACTGACCAGTCCGAGATCGTCGAGAAACTGTCGGGTGGTGGCGAGCAAGGCCGGCCGCCCAGGCGCTTCCCGGTAACCAATGGCTTCCACCCAGCCGCGATCCTCGAGTTGCTTGACGATCTGGCTGGCGACCGTCACGCCCCGGATGTCTTCGATGTCGCCCCGCGTGACAGGCTGTCGATAGGCAATGATGGCCAAGGTTTCCATCACGGCGCGGGAATACTTGGGCGGCTTTTCCGGGTTCAGCCGGTCGAGAAACTCGCGCATTTCCGGACGGCTTTGAAACCGCCAACCTGTCGATACGGCCACCAACTCCACACCCTCGCCTTCCCAGTCGCGCACCAGCTCATCGAGCAAATCGCGCAAGGTGTCGATGCCGACATCGTCGGCGAACAAGGCGCGCATGTCGCGAATCGCGAGCGGTTCCCGAGCGCAGATCAGCGCGGTTTGGAGGACGCGCTTCGCATCCTGTGTCTTCATGGGTCTCGTGGTCGTCCTCGGCCAGCACTTGCCGGCGGATGTTCAGGAACTGTTCTCGTCAGTCGCCTCGGAGCGCAACCTCCATCAACGGAGTGGCACAGCGATGCGAAGGAATGTGTGGCCGTGTTGAGCGCCGAGAGAACTTCTCACGTCGGCGCCATTTGCATCAGCGGCTGTCTCGTCGGTGACTTTCTAGGTCTGACCGTCGTTCACGAGAGATCAACCCGGAGTGTACTGGAGGAAGCGCGCGTCAGTCAGCACCCGCGATCAGTCCCCACACGCTGGCGAGGTCGGCAGGCGGGTCTCTCTCGAACGCCATCGGCCGTCCATCAACCGGATGCTCGAATCCCAGTCGCGTCGCATGCAGAGCTTGCCGCGTCATTCCGAAGCCCTCACGACCGCCGTAGGTCTTGTCCGCCAGCAGCGGATGCCCGACCGACGCGAGGTGCACCCGGATCTGATGGGTGCGGCCGGTGTGCAAGCTGCAACGCACTGCACTCAACCATTCGCCAGTCGGCCCTTCCAGCAGCGCGAGCCGCTCCACATCGGTCCGGGCGGACCGCCCCGACGAAGCGACAGCCATGCGCACACGCGAACGTGGATCGCGGCCGATGGGCGCTTCTATGCGCAAGATGTGATGATCGAAACGCCCGTGGCAGACCGCGACGTAGACGCGGCGCACATCGCGCGATGCGATCTGGCGCACCAGCGCCGTCACGGCGACGAGGGTCTTCCCGACCACCATCAGGCCCGAGGTGTCCTTGTCCAGGCGATGAACGATGCCCGCGCGCGGAAGCGTGCAGGCACCGGCGTGATGAGCCAGCAAGCCGTTGAGCAAGGTGCCAGACCAGTTGCCCGCCGCAGGATGGACCACCAAACCAGCCGGCTTGTCGACGACGATCAGATGCTCATCCTCGAAGACGATGTCGAGCAGCATCGGCTCCGCCCGGAACGCTCGGCACTCCTGAGTGGGCGTCAGTTCGACCGTGATGACCTGACCTGCGAGAACCTTGCGAGACGCCGACGTCTGAGTGCGCCCATCGATCCAGACGTGTCCCGCCTCGACCAGCGCTTGCAGATAGTTCCTTGAAAACTCGCCGGCCATCGACACCAGTGCCTTGTCCAGTCGCGAACCATGCAACGCCGCTGACACTGGCGCCTGACGGCGTTCTGCCGGGCTGTCGGCCGGCTCGTCAATCAACGACTCGCCAGGGTCGTCCGACTCGACTGCCGACACCTCGTCGGAGAGCTCGGAAGTAAGCGCCGACGCGGGGGCAACCGTATACTGGAGAGTCATATTTTTTGGAAGGTTCCGGCGGTCCGTCGGGACAAACGATCATGAACTTCAAGCGCTGCGAGAAACATCACGCACCCCGTACGGCAACCCTTGCCGGCGTTGCGGTAGTGGTCATCTGGTTGATGACCGGTTGCGCCTCGAAGCCCAAGGATCCGACAGCGGATTGGACGCCAGAGAAATTGTACGCAGAGGCCCGAGACGAACAAGCCGCCGGCAACTTCGAAAAGGCCTCGAAGATGTACGAGCAGCTTGAAGGACGTGGCGCAGGAACCCTCCTGGCGCAGCAGGCGCAAGTCGAGCGCGCTTACCTGCTCTACCGTTCCGGTGAGAAAGCTCAGGCGCTTTCAACCATCGATCGTTTCGTGAAGTTGCATCCGACCAGTCCGGCCGTCGACTATGCGATGTACCTGCAAGGCCTGATCAATTTCAACGACAACCTTGGTTTTCTGGGTAACCTGTCGCGCCAAAACCTGTCCGAACGCGACCAGCAGGCTTCGCGAGACGCCTACCAGTCATTCAAACAACTGGTAGAGCAATTCCCGCAGTCCAAGTACTCCGTCGAGGCACGCGATCGTATGAGCTACATCGTGAACTCGCTGGCCGAGTATGAAGTTCATGTGGCGCGTTACTACTTCCGCAGAGGCGCCTACGTGGCAGCCGCCAATCGGGCGCAACAGACCATCCAGGAATTCCAGCAGTCACCGTCGACCGAAGAGGCGCTTTCGATCCTGGTGCGCAGTTACGACCGGCTTGGTCTTGATCAGTTGCGTGATGATGCAGAGCGCGTGATGCGCAAGAATTATCCCAACAGCGCCTTGCTTTCGGGCGATGGCGTCACGTCGTCGAACCGACCCTGGTGGCAGATGTGGTGATGAGGGACTGAGATCGCCGAAGCGCAGTCCTCAGCGGTCGCGCGCCAGCATCGTCAACCAGTCGAGTGCCTCGGCTTCGGATTCAAGTCGAATCATGGCCGGCAAGGCTTGGCGTAACCGCTTGCCGTAGCCCATGGAAGACATGCGCGGATCGCACACGACCAGCAAGCCGCGATCGGTCTCGCTTCGAATAAGCCGACCCGCACCCTGCTTCAGCGACACCGCGGCTTCAGCCACGAAGTATTCGGTAAACGCATTGCGACCTTCACTCTCCAGTCGCTTCACGCGCGCCTCGACCAGCGGATCATTCGGCGGCGGAAATGGCAGCTTGTCGATCAGCACGCACTGGAGCGCATCGCCCGGCACGTCGATGCCTTCCCAAAACGTCTGCGACCCCACCAGAACCGAACGCGGATGAGCCAGAAACATCTGCATCAGTTGCCGCTTCGGCAACTGACCCTGGATCAAAACGGCCACGTCATCTCCGGCTGATTGGAAGTCCGAGCGCAACTGATCTCCGATCGATTGCAGCGCACGCAGCGTCGTCGTCAGGACAAATGTGCGCCCGCCCAAGGCGCGCGCGCAACGCGCCGCGAGCTGACCCACCGCAACGGGATGCGCTGGCTCGTTGGGTTTGGGGAACTGCGTCGGCACATACAGCCGTGCATGCTCGGCGTAGTTGAACGGGCTGCCGACGCGAAGCGTCTTCGCTTCGGTGAGGCCTGCCGGCTCGGTGAACCAGGACAACCGATCGTCTTCGCCCAGCGTGGCGGAAGTGAAGATCCAGGCTTTGGGTGATGCGGCCATCTGTTCGCGCAGTGCCTCCCGGATGTCGAGCGGAGACTCGACCAGCCGACATTGATTCGTCGTCACATCGATCCAGCGCACGTTCCCAGGGTGTGCCGGTTGGACAAAGCGCAGTGTCAGCTCGTGAAATTGGGCCATGCGGTCTGCCAGCTTCACGAAGTCCGGCGACAGCTCCGACACCGTGTCCAGCGCCGCATGGGCGGCCGCGCAGGCCGCACCCACACCCTCCAGTGCAGCGCCGAACATCGGCCGTGAAGCACGCTCATCCCAACGCAGCTTCATGGCGCCACGCACCTCACGCGGCGCGGCGTCGCCAGCGGTTCGCGTCGACCCGACACAGGCCATTCGAAGCTCGCGTGCCGCGCGATCGCAGACGGCGGCCATATCCTGCCACGGGGCCAAGCCTCGCGCTTGCTGCAATCCGGCGCCGAGCATGTCGCGCGCAGCGTCGATCAACTGGCCGCTCGACAGCGTGACTCCGAGAAACGCAACGCCGGCCTCGGCGAGTTGGTGCGCCTCGTCGAACACCGCCACCTCGACGCTTGGCAGCAGCTCGGCCACGCCGCTCTCGCGCAGACTCATGTCAGCGAAGAAGAGATGATGGTTGACCACCACCACATCGGCGGCCATGGCGTCTCGCCGCGCCTTCATCACATGGCAGGTCCGGTAATCGGGGCACTCACTGCCCAGGCAGTTCTCGCGAGTTGAACTGACCAGCGGGATGACACTGCTGCGTTCGTCGAGACCATCGATCTCCGCCAGGTCGCCGGTCGCCGTGCTGTGCGACCAGGCTTCGACCTTGGCCAACGTTCGAGCTGCCCAGCGATCCGACAGGTCGGTCTCATGACGCGCCTGCTTCATCCGGTGGGTGCAGAGGTAGCTGGCACGGCCCTTCAGCAACGCGACCGTCGTCGGCAACCGCAGCGCGTCGCGCAAGCGCGGCAGATCGCGCAGGAACAACTGGTCCTGCAGGCTCTTGGTGGCAGTGCTGATCAACGCACGGGCACCCGATAGCAGCGTCGGGACGAGATACGCGAAGGTCTTGCCAACACCGGTACCGGCTTCCGCCACCAACGTGCTTCGAGCATCGATGGCATCAGCCACCTCGGTGGCCATGCGCAACTGCACTTCGCGTTCGGTGTAACCGGGGTCGGCATTCGCCAGACTGCCTGTGGCGGAAAACGCCTGCAACACAGCGGCGTGCAGCGGAGTCATCGACCGCCCTTCGAGAAAGCGCGCCGGATCATGCCGGCTGCGGTGGATCGAGCTCGGCTTCGATGCGTGAAATCAGATCCTTGAGCAGCAATCGACGCTTCTTCAGCCGTCTGAGCATCAACTCGTCTGGGGTCAGGCTGAGCGTGACTTGATCGATCAGGCCGTCGAGGTCGCCATGTTCGATGCGCAGCTCAATGAGGTGTCGTGGAAGCGAATGCAGGTTGGTGTTCATCGAGAGGTCGCCGCGAACTCTTCACGAGATTCCAACAGGGAGACCGATTATAGTTTTCAGCATGAATCCCACCTCGCTCGGCCACCGGCTTTCGGCCGCCACCGGCATACACCGCGGCGATCGCGCGTATCAGCAAGACCAGGTCGAGATCATTCCCCATGCCCGTGTGCCGGGATGCGCACTGGGCGTGCTGGCCGACGGCATGGGCGGCAAGAGCGGTGGTCGCAAAGCAGCCGATCAGGTCATCCTGACGGCGCAGCAGCTTTTCGAGCGCTACGCACCGAGCCGCGACGATCCCGCCGAGACGCTGAAGCAGCTGGTGCTGGAAGCGCACCTGATGATCAAGCTGACCGCGATCACGTCGGAGGAAGAACCGCACAGCACCGTAGCGGCGTTCCTAATCAGCCCCTCGCGGGAATGCCACATCGTGCATGCTGGGGACTCGCGGATCTATTTTTTTCGAGGCACCGAAATGGTCAGCCGCACCATCGACCATTCGTTCGTGCAGAGGCTCGTCAACGAAGGGCAACTGACCGATGAAGAGGCCAACAGCCACCCGCAGTCGAACCTGCTGACCGGCTGCCTGGGTACGACCCAGGATCCGCCGTTGACCGTGACGCGCATCGAACGCCTGGAGCGCGGCGACAGCGTGCTCGCCTGCAGCGATGGTCTCTGGCACTACTTCACGCCACGAGAGCTGGGCGCAATCGTCGACGCGCTGCCCCCTCGAGAAGCGAGCGAGATGCTGATCGACAAAGCTCGCCAGCGGGCTCGTGGTGGCGGCGACAACCTGTCGCTCGCGCTGGTTCGCGTCGACACGCTCGACGCCTGACGCAAGTCAGAGGTTCGCGGTTTCAGCGGGGTTGCGGCGCAGAGGCCGATGGGGGCACCGGCAGCGGTGCCGACGGCGGCTTCTTGGCGGCGCGTTCGGCATTGCGTTTGAGCACGCTGTCCCGGCGGGCTTCGATTTCCTGCATGCGATCCGACGATTGTTTCATTGCGTTGGGATCAGGCATCGGAGTGAGACGCCGCGGTGAACGTACCGCCTCCGTCACGACACTCGCCGATCCGCCGGCCTTGTCGATCTCGGCGACCGGCGCCTCGGCGGGCTCTTCAGCGGGCAATCCCTCGTTTGCCGGGCCGATCGATCGGAGCTTCGGACGCACCATCGGTCGACCCATCGGTCGCGGCAAAGAGATGGTTGGCGCTGATGCCGGCGCAGCAGCGTCGGACGCACCTGCTGTCGACTCCGCTTTCGCACGAATACGATCGGCACGGTCTGCGGCACGTTGCTTGCGCTGCCTTTCGTCAAGCAGGATCAACTCCTCCCGCAACGGTTCGACCACGGAGCGATGCCGCTTTCGTGCCTCAGTCAGGCAAGCGGTCACGACGAAGCGCTGGCGGCATTCGGCTTCTTGAGCAGCCAGGGTTGCATCCGCCGCGGCACGAGCCTTGTCGATACGCACCTTGTCGCTCGATTCGGCACCCCAGGCGACGTGCGCAATCGACAGCCAGGCCATGGCCAGCAGGCATCTCTTCAAAATGGCGTGAGCTGAAGCGATCATGTCAACGCAGTCTCCACATGACGATGGGCGAGCGACAGGAACTCGGTCGATCTCATCTCGTGCAAGCGCGAAACGGTGCGCGGGAATTCATGGGCCAGCGGTCCTTCGGTATAGAGCTCTTCAGCAGCCACTTCGGCCGACAGAATGAGTTTGACGCGCCGGTCGTACATCACGTCGACCAACCAGGTAAAGCGGCGCGCCTCGGAGGCGAGACGGGGCGACATCTGCACCACGCCCGATACCAGCACGGTGTGGAACTGAGCGGCCAGCTCAAGATAGTCATTTTGCGAGCGAGGCCCACCACACAGCTCCTGAAAATCGAACCACACCACGCCACCGGCACGCCGCCGCGCCTTCAGTACACGATGCTCGATATGGAGCTGCGGATTCTCGTCCTTCGACTCGGCCAGACGCTCGAAGGCAGCGTTCATCGCTGCATCGGCTATCGGTCCGAGTGGCGTCTGATACATCTCGACCTGTTCGAGCGTGAGCCTTCGGTAGTCGGTGCCGTCATCGACATTGATGATCTGCAGGCGATCCTTCAGCAGCTCGATCGCCGGCAGGATGCGCTCGCGGTGCAAACCGTTCGGATACAGCCCGTCGGGGTGGAAGTTCGAGGTCGTCACAATGCTCACGCGGTGATTGAACAACGATTCGAGCAGTCGATACAGGATCATCGCATCGGTGATGTCGGCCACATGAAACTCGTCGAAGCAGATCAGGCGAAAGCGGCGTGACATGCGCTGGCCGAGTACCTCCAGCGGATTGACCGTTCCGTGCAGATCGGCCAGCTCACGATGCACTTCCCGCATGAATTCATGGAAGTGGAAACGCGCCTTGCGCTCCAGCGGAACCGAGTTGAAGAAGCAGTCCATCAGGAAGCTCTTGCCGCGGCCGACGCCACCGTACATGTAGACGCCACGAGGGATCTCGGGACGGATCAGCAGCTTGGTCAGCGCGTTGCGCCGCCGGGATTTGTACTCGATCCATTCGTTCTCGCAGCGCTCGAGCGCTGTGACCGCAGCCAGCTGCGCGGGATCGGCGGTGTACCCCCGCTCAACGAGTGTCTGTTGGTAGAGCTGCCGAACGGACATGAAAGGTCACCGGGAGATTCGTTCGCGCGACAGCCCGAGACGGTTCGGGTCGATGTCCGCAGCCCGCGACGGGCTGCGGTCTCGATCAGAAATTCAAGGTTCGCTTGTCCACCGCCAGCGCGGCTTCCTTGGTCGACTCGCTCAACGACGGGTGTGCGTGACAGATGCGCGCGATGTCTTCGGCGCTGGCCTTGAACTCCATCGCCACCACCGCTTCTGCGATCAACTCGGACGCGAAAGGCCCGACGATGTGCACGCCGAGGATTTCGTCCGTCTTTGCGTCGGCCAGCATCTTCACCATGCCGGTCGTATCACCCATCGCGCGGGCGCGGCCGTTGGCCATGAACGGAAAGGTGCCGGCCTTGAACTCGCGACCTTCAGCCTTGAGTTGCTGCTCGGTTTGCCCGACCCAGGCGATTTCCGGCGAGGTGTAGATCACCCACGGCACGGTGTTGAAGTTGACGTGCGGGTGCTGCCCGGCAATGCGCTCGGCGACCGCTACGCCTTCCTCTTCCGCCTTGTGCGCGAGCATCGGACCGCGCACCACGTCACCCACCGCCCACACGTTCGGCAGATGGGTCCGGCACTCGGCGTCGACCACGATCGCGCCGCGCTCGTCGAGTTGCAGCCCCACCGCCTCGGCATTCAAACCAACCGTGTTGGGAACGCGACCGATGGAGATGATGAGCTTGTCGACCTCCAGCTTCATCGCGCTGCCCTTGGCATTCGCGTAGGAGATGGTCACGCTCGACTTGCCGACCGTGACCTTGTCGATCTTGACACCGAGTTCGATGTCGAGCCCTTGCTTGGTGAACGCCTTGTGGGCCTCCTTGGCGATCTGCTGGTCGACGGCACCCAGAAAGGTGGGCAACCCTTCGAGCACCGTGACTTCGGAACCGAGTCGACGCCAGACCGAGCCCATTTCGAGCCCGATGACACCCGAACCGATCACGCCCAATCGGTCAGGCACTTCGCCGATGCGCAGGGCGCCATCGTTCGACAGGATCCTGTCTTCATCGAACGGTGCCCCGGGCAGCGAACGCGCCGTCGAGCCGGTGGCAACGATGATGTGCTTGCCGACGACCAACTCGTTGGCGGCACCGGTCACCTGGATCTCGTATCCGGCGTCAGTCACCTTCACAAACGAGCCACGGCCGTGAAAGAACGTGACCTTGTTCTTCTTGAGCAGGTACAGGATGCCGTCGTTGTTCTGCTTCACAACTGCATCCTTGCGGCCCAGCATCTTGGCCACGTCGATGCTCAGATTCGACAAGCTGATGCCATGGTCTGCGAAGCTGTGTTCGGCGTGTTCGTAGTGCTCGCTCGACTGCAGCAGAGCCTTCGACGGAATGCAGCCGACGTTGGTGCAGGTGCCTCCCGGTGCGGGGCCGCCCTTGTCGTTCTTCCACTCGTCGATGCAGGCAGTGCTGAATCCCAATTGGGCTGCGCGGATCGCGGCCACATAGCCGCCCGGGCCGCCACCGATGACCACCACATCAAATTGCTTGCTCATGAAAAGATTCCTCAGGTCTCGAATCAGATGTCAAAAAGAAGGCGCGCCGGATCTTCCAGCGCTTCCTTCATGGCGACCAGTCCCAGCACGGCCTCTCGGCCGTCGATGATGCGGTGGTCGTAGGACATCGCGAGGTAGTTCATCGGACGGATCACGATCTGCCCGTTCTCGACCACCGCGCGGTCCTTGGTGGCGTGCACGCCGAGGATGGCCGATTGCGGCGGGTTGATGATCGGCGTGGACAGCATCGAGCCGAAGGTGCCGCCATTGCTGATCGAGAACGTGCCGCCGGTCAGATCGTCGAGCGAGAGCTTGCCCTCGCCCGCCTTCTTGCCGTACTCGGAGATCTTCTTCTCGATGTCGGCGAAGCTCATCTGGTCGGCATTGCGCAGGATCGGCACCACCAGGCCGCGCGGCGAACCAACCGCAATGCCGATGTCGAAATAGCCGTGGTAGACGATGTCGTTACCGTCGACGCTGGCATTGATGATCGGGTACTTCTTCAGGGCGGCGACGGCAGCCTTCACGAAGAAGCTCATGAAACCGATCTTGACGCCGTGCTCCTTCTCGAACTTCTCCTGGAAGCGCTTGCGCATCT
>JARXKP010000227.1 GCA_030271615.1 Pseudomonadota bacterium
GCGCCGAACACGTGATGCTGATCGACCTGGCGCGCAACGACATCGGCCGCATCGCGAAGACCGGCAGCGTCAAGGTCACCGAGGCGTTCACCGTCGAGCGCTATTCGCACGTGATGCACATCGTCAGCAACGTCGAAGGCCTGCTGAAGGACGGCATCACCAACCTCGACGTGCTGAAGGCCACATTCCCGGCCGGCACGCTGACCGGCGCGCCGAAGGTGCGCGCGATGGAAATCATCGATGAGTTGGAACCGGTCAAGCGCGGCATCTACGGCGGCGCCTGCGGCTACCTCAGCTTCGCCGGCGACATGGACGTCGCGATCGCGATCCGCACCGGCATCGTCAAGGACGGCATGCTCTACGTGCAGGCAGCCGCCGGCGTCGTCGCCGACTCGGTGCCCGAGCTGGAGTGGCGGGAAACCGAAGCCAAGGCGCGGGCGCTGATCCGCGCGGCGGAGCTGGTCGAAGAAGGGTTCTGACCGGCTAGCCTTGCACGAGGCGCCGACTCTTCGCGATCGACAACAGGATTCCCAGTCCGAGGCCGAGGATCACCATCGCGGTGCCGCCGTAACTGATGAAGGGCAGCGGCACGCCGACCACCGGCAGGATGCCGCTGACCATGCCCATGTTGACGAAGGCGTAGGTGAAGAAGCTCAGCGTGATTGAGCCCGCGAGCAAGCGCGTGAACACGTTGGGGGCATCCGAAGCGATCATCAGGCCGCGCACGATCAGGAAGAGGAAGCCGAGCATCAGGGTCACGCAACCGATCAGCCCGAACTCTTCGGAGTAGGCGGCAAAGATGAAATCGGTGGTGCGTTCGGGAATGAATTCCAGGTGCGTCTGCGTGCCCTTCATGAAGCCCTTGCCAGTGACGCCACCCGAGCCGATGGCGATCATGCCCTGGATGATGTGGAAGCCCTTGCCCAGCGGATCGGTGGTCGGATCGAGCAGCGTGCAGACCCGGTTCTTCTGGTAGTCACGCATCATCGGCCACTTGACGTCGGGCTCGCAGATGGCATCGCCCGACAGCACCAGCGCGGTGATGGCGATCGCCGCCACCACCACCACCGGCACGATCAGTTTCCACGGCAGCCCGGCGAAGAAGATGACGAACAGGCCCGCCGCCAGCACCAGGATCGCGGTGCCCAGGTCGGGCTGCTTGACGATCAGCCCGACCGGTACCGCCAGCAGCAGCAGCGCGACGGCAAAGTCGAGCGCGCGCGGCCGTCCTTCACGGCGCTGGAACCACCAGGCCAGCATCAGCGGCGTCGCGATCTTCAGGATCTCGCTCGGCTGGATCACGATGCCGAGGTCGAGCCAGCGGGTGGCGCCTTTTTTCGTGACGCCGATCAGTGCGGTGGCGACCAGCAAGGTCACGCCGACGCTGTAGAGCGGCACGGCCAAGGCCATGAGGCGCTGCGGTGACACCTGGGCCACGACAAACAGGATTTCGGCAGCCAGCACCATGTTGCGGGCGTGGTCGACAAAGCGGGTGCCGTGGTCGAAGCCGGCCGAATACATCGTGATCAAGCCGATCACCGCCAGGATCAGCACGGCCAGCAACAACGGCCCGTCGAAGCCGCGGAACAGCGGGATCACGCGCTGCAGCAGCGTCGGTTTCTCGAACGCCCGCCTCATCGCCTGAGCGCCCGGCGGTCCGGGGATTCAGCCGCCGCGGCGGTCGAGATCAGCGACGGTGTGGCAGGCCCGGGCGATGGCGGCATCGGGACGACAGGGGCAGGCGTCGCCACCGAGGCGTCGCCGACCAGCGCGGCGGCGGCCATCGACGGCGTGTTCGCGCTGCCCGGCAGCACCAGGTCTTCGGCCTTGCGAGGCGTGCCGACCGGCGCCGCCGACGTGCCGGCGCGCGTGGCCGCGATGTCTTCTTCGCTGGGCACCTGGCCCAGCAGCATGTAATCGAACACCCGCCGCGCGATCGGCGCTGCCGCGCCGGCACCCCAGCCGGCGTTCTCGACGATCACCGCCACCGCGATCTGCGGATCGGCGAGCGGCGCGAAGGCAATGTAGAGCGCGTGATCGCGCAAGTGCTCCTCGACGCGGTGGGCACTGTACTTCTCGTTCTGTTTCAAGCCGACGGCCTGTGCCGTGCCGGTCTTGCCGCCACTCAGGTAACCCGCCCCGGCAAACACGCGCGCCGAGGTGCCGGAGATCGTCACGCCGTTCATCGCATTGCGAATCACATCGACCTGATCCGGTTTCAGGTCGATGGGTTCGATCGCCTGCGCCGAGATCTTCCGCTTGGCACCGGTCAGGACATCGTCGATCTGCCGCACCAGACGCGGCTCGAAACGTTTTCCGCCGGACGACAGCGTGGCCACCGCGGTGGCCATCTGCAGCATCGTGAAGCTGTTGTAGCCCTGGCCGATGCCAAGCGAAATCGTCTCGCCCGCGTACCACTTCTGCAACTCCGGCCGCTTGTAGGCGTGGCGCTTCCAGGCGGTGGAAGGCAGCAGGCCGGTGACCTCACCTTCGACATCGATGCCGGTCTTGCGACCCAGGCCGAAGGGCGAGAGCTGGTCGTGGATCAGGTCCACGCCCATGTCGTTGGCCAGCGTGTAGAAATAGACGTTGCTCGACTCGACGATGGCCCGGCGCATGTCCATGATGCCGCCGCGCTCGTTCTCGGGACTGCCGTAGCGATGTCCGCCGAACATGAAGAAGCCCGGATCGTTGATCAGCGTGCTGGGCGAACGCTTGTTCGAGTTCAGCGCGGCCATCGCCATGAAAGGCTTGTAAGTCGACCCCGGCGGATAGGTGCCGCGCAGCGCCCGGTTCAGCAGCGGCTTGTCGACCGATTCATTGAGTTCACGCCAGGACTCAACGTCGATGCCGTCGACGAAGAGGTTCGGGTCGAAGGTCGGCTTGCTGACGAAGGCCAGCACCTCGCCGTTGCGCGGGTCGATCGCGACCAGCGCGCCACGCCGGTCGCCGAACAGCGTTTCGACCAGCGCCTGCAGCCGGATGTCGATCGACAGCACCACGGTGTTGCCGGGGGTCGCCGGGTTGCTGTGCAGCCGCCGCACGGCGCGGCCGGAGGCGCTGGTTTCGACCTCCTCGAAGCCGGTGGCGCCATGCAGGTCCGCTTCGTAGCTCTGCTCGACGCCGAGCTTGCCGATGTACTCGGTACCGCGGTAGTTGGCGGCACCTTCCGAATCGTCGATGACTTCCTTTTCGGCCTGGTTGATGCGCCCGATGTAGCCGAGCAGGTGGCTGCCCACCTCGCCCAGCGGGTAGTTGCGGAACAACCTGGCTTTCACGTCGACGCCAGGGAATCGATAGCGCTGCGCGGTGAAGCGGGCGACCTCCTCGTCGGTGAGCTTGGTGCGGATCGGCAACGACTCGAAATTCTTGCTTTCGTCCATCAGCCGCTTGAAGCGCTTGCGGTCGCGCGTCTGGATGTCGATCACTTCGGCCAGCCGGTTGATCGTGGCGTCGAGGTCGTCGACGCGCGCCGGCATGATCTCGAGGGTGTAGGCCGAATAGTTGTTGGCCAGCACGACGCCGTTGCGATCGACGATCAGGCCGCGGTTGGGCACGATCGGCACGACCGAGATGCGGTTGTTCTCGGCCCGCACGCTCAATTCGTCGTGCTTCTCGATCTGCAGGTGATACAGGCGATAGCCGAGCAGGCCGAAGCACAGCAGCACGAAGGCGGCAGCAGCCACCAGCCGCGTCTGGAAGCGGCTCAGCTCCTGCTCGACGTTCTTGATCTCAGTCACACCACCACCCGCAAAACGGCCAGCGCAGCGAAGCCGCCCATCAAGCCACACGCGAGGACCGGCTCTGCCGGCCGACCCGTGGCGCCCCCACGGGGGGCAGGAGCGAGAGCGACGTGGGGGTCAACCATCACAACGGCCTATTCTGGTCGCGGTCAGGGGCGCGTCGCTGGGGGGCGAGCAACAACCATGTCGCCAGCGGCCACAACAGCGCTTCGAAGACCGGCGCCAGCAGCGCCTCCCATCCGGGCAGCATGCCGCCGGCAATCATCCGCACGGTGAACGACACCAGATGCGCGGCCACGAACAGCGGCAGGATCTGCAGCGCCTGCGACGGCAGGCTGAACCACAGCAACCGCCGGTGGATGGTGGTGGCCACGTAGCCCAGCAGCGTGTAGGCCAGCGCATGCTGGCCGAGGACGGCACCGTCGTGCACATCCATCACCAGACCGAACATGAACGCCACGCCGACACTCACCCGGCGCGCCTGATGCACGTTCCAGAACACCAGCACCAGCGCCAGCAGGTCGGGCACCGCCGGATGGCGACCGAGCGGCACGAGGTTCATCGCCAGGGCGCCCAGCAAGGTGAACCACACAAACAGCGGGTTCACCGGCATCAGCAGCTGGTCGGAGCTGCGCGGCATGATCATCGTCGCGCTCCCTTCTTCGCCGAAGAGGCGGCTGAAGAGGCCGCGCCTTTCGCTGCTTCGGGCGTCGGCTCGGGCCGCGGGGGCAGCTGCAGACCGATCGGGTCCAGCACGAGCACATGGCGCACACCGTCGGGCGATGCCGCAGGTGCCAGCAGGATCTTCGCGAAGCCGGAGTCGACCTTGCGATAGACCGCCACCACCCTGGCCACCGGCAGACCCGGGGGATACACGCCGTCGACACCCGAGGTCTGCAGCAGGTCGCCGACCTGGACATCGGCGTTGCCGGCCATGAAGCGCAATTCGAGGGCGTCGCCAGTCGCCGCGCCGAACGCCGCGCTGCGTGCCTGGGTGCGCATGTTGAGCACGGGCACCGCCGCGTCCTTGTCGGTCAGCAACGTGACTTCCGCCGACAGCGGATAGGCCCGCGTGACCTGCCCGATCACACCGGCTTCACTGACGACCGGCGATCCGGCGGCGATGCCTTGCGCGACACCGCGGTCGATCACCACCTTGCGCGAGTACGGGTCGGTCGACTCGTACAGCACTTCGGCCGCGTGCGCGCGCACCGTCAGGCCGGCTCGCAGCTCCAGCAGCGAACGCAGCCGTTCGTTCTCGGCCAGCAGCTGACCGACCCGGGCGACCTGCACGGCCTGGCCCGCGAGATCACGGCGCGCCGCAGATTCGGCAGCGATGGCGTGCTGCAACCCGGCCGCATAGTCGACCGACTGCTGCCACAACTCGACCGGTGCGAGCAAGGTGCGCTGGACCGGATGCAGCGCGGTCGCGAGCATGGCGCGCAACGGCTGGGTCAGTGCGAAACGGGTGTCGGCCACCATCAGGAACAGCGCGAGTGCCGAACACAGGGCCAGCTTGGTCAGCGCCGATGGTCCCTGTCGAAAGAAAGGCGGCGGCGTTCGATCGATGGTGCCGATGGGCATGACGATGCGGTGTTCAGGCGTGCCGCAGCATCGGCCGACCCGTCACGGGTCGAGCACCGCGCCGCCTCTC
Source organism: Pseudomonadota bacterium (assembly GCA_030271615.1). Lineage (GTDB taxonomy): Bacteria > Pseudomonadota > Gammaproteobacteria > Burkholderiales > Burkholderiaceae_C > PBB1. The sequence goes on from JARXKP010000227.1 coordinate 5,398, forward strand.
AAGCCGGCGAACGCCCCAAGGGCCATGAAGGGGCTCCTCCAGAGCCCGGGGGGCAGGAGCGCAGGGACATGGGGGTTGACCGGACGATCGCCGGGCCGCCCCAAGGTCGGCCGCACCCCCCCGGGGGGGCAGGAGCGACGCGACGTGGGGGCTGACAGTCACTCGGAGGTGAAGATCGAACCGAGGCGCTCCATGCGCTCGAGCGCCATCCCGCAACCGCGCACCACGCAGGTCAGCGGGTCTTCGGCCACCAGCACCGGCAGGCCGGTTTCCTCGGCCAGCAACCGGTCCAGATCACGCAACAGCGCGCCGCCGCCGGTCAGCATCATGCCGCGCTCGGCGATGTCGGCGCCCAGTTCGG
>JARXKP010000228.1 GCA_030271615.1 Pseudomonadota bacterium
ACATCAACAACCAGCCGGTGCGCCGCCGCGACGTGCAGGACGTGTTCCTCGGCACCGGCCTCGGGCCGCGCGCCTACGCGATCATCGGTCAGGGCACGATCAGCCGGATCATCGAAAGCAAGCCGGAAGAGTTGCGGCTGTTTCTCGAAGAAGCCGCTGGCGTGTCGAAGTACAAGGAACGCCGCCGCGAGACCGAGAACCGGCTGCGCGACACCCGCGACAACCTGACCCGCGTCGACGACATCCTGCGCGAGCTGAACGGCAACCTCGACAAGCTCGAGAAGCAGGCCGAGGTCGCGAGCCGCTATCGGGGCTTGCATGACGACGGCACGCTGAAGCTGCATCAGTTGTGGTTCCTGCGTCACCGGGACGCGGCGGGCGAACAGCAGCGCGTCGAAAAGGAGGTCGCCGCGGCGGTCAACTTGCTCGAAGCGCGCATGGCCGAGTTGCGCCAGGGCGAAGCCGAGCTCGAAACGATCCGTCAGGCGCACTACGCGGCCAGCGACGAGCTGCACGCTTCGCAAGGCCTGCTGGCCGAAGCCTCGCTTGAAGTCAGCCGCCTCGAAGAACGCATCCGCTATGTGGTCGAAGGCCGGCAGCGTGCCGAACAGCGACTGGCCGAGCTGTCGCTCCAGACCGCGCAGTGGGCCGACCGCCGCGAGCAGGCCGAGGTCGAACTCGAACAGCTGGCCGAACAGGTCGCAGCAACCGACGAGCACAGCGAGGTGCTTGCTGCGCAGGCCGAAGAACACGCGGATCGGCTGCCCGGTCTCGAAGACGCGGTGCGCGCCGCCCAGTCCGCGGCCAGCGCGCAGCGAACGCGGGTGGCCGGCGTGCAGCAGCAGATCCACGTGCTGGCGAGCGACAGCCGCAACATCGAAGACCAGAGCCGACAGGTCGCCGCGCGTCGCGAAAGACTGGCCGGCGAAAAGCGCCAGCTCGCCGCGCCCGACCTCGATCGGATCGACCAGTTGAAGCAGCAGTTCGGCAGCGCCGAAGAGGCCCGCGAAGTCGCCGAGGCGCGGCTGGCCGATCTGGGTGAGCAGGTGCCGGCGCTCGACGAAGCGCGGCGCGTGCGTCAGGCCGAAGTCAACGCCGAGGCCGGAAAGCAATCGGACTTCAGCGCCCGGCTCGATGCGCTGCGTGCCTTGCAGGACAAGGTGCAGACCGAAGGCAAGCTGCGGCCGTGGCTCGCGAAGCACGGGCTCGACGGCCTGGCCGGTCTGTGGACGCGCATCCACATCGAGCCCGGCTGGGAAACCGCACTTGAAGCCGCGTTGCGCGAGCGCATCAACGCGCTCGAAGTCGGCCGGGTCGAGACGGTGCGCGCGTTCGCCGCCGATGCCCCGCCGGCCAAGCTGGTCTTCTACACGCCGCCGGTGGCCGGTACGCCCCAAGCCACCGCGAACCCGACGCTGTCGCGCCTGAGCGATCTGCTGCGCATCGGCGATGCGGGCCTGAAGGCACTGCTGACCGATTGGCTCGAAGGCGTCTACACCGCGGCCAGCCTCGACGATGCGCTGGCCGCGCGCTCGCGGCTGCAGCATGGCGAGATCCTGATGACGCGCGACGGCCACGCCGCCAGCGCGCACGCGGTCTCGTTCTATGCGCCCGACTCCGAACAGGCCGGCCTGCTGGCCCGCGCGCAGGAGATCGAGAACCTCGATCGCCTGCTGCGCGCGCAGTCGCTGATCGCCGAGGAGTCGCGCAGCGCGCTGATCCGCGCCGAAGCGGCCTACAGCGGCACGTCAGCGCATCTGGCGACGGCCCGTCGCGATTCGGCCGAAGCGCAGAGCCGCGCGCACCAGTTGCAGGTCGAGTTGTTGCGCCTGACGCAGCAGGCGGAGCAGACGCAGTCGCGGTCCACGCAGCTCGACGACGAACTCGGCGAGATCGACGCCCAGATCGACGAACTGAACGAACGCCGCGCCACCGGCGAAGCGCGCTTCGAAGCGCTCGACATCGAACTCGCGACCACGCAGGAGCGCCATGCCGAACTCGACGATGCGGTGATCCAGGCCGAGCGTCTGCTGGGCGCGGCGCGCGAGCAGCTGCGCACCCTCGAGCGCCAGGCGCAGGAGTCGCAGTTCGCCTCGCGGTCGCTGGCGGCGCGCCGCGGCGAGTTGCAGCGTGGCATCGAGACCGCCGCGCAGCAGGTCGCGAACAACGCGCTGGCCGAGGCTCAGTTGAACGAGGAACTGGTGCGCTTCACCGACGCGTCGGCCCAGGTCGGACTGCAGGATGCACTGGCTCTCAAGCTCGAGCGCGAGTCGGCGTTGTCTGCCAAGCGCAGCGAGTACGACGACTTGACGTTGCGCCTGCGCCGCGCCGACGAGCAGCGCATGGCGCACGAGCAGAGCCTGCAGCCGCTGCGCGATCGCATCACCAAGCTGCAGCTCGAAGAACAGGCCGCGCAGCTCGGCGGTGCACAGTTCCTCGAGCAACTGGTGGCGGCCGCCGTCGACTTCGAAATGTTGGCGCAGGGCATCGAACGCGACGGCGTGCGGCTGCAAGGACTTCAGTCCGAGATCGACCGCATCAACCGCGAGATCGCCGCGCTGGGCGCGGTGAATCTGGCCGCGCTCGACGAGCTGACGACCGCGCGCGAACGCAAGACCTTCCTCGACGCGCAGTACGCCGACCTGATGGATGCGATCGGCACGCTCGAAGGGGCGATCCACAAGATCGATCTCGAAACCCGCGACCTGCTGGGCAGCACCTTCAACCAGGTCAACGAACATTTCGGACGCATGTTCCCGAGCCTGTTCGGCGGCGGTCAGGCGAAACTGGTGATGACCGGCGACGAGATCCTCGACGCCGGCGTGCAGGTGATGGCACAGCCGCCGGGCAAGAAGAACAGCACGATCCATCTGCTGTCCGGTGGCGAAAAGGCGCTGACCGCGATCGCGCTGGTGTTCGCGATCTTCCAGCTGAACCCCGCGCCGTTCTGCCTGCTCGACGAGGTCGATGCGCCTCTCGACGACGCCAACACCGAGCGCTACGCCAAGCTGGTCAGGGAGATGTCCAAGGGCACGCAGTTCCTGTTCATCAGCCACAACAAGATCGCGATGGAGATGGCGGTGCAGCTCATCGGCGTCACGATGCAGGAACAAGGCGTCTCGCGCATCGTCGCGGTCGACATGGCCGAGGCGGTGAGCCTCGCGGAGGCGGCGTGACCGTGCAAAGGATGTCCCTATGAGCAGCAGCTTGACGATCGCGCTGGCCGCGTTGGGCGGCGTCGTGCTGGCGGGCGTGGTTGCGCAGGGTGCGTGGCAGGCGCGCAAGGCCGACCCGAAAAAGGCGGTGTCTCCCCCGGTGCCGCGCCCCGAGCCGCGCGAGCCGGTGATGGGCCCGTCCGCCGATCCGGCGTTGTCGGAAACCGTTCCGGGCGTGCTGCATCACGATGGAGAACCCTCCGGTCGGCTGTCGCCGCAACTGGACGATGGCGAGCTGACGATCGAGGGCGCTGGCGGTCGACTGCTGCCGCGACGCGTGACGCCGCGGGTCGACGCGCTGATCGATGTGATCGTGCCGATGATGCTGGATGCGCCGGTCACTGGCGACGCGGTGCTCTCGCACCTGCCGGGGAGCCGACGCGCCGGCAGCAAGCCGTTTTTCATCGAGGGACTGAACGCCGAGAACGGCCAGTGGGAGCCACCGCTGGCCGGGCAGCGCTACGGAGAACTGCAGGCCGGCCTGCAACTGGCCAACCGCACCGGCGCGCTCAACGAGATCGAGTACTCGGAGTTCGTTCAGAAGCTGCAGGCCTTCTCCGAGGCGATCGGCGCGATGGCCGATTTCCCGGACATGCTCGATGTCGCAGCGCGCGCCCGCGAACTCGATGCGTTCGCTGGCGAACACGATGCGCAGATGTCCGTTCAGCTGCGCGCCCGCAGCGCGGCCTGGAGCGTCGGCTACCTGGTGCAGCAAGCCTCTCGGCACGGTTTCGTTCCGGGCGTTCTGCCCGGGCGTCTGGTGCTGCCGTCTGCCGAAGACGGTGCACCGCCGGTGCTGACCTTGATCTTCGATTCGCAGGCTGCGTTGTCAGACGATCCGAGCGCTGCCGCACTGCGCGAGCTGGCCCTGGGCTTCGATGTGTCGCAGACCGATCCGGCCGGCGCACCTTTCGCCGCCTGGCAAGCCAGCGCGCTGGGACTGTCGAAGGACCTCGACGCCGACATCGTCGACGACCGAGGTCAGCCGCTGACGCAAGAAGGCTTTGCCTTCATCGATGGCGAACTGGTGCGGCTGTACGGTGCGTTGCAGGAACACGATCTGGCGGCCGGGTCTGCAGCCGCGCGGCGCCTGTTCAGTTGATCTGTCTTTCTGCATGGTGTCTGCCGGCTTCTCGATGAACGAGCCCGCGATCGAGCGCCGTGCCGCCGAATTGCGCGCGCTGCTGCGACAGCATGCGCACCTCTACTACGTGCTCGACGCGCCGCAGATCCCCGACGCCGAATACGACCGGCTGTTCCAGGAACTCGAAGCGATCGAGGCGGCGCACCCCGAACTGCGCTTCGACGATTCGCCGACACAGCGGGTGATCGGTGGAATCAGCGGCGGCGTGCTCGATGGTTTCGTCGCGGTGCGGCACACGGTGCCGATGCTGTCGATCCGCACCGAGACCGACACCGAAGCGAGCGGTGCCATGGCCTTCGATGCCCGGGTGCGGCGCGAACTCGGCCTGACCGACGCGGACCCGCTGGTCGAGTACGCGGTCGAGCTGAAGTTCGACGGCCTGGCGATGAACCTGCGCTATGAAGCCGGCGTGCTGGTGCAGGCCGCCACCCGGGGCGATGGCGAGACCGGCGAAGACGTGACGCAGAACATCCGCACCATCGCCGAGATTCCGCGCCGGCTGCGCGGTGCTGCGCAGCCGGCGGTGCTCGAAGTGCGCGGCGAGGTCTACATCCGCCGCGACGATTTCGAGGCGCTGAACGAGCGTCAGCGCGCGCTGATCGCGCAAGGCGCCAAGCACGAGAAGACCTTCGTCAACCCGCGCAATGCGGCCGCCGGCGCGGTGCGCCAGCTCGACCCGGCCATAGCGGCGCGCAGACCGCTCAGCTTCTTTGCCTACGGCCTGGGCGATGTGCAGGGCTGGGGCGACGACAACGTCGGGCTCCCCGGCACGCACAGTGCGCTGCTCGATGCGCTCGCCGCGATGGGGCTGCCGGTGTGCGCCGAGCGCGCGGTGGTACGTGGTGCGGACGGGCTGGTTGCGTTCCACGCCACCATCGGCGCAAAGCGCGATGCCTTGCCGTTCGACATCGACGGCGTCGTCTACAAGGTCAACGACCGGGCGTTGCAGCAGCGGCTGGGTTTCGTGACCCGCGAACCGCGCTGGGCGGTGGCGCACAAGTACCCGGCGCAGGAACAGATGACGCGCCTGCTCGGCATCGACATCCAGGTCGGCCGCACCGGCAAGTTGACGCCGGTCGCCAAGCTGGAGTCCGTGTTCGTGGGCGGCACGACGGTCAGTAACGCGACGCTGCACAACGAGGACGAGGTTCGGCGCAAGGACGTGCGCGTCGGCGACACGGTGATCGTGCGGCGTGCCGGCGACGTGATCCCGCAAGTGGTCGGCGTGGTGCACGACGCGGCGGCATCGTCTGACGGGGCGATGCGCGGGGAGCCGTTCGATCTGTACCAGCGGCTGGGCGGCCAGTGCCCGGTGTGCGGCAGCCCGATCGGGCGCGAGGAGGGCGAGGTCGACTGGCGC
>JARXKP010000229.1 GCA_030271615.1 Pseudomonadota bacterium
GCCGCGAAGGCGCGGGAACGTGACCGTTCACAGCCTCAGCGTCCGGTGGCGACACGGCGGAGGCACACTCGGCGGAGCGGCGGATGGAATCGATCTCGGATCATCGAAAGAAGAACCCGGTGGTTGAGCGGCCCGCGATTGTCGCCACAGAGTGCGCGGCACTCTCGCCAGGGTTTGCTGGCGCGCAAGGGAAGGGCCCGACAGGTGGCCCGTCACGGCGACACGACAATTGCCTCGCCAACGTGTATCACCCCATGGCCCGGCGATTGCCTGTCCATCCCCTGTTGTTTCATTGCTGATCACCGCCATGCGTCGTTGTGTCACAGATCCCCTGCAAGGCTGGCTGCACCGGATGGGGCGAGTGCTGCTGCTCATCACCTGGCTACTGGCGGGTGCGGCTGCATCCGCAGGCACGCTGAGCAAGGCTCGCCTGACCGAACTGTTTCCGTTGCCGCTGGTGGTCGGTGACCGCGACCCGGCGCTCCCCGTGTGGCCGCTGTTCAAGAACGACCTAACGAGCTCCGTGCTGGTGGGCTACGTGTTCGAGTCGGTCGACTTCGCGCCGGTGCCCGGCTATTCCGGCACGCCGGTCAACCTGCTGGTGGCGCTGGACGCCAAGGGCGTCTTCCTCGATGTACGGGTGCTGTCGCACCACGAGCCGGTGTTCCTGGAAGGCCTGGGCCCGGCGCCGCTGATGCGCTTCGTCGAGCAGTACAAGGGCCTGTCGCTGCAGCAGAGCATCAAGATCGGCTCCAACCAGAACAGGAGTGGCCAGGCCGGCAGCGCCAATGTCTACATCGACGGCGTGTCCAAGGCCACGGCCTCGGTACGCATCATCAACCAGAGCCTGCTGTCGGCCTCGCTGGCGATCGCGCGAGCCAAGCTGGGCTTTGCCGCCGGGCGCGACCCCGACCTGATCGGACGCATCAAGCACGAACTGTTCGAGCCGATGGACTTCGCGGCGCTCGAACGCAAGGGCCTGGTCAGCCACCAGGCCTGGCGCAACCGCGACATCGAAGCCGCCTTCAAGGGCACCGTCGGCGAAGGCCAGGACCCGGTCGCGCTGCAATCGCCCGACGCGCCCTTCAGCGAGATGCTGGTGGCCCATCTCAACGTGCCGAGCGTCGGCCGCAACCTGCTGACGCCGCGCGCCTGGGACTTCCTCATCGGCTGGCTCGAGCCGGGCGATCACGCCTTTCTCGTGGGCACGCGAGGTCGCTACAGCTTCGTGAGCGACGACTACAGCACCGGCGCCGTGCCCGACCGTTTGACGCTGGCGCAAGGCGGGCTGCCGATCGAGATCCGCGACTTCGACCTGGAAGGCCGCCCGCGTGTGCCTGACGCCTGGCTCGGCCCCGATGCGCGCTGGCGGGTCGTCAAGGTGATCAGCCAGGCCAGCCTCGACCCCTCGCAGCCGCTGGATTTTTCGCTCAGCGTCACGCGCAGCAAGGGGCAGATCCTGCCCCAGCGAGCCCGCAAGGACTTCATCGTGCACGCGCAGCTGCCCGAGGCGTATGCGGATCAGCCTCGTAGCAACGAGAAGACCTGGCATTCGATCTGGTCCGGTCGCGCGTGGGCGCTGGGCGTGCTGGTCGCGGGGCTCGCCGGCCTCAGCGTGGTGCTGGCCCGGCCACGCTGGATCACGCGTTCGATGAAGCGGTTGACGCAGGTTCGCTACGCGTGGCTGCTGTTCACGCTGGTGTTCATCGGGTGGTACGCGCAGGGTCAGCTCTCCATCGTCAACATCACCGCGCTGATCCAGGCGCTGCTGGCCGGCCGCAGCCTCGACTTCTTCCTCTACGACCCGATGACCGTGCTGCTGTGGGCCTTCGTGGCGATCAGCCTGGTCGCCTGGGGGCGCGGCACCTTCTGCGGCTGGCTGTGCCCGTTCGGCGCGCTGCAGGAGTTCGTCGCCCGGCTCGCGCGCTGGGCGCACGTGCCGCAACTCAAGCTGCACACCCGCATCGACGCGCGACTGAAGAAGCTCAAGTACGTGGTGCTGGCCGTCATCGTCGTGATGCCCTTCTTCAGCAGCGTCTGGACCGACAGGCTGGCCGAGGTCGAGCCGTTCAAGACCTCGATCACGCTGGTGTTCGTGCGCTCCTGGCCGTACCTGCTGTGGGCCGTCGGGCTGCTGGCGCTGAACGCGGTGGTCTACAAGGCCTACTGCCGCTACCTCTGCCCGCTGGGCGCGGGGCTGGCGGTGCTGGGGCGCATCCGGCTGCTGAACTGGCTGCCGCGCCGCGCCGAGTGCGGCCAGCCTTGCCAGTCCTGCCGGCACAAGTGCGAGTACCAGGCCATCGAGCCCAGCGGCGCCATCGACTACGCCGAATGCTTCCAGTGCCTGGATTGCGTGGTCATCTATGAGAGCGACCAGCTCTGCGCGCCGCGCATCATGGCCACGCGCAAGGGCCGCGTGATCCCGGTGCACGCGCTGCCGCCCGGCCCGGCCCACCCACCGGCCATGCACGTCTCGCCATGACCAAGGAAACCTCGATGAAGCGACGCACCCTGCTCATCGCCAGCCTGGGCCTGGGCGGCGCCGTGCTGACGCGCTCTGCGACGGCAAGCCGGCCCGACCTGCAATGGCGCACACGCCCGCTGCTGGCACTGGGCACCACCGTGCGGCTGCGCGCCGCGCATGCCGATGCACCACAGGCTGAGCGCGCGCTCGACGCAGCCACCACCACCTTGCGTGCCGTCGAAGCCTCGATGAGCCTGTTTCGCGACGACAGCGAACTGAGCCGCCTGAACCGCACCGGCCAGCTGAGCGCGCCGAGCGCCCACCTGCTGACCGTGCTGCGAGAAGCCCGGCTCGTGTCCGAGCGCAGCGGTGGCGCCTTCGACGTGACCGTGCAACCGCTGTGGTCCGCCTACGACCGCGCCCGCCAGGCCGGTCGGCTGCCGACCGACGCCGAGCGCATCGAGGCCCAGGCGCGCACCGGCTGGCAGCAGATCCGGATCGACAGCGACCGGGTCCGCTTCTACCGCTCCGACATGGCCGTCACCCTCAACGGCATCGCCCAGGGCTACGCGGCCGATGCGGTGCGCGCCACGCTGCAGGCGCACGGCATCGAGCACGCGCTGATCGACACCGGCGAGTTCGGTGCCCTCGGCCACAACGACCGTGGCCAGCCGTGGACCGTGGGCGTCGAGGATCCGCACGACTCCGCGCGCCTGCTCACCGCGCTGAACCTGGATGGCCGCGCGCTCGCCACCTCGGCCGACAACCGCAGCACCTTCACCGCCGACCGCAGGCACCACCACATCATCGATCCGGCCACCGGCGATTCGCCACCCGCGCTGAGCAGCGTGACCGTGGTGGCCGACAGCGCGATGCGTGCCGATGCGTTGACCAAGGTGATGTTCATGGCCGGGCCCGAGCGCATCGCGGCGCTGGCGCGGCAGTGGGGTGTCGGCGTGGTGTGGGTGGACAAGCAGGGACGGTGGGCGGCGACTGCCGGGCTGCTTCAGGGTTGAACGGCATCGGCAGCCGTTCAACCAGGCACTTCTTGGCACGGGCCCGCGGCGTGAACACTTCAGGCGCGAGTCTTGCGTACCGAAATACCTGTCAGGCAGCGTCGTCGATCGGGGGTTGTGTCAGCCAGAGGGTGGTTCCGGAATTTGATGTTCATCGGCTGTCCGCACCGATCTGTCATCCGCAATTGAAGTGGCTTCAAGGAGATGCACCATGTCGTCGTCCCATGTTGAGTCGATTCGAGCTTCGGTCCACACCGCTTTTTCACTCGCCCACGTTCTTGAACACATCGAACGCAGTGGCGGGTCGGTCGACGCGGAGAGCTACCGGAATGTGGTCTCGCGGCTGAAAGTGGCCTTGTCGGGGCCGCTCCCCGATGTCGCACGAGCGGCGGTGCTGCGCACCTACCCCGCCGCCGCCGAGATCTACGAGAACATGACCTACGAGACGGCAGGGCTGTCTTGTTCGTCGCTCGAGCGCAATGTGTCCTCGGAGGTTCTGGCCGCGCAGGCGATCGAGCGGTTTTCGTACCGCCCGCACTGACACCACAGCGGGGTCCGCTGCGATGAAAATTCGCGGATGACCCACGAGCGGCCCCGCGATCTGTACCGATTCGACACCGCCCACGCGGTGGAAGGCTGGCGAGCCATCGACGCCCGGGTGATGGGCGTCGTCGACGGCGTGATCGAGGCACGCGGGGACGGCACTCGCTACAATCTGTACCTCTTCGCAGTCGACGCCTTCGATGCGTTGAGCCATCGGGCCGAGTTCAGCCCAGCCGCGCACGCATGGGACGTCATCAGATTGCCGATCGCCGCGTTCAGGGCCACCGTTCGTGGACGCCAGGTGCCCGATGTGCTGGCGGTGCGCATCGACCAGGTCGAGCTGGGGGCCGTGCACTCGAAGCGGGCCTTCCTGCTGCACTGGCGCGAGCTAACCGACGCCAGCCAGTGGCACCGGGGTTGGGTGTGACTCCCGCGAAGCGCGCGCCGCGGCCCACGCGCCGACATCACCACCACGTCTACGTCGTCGAGCTGGACGACCGGGTGTGGAACGAGCCCCGCTCCCGCAAGGCGAACCCCGATTACCAGTTGGGCAAGCCCTTCATCTATGTCGGCATGACCGGCCTCGACCCCGACCTGCGCTTCGACAAGCACAAGGCCGGCATCCAGGCGAACCGCTACGTCTTCGAGTACGGCCTGCGCCTGCTGCCGGCGCTGTACGCGGTCTACAACCCGATGCCGTACGAAGCGGCGCGCGAGATGGAAGTGGAGCTGGCGATCGGGTTGCGGGAGGTGGGGTATGGGGTGTGGCAGGCGTGATGGACCGCATGTCAACGGTCCTGACACGACCAAGCCCAAAGGCGATGGTCAGGACATCGCGTCGGACGTGATCACCACCTCGTCACGAAGCCGCCTGACATCTGCCGGATCACACAGGGCCGTGCCCGCCGACAACAGTGCAGCTGCGCCGGCAGCCATACCGTAGCGGAACGCTTCCTCCAGCGTATGTCCTTGATCCAGCGACCAGACCAGACCACCGACAAAGCTGTCACCCGCGCCGATGGTGCCGGCCACATGTACGCGCAAGCCTTGCGACCTCAGCGAGGTGTCGGCCGAAACGAGCAGTGCGCCATCCTCTCCCAGCGACAGCGCCACGATCTGGGCCTGACCGGCCTGAACGACGTGTTGGGCCGCGCGACGCCATTCGTCCTCTGTGGTCAAGGACAGACCGCTCAGACCTCGCAGCTCACGAAGGCTGGGTTTGAAAAGATACACGCCTTCTGCCAGTGCCGCGGCCAACGCCGGGCCGGAGGTGTCCAGCACCAGCAAGCTGCCGCGCTCGAGGGCCAGCCTGGCCACGCGGGCATAGAAGTCCGTCGGTGCGCCAGGAGGCAAGCCGCCACTGGCTACCAGATACCGAGGTGGCACATCCAGCGCGGCGATGTATGCCAGACAGGCTTCCCATTCGTGGCGTTGGACCGTCGGCCCGGGCAGAACAAAACGGTAATCCAGACCGCTGGAGGTCTCATGCACCGAGAAGCTCTCGCGTGTGTCAGCCGCGATGTCGATGACGTGCTGGCGTATCTGCTCACGATCGAGCAGTTGCCGCAAGACCTGCCCGTTCGCCCCACCCGCAAGGTACAACGCGTCGCAGTCGCTGCCCAAACGATGCATGACCCTAGTGTCGTGAGTTAGAAGTTCATTGAACTAATCGACCTACCCCGAATCGATC
>JARXKP010000230.1 GCA_030271615.1 Pseudomonadota bacterium
TGTCGCAGGTCTTGCAGTGCACGCAGTTCTGCGCGTTGATCTGCAGGCGATCGCTTCCGTCGCTGTCCGTGTTCTTCACAAACTCGTATACGCCGGCCGGGCAGTAGCGGCTTTCCGGGCCGGCGTACTTCGCGAGGTTGATGCGGACCGGCACACCGGTGTCCTTCAGCGTCAGGTGAGAGGGCTGGTTCTCTTCGTGGTTGGTGTTGCTGATGAAGACGCTGCTGAGGCGGTCGAACGTCAACGTGCCGTCGGGCTTCGGGTAGACGATCTGCGGGCACTCGGCGGCGGGCTTCAGCGACAGATGGTCGGGCACATGATGGTGCAGCGTCCACGGAGGTGACTTGATGCCGAGCCTGGGCAGCAACCACTGCTCGATGCCATTCATCAGCGTGGCGACCCACAGCCCCTTCTTGAACCACTGCTTGAAGTTGCGCGTGCGGTCGAGTTCCTCGTGCAGCCAGCTGCGCTCGAAGGCCTCCGGGTAGGCGCTCAGCTCGTCGTGCTGCCGACCGTTGCTCACCGCGTCGAAGATCGCATCGGCGGCCAGCATGCCGCTCTTGATCGCGGCATGGCTGCCCTTGATGCGGCTGATGTTCAGGTAGCCGGCCTCGCAGCCGACCAGTGCGCCGCCGGGGAACACCGTCTTTGGCAGGCTCAGCAGCCCGCCGGCGGTGATGGCCCGCGCACCGTAGCCGACGCGCTTGCCGCCCTCGAGCACGCTGCGGATCGCGGGATGCGTCTTCCAGCGCTGCATCTCCTCGAACGGGCTCAGCCAGGGGTTGCTGTAGTCGAGGCCGGTGATGAAGCCGAGCGCGACCTGGTGGTTCGGGAGGTGGTACAGGAAGGCCCCGCCGTAAGTCTGACTGTCGAGCGGCCAGCCGGCGGTGTGCACGACGCGGCCCGGTTTGTGTTGGGCCGGGTCGATCTCCCACAGTTCCTTGATGCCGAGGCCGTAGCTTTGCGGGTCGCGACCCGCATCGAGCTTGAAGCGCGCGATCAGCTGCCGGCCCAGGTGTCCGCGCGAGCCCTCCGCGAACACGGTGTACTTGGCGTGCAGTTCCATGCCGAGCTGGAAGTTCCCGGTCGGCTCGCCATCCTTGCCGATGCCGAGGTTGCCGGTGGCGACTCCTTTCACCGAGCCGTCGTCGTTGTACAGGACCTCGGCGGCCGGAAAACCCGGAAAGATCTCGACGCCCAGCGCCTCGGCCTGCTGGCCGAGCCAGCGCGTCAGGCTGCCCAGGCTGATGACGTAATTGCCCGCGTTGTGGAAGCAGTCGGGCAGCAGGGCCTGCGGTGTCTTCGTTGAGCCGTCGCGCGTCAGGAACAGGAATTCGTCGTCGGTGACCGCCTGGTCGAGCGGGGCACCGAGCTCCTTCCAGTGAGGGAACAGTTCGCTCAGCGAGCGCGGGTCCATCACCGCGCCGCTGAGGATGTGGGCGCCCGGTTCAGAGCCTTTTTCGAGCAGCACGACCGAGACTTCACGGCCCTGCACCTGCGCGAGCTGCTTGATGCGGATCGCCGTTGCGAGCCCGGCCGGTCCGCCGCCGACCACCAGCACGTCGCAGTCCATCGACTCGCGCGGGCCGTGTTGTTCGAGGAGGGTCGTCGGGGTCATCGGGCAGGCTTTCTCGGCGTCGAAAACAGCCGGCAAGTCTAGCGGCCGATCGCGCACGGAACCGCCTTGCCGGTCTTCTCCAAAGCGGCGTCGGCGTGCGCCCGGCCGAAAGGTCGCACAGCGGGTCTGCGACCGGTCAGCTGCGACACGCAGCGCGGAGCCTGCGTGCTATCTTCACCGGACATTTCCAGAACGGGATCGACACACATGAGCTACCAAATCGACCTGTCAGGCCGCGTCGCACTGGTGACCGGCGCTTCCAGCGGACTCGGCACGCAGTTCGCCAAGACCTTGGCCTCCGCCGGCGCCGCCGTGGTGCTGGCGGGCCGCAACATGGAGCGCCTGAAGACGCTGCGCGCTGAAATCGAAGGCGACGGCGGCGACGCCCATGTCGTGACGCTCGACGTCACCGACCTCGCCAGCATCAAGGCGGCGGTGGCGCACGCCGAGACCGAAATGGGCACGATCGACATCCTCGTCAACAACTCGGGTGTCAGCACCTCGCAGAAGCTGACCGAAGTGACCGAGGACGACTACGACTTCGTGTTCGACATCAACACCCGCGGCGCCTTCTTCGTGGCGCAGGAAGTCGGCAAGCGGATGCTGGCGCGCTCCAAGGGATCGGCACCCGGCACGTTCACGGGCGGGCGCATCGTCAACATCGCGTCGATGGCCGGGCTGAAGGCGCTGAGCAAGATCGGCGTCTACAGCATGAGCAAGGCGGCCGTGATCCACATGACCCGTGCAATGGCGCTCGAATGGGGCAAGCACGGCGTCAACGTGAACGTGATCTGCCCGGGCTACATCGACACCGAGATGAACCACCACGAGTGGCTCACCGACGCGGGCAAGCGCCTGATCGAGACGCTGCCGCGCAAGCGGATCGGTCAGCCGCAGGACCTGGATGCGGTGCTGATGATGCTGTGCGCGAACGAAAGCCATTTCATCAACGGCGCGGTGATTCAGGCCGACGACGGCTTCGCCCTTTGAGCGGCCGCGCGCGGCGTTTTCAAGGTTTGCCGTGAGAGAGCTTTCATTGCTCGAGGGGCGGGTGCTTGGGGTCCTGGTCGAGAAGGCGCACACCGTGCCCGACAGCTACCCCTTGTCGCTGAACGCGCTGGTGGCCGGCTGCAACCAGAAGACGGCTCGCGACCCCGTCATCAACGCCACCGAGGCCGAGATCCAGGGCGCGGCCGATGCGCTGAAGGCCTTGCACCTGGCCGCGGAGAGCAGCGGATCACGGGTGACCCGCTACGAACACAACATGGGCCGGGCGATGGCGCTTCCCGGTCAATCGGTGGCGTTGCTGGCAACGTTGTTGCTGCGCGGCCCGCAGACCACCGCCGAGTTGCGTGCCAACAGCGAACGGCTGCACCGCTTTGCCGATCTGTCGGCAGTCGAGGGTTTCCTGAACGAGCTGGCCGAACGGCCGTTCGAGAAGGGCGGGCCCCTCACCGTCAAGTTGCCACGCGCGCCGGGCTCTCGCGAGGCCCGCTGGGCCCACTTGCTGTGCGGTGCCGTGGACGCGACCGCCGTCGCTGCCGACAGCGGGTCCGAGGATTACATCGCCACCAGCGAACTGGCGATGCTGAAAACGGAACAGTTCCAGATGCGGGGCGAGATCGATGCCCTGCGTTCATTGGTCGATCGGCTGTATGACGAACTCGGTGTGAGCCGAAATTGACCGTTGCGGATCGCCCGGAAGGTTCCACGCTCCCTGAAGACCTAGCATTTACCCTTACGAAGGACGTGAAAACCCTAGGGTTGGCACGGGCACAATCCGGGGTTTGCGCTTGCCGAGTAGCCGGTGAGCGCGTCCTTAGGTCCTGGAGAGGAACGTAATGAACAAGGTGTATCCGAGCGCAGCGGAAGCGCTCAAGGGTGTCGTCGCTGATGGCCAGCTGATGGCGGTGGGCGGCTTCGGGCTGTGCGGCATTCCCGAGGCGCTGATCGCGGCCCTGCGCGACAGTGGCGTCAAGAACCTGACGGTGATTTCCAACAACGCCGGCGTTGATGGGTTCGGCCTGGGCCAGTTGCTGGAAACCCGCCAGATCGTCAAGATGATCTCGAGCTACGTCGGCGAGAACAAGGAATTCGAGCGCCAGTACCTGGCCGGCGAGTTGCAACTTGAATTCACCCCGCAAGGCACGCTGGCCGAGAAGCTGCGTGCGGGCGGCGCCGGCATCCCGGCCTTCTTCACCAAGACCGGTGTCGGTACCCTGGTGGCCGAAGGCAAGGAAACGCGCGAGTTCGACGGCGCGGTCTACGTGATGGAGCGTTCGTTGCGGCCCGAGGTCAGCCTGGTGAAGGCCTGGAAGGCGGATGAGAGCGGCAACCTGCTGTTCCGACGCACGGCGCGCAACTTCAACCCGGCTGTCGCGATGGCCGGCCGCATCACCATCGCCGAGGTCGAAGAGATCGTGCCGACCGGCACCTTCGACCCGGACTCGGTGCACCTGCCCGGTATCTATGTTCACCGCATCGTGCTGAACAAGACGCCCGAGAAGCGCATCGAAAAACGAACACTGACCGAAAAAGCGGGAGCCTGAGCCATGGCCTGGACACACGAACAAATGGCAGCACGCGCTGCGAAAGAGCTGCAGGACGGCTTCTACGTCAATCTCGGTATCGGCCTGCCCACGCTGGTGGCCAACCACGTTCAGCCTGACATCGAGGTCTGGCTGCAGAGCGAGAACGGCATGCTGGGAATCGGCCCGTTCCCGACCGAAGACGAGGTCGACGCCGACCTGATCAACGCCGGCAAGCAGACGGTGACCACCATCCCCGGTTCGTCGATCTTCGGTTCGCATGACAGCTTCGCGATGATCCGCGGCGGCAAGATCAACCTGAGCATCCTCGGCGCGATGCAGGTCAGCGAGAAGGGTGATCTGGCCAACTGGATGATCCCCGGCAAGATGGTCAAGGGCATGGGCGGCGCGATGGATCTGGTGGCCGGCGTCGCACGGGTCATCGTGCTGATGGAGCACGTCGCCAAGAAGAAGGACGGCACCATCGATCTGAAGATCATCCCGAACTGCACGCTGCCGTTGACCGGCCTGGGCGTGGTCAACCGCATCATCACCGACCTGGCCGTCATGGACGTGACGCCGCAGGGGTTGAAAGTGGTCGAGCTGGCTGAAGGTGTGACTCGTGAAGAGTTGCAGTCAAAGACGGGCGTTCCGTTGCACTGAATTCAATTCGGTTCCGGAGTCCTCGAAGGCGCGTCTTTGACGCGCCTTTTTCGTTGGTGCGAGTCGTTCGTGCTGCCGAGGGCATCGGCAGCCTGCGCCACCATGGCGTGCAAAGGGCTTCGTCGAGAAACTCGGCGATGTCCGGAGCGCTGTGACGGGGCGTTGTGTGGAGTGAAGTAGAGGAGGAGAGCCGGGCGCAGCCCGGATCGGGGGACATGAACGCAACACAGCGCCCCGGCGCAGTGCTCCCGCGCTCACCCATCTCAGTGAGTTGCTGTCGCCGCGTTCTGTTTCAACGCCTGGGCTGCTTCGGTCACCAGCTCCGGTCCCTTGTAGATGAAGCCGGTGTAGATCTGCACCAGGTCGGCCCCGGCCGCCACCTTGGCGACCGCGTCCGCACCGCTCATCACGCCGCCGACGCCGATGATCGGGTAGCCCGACCCCAGTTCGGCGCGCAGCTGCCGGATCACCGCATTGCTGGCCTCGAACACCGGCGCACCCGACAGGCCGCCGGCTTCTCCACCATGCGGCAGATGCTTGACCGCCTCGCGCGAGATCGTCGTGTTGGTCGCGATCACGCCGCTGATGCCGTGGTTCTTCAGTGTGGCCGCGATGACCCGCACCTGATCGTCGACCAGATCGGGCGCGATCTTGACGAACAGCGGCACCTTGCGACCGTGCCGCTGCGCCAGCACCACGTCGCGCTGCGACAGCGCCGCCAGCAGCGCGTCGAGCGCTGCATCGCTCTGCAACGCACGCAGGTTCTGGGTGTTGGGCGAGGAGATGTTGACCGTCACGTAATCGGCATGCGGATAGACGCCGTC
>JARXKP010000231.1 GCA_030271615.1 Pseudomonadota bacterium
GTCTCCGCCTGCGCCGGATCTTCTTTGAGCGCGCGAGCTTGCGCGCTGAGCGCCCGGTCTAGCGAGCCCAATTGGTTGGCAGCAGTCGCTGCGATCTTTCGCAACAAAAATACTCGCCGATCGAGCTCAGCGTCGCTGACCGCCAAGATCTCCAAGGCGCCAATCAGCTTCTCCCAGTCGCCCCGCGTCTCGTAGATGGTCTCCAGGATGGCGGCCGCAACACTAGCCAAAGATTCGCTCTTGAGCAGGCCCTCGAGCGCCAAGCGTGCGCCCTCGTGGTCGGCATTGATCAAAAGGATTTCGCGATAGTTCTCCAGCGCGGCTGACTCGTCACCGAGGTACTCGAGCTGCTTGGCGAGCGTGTTGCCGGACTCCAGGTCCGGCACGACCAGAATGTCGGCATCGCCCGCGACACGCGACTGGATGCCCTTGGTCCGTACTGCAGCCATCGACACCGCGTTGTCGAAGGCCAGCGGCCCGTCGACCAGGGCGCCGGTGATCTGGCCGCGGTCTGCCATCTTGGACAGTGCGGCGGCGTCCATCGCCGATCGGAGCTTCGAGGTCACCGTCTCGACCGCCGACAGGATCGCGACCTTGGGCTCCGAGATCCCCAGGGCATGAGCAAGATCGATCGCGTTCTGAACGATGTCGACCTTGGTGTCGAAGTCGGGGGAAATGTTGATGGCGGCGTCGGTGATCAGCAGCGGCTTCGGGTAGCGCGGCACGTCGAGCACGAAGACATGGCTGATGCGTCGTGCGGTGCGCAAGCCGCCAGTCGCGCTGACCACCTCGGCCAGCAATTCATCGCTGTGAAGGCTGCCCTTCATCAGCGCATCGACCTCTCCGGTCCGGGCCATCTCGACGGCCTTGGCCGCCGCTGCATGGCTGTGAGCCACGTCAACGAGCAGGATGCCGGTGAGGTCGATGCGGTGCAGCTCGGCGAGGCCGCGCACCCTCGCCACGGGTCCGATCAGCACCGCTTCGATCAGCCCCAGTCGATGGGCAGCAAGCGCACCTTCGAGAACCTCGCGGCTGCAGGAATGCACCACGCCCATGCGGATCCGGGGACAGTCCTTCGCGGCCGCGAGCAACTGGTCGTAGCGGACGTTCTTGTCGGCCAACAGGGGCTCGGGCAGATCGGTGCGATGAATGCGCAGTTTCTCGATCGGGGCCATCACCTCGGCCTCACCGTCGATGACCACGTCGCCGTTCTGATTGACGCAGCAGGTTTCGAGGATCAGACGATGCCGGGTCTCGTCGAGCGACTTCACCGTGACCGTCACGGTCAGGGTGTCACCGATGTGCACCGGCTTGCGGAATTTCAGGCTCTGGCCCAGGTAGATCGTTCCCGGGCCGGGGAAGCGTGTCCCGAGCACCGTCGAGATCAACGATGCGCCCAGCATCCCGTGGGCGATGATTTCGTGGAAGTGGCTGCTCTTTGCGTAGAGCGCGTCGACGTGTGCCGGATTCACGTCCCCGGAGACCGCGGCGAACAACTGGATGTCGCGGTTGGTGACGCTGCGCACCAGGCTGGCCCCGTCGCCCACGCGGATCCCTGCGAAGGGGTGGTTCTCCAGGACGTCCGACGCGGTGTCGATCTGTGTGACTTGGGTGTCCATGGATCAGCCCATCACGTGGTAACCGGCGTCGACGAAGACGACATTGCCGGTCATGGCGCGTGCAGCATCGCTGCACAGCAGCGCGGTCACGGCGCCCACATCGGCAATCGTGACCCGTTGATGCTCCGGTGCGCGCAGAGCGGTTTCGTCGAGCAGCTTCTCGAATTCGCCGATGCCCGAAGCGGCCCGGGTCCTGATCGGCCCCGGTGACACCGCGTGCACCCGGATGCCGCCCTGGCCGAGTTCCGCCGCCAGGTAGCGCACGGTGGCTTCGAGCGCAGCCTTGACCGGTCCCATGATCCCGTAGTTGGCGATGACCTTCTGGGCCCCGTAGTAGCTCATCGTGACCAGCGCGCCGCCGTCCTTCATCAGCGGCTCGGCCAGACGGGCCATGCGCACGAACGAGTGGCACGAGATGTCCATCGCCCGCGCGAAGCCCTCTGCGCTGCTGTCGACGACGCGGCCGTGCAGGTCGGCCGCGGGCGCATAGGCGATCGCGTGCAGCAGGAAGTCCAGGCGCCCCCAGCGCTGCGCAATCTCGGCGAACACGGCCTCGAGTTGTCCGGGCTGCTCCACATCGAGCGGCGCGATGATCTCTGCACCGAGCCGATCCGCCAGCGGTCGCACATGGGGCTCCGCCTTGTCGTTCATGTAGGTGACGGCGATCGCTCCGCCGAGATCGCGGATCACCTGTGCACAGCCGAAAGCGATGCTCTGTTCGTTCGCAATGCCGACGATCAGGCCCTTCTTGCCGGCCAGGCTGGGCATCGACTTCGTGGGGCTGGCTTGTGGGTTCGTGTTCATCTTCTGTTTCTCAATCGACATGGACGTAACGGCCCGGCGCGTCGTCGAGTGCCGGGTACCCGGCGTCCTCGTTGCCCATCGCGGGCGGTGCGACGCGTTTGCCCGAGTGCTGCTCGAGCCACTGCTGCCAGGCCGGCCACCAGGACCCTTCGTGCGACGGCGCAGTCGCCAGCCAGGTGTCGGGATCCACATAGTTCTCGTCCGCACCGTGGGTGGCGATCTGGTAGCTTCGCGCCACCCCGGGGCCGGGCGGATTGACGACGCCGACGTTGTGGCCGCCGCTGCTGAGGCAGAACGTCACCTCGCTGCGCGTCAGCAGGTGGATCTTGAAGACCGATCGCCACGGTGCGACGGTGTCGCGCTGCGTGCCCAGCGAGAAGACGGGCAGGCGGATGTCAGGCAGCGCGACCGGCCTGCCATCGACCTGGTAGCGGCCCTGGGCCAGGTCGTTGTCACGATAGAGTTCTCGAAGGTACTCGCTGTGCTGCCGGAAAGGCATGCGCGTGGCGTCGGCGTTCCACGAACTGAGGTCGCTGACCGGCGGGCTGCGGCCCATCAGGTAGGCGCTGACCATGCGCGACCACAGCAGGTCTCGCGAGTTCATCAACGCAAACGCGCCCGCCATCTGGTGGCCATCCAGGTAGCCCTTGTCCGCCATCATGTCGTCCAGGACATGCAGCTGGCTCTCATCGATGAACAGCGACAGGTCACCCGGTTCGCTGAAGTCGACCTCGGAGGTCAGCAGCGTGAGCGTGTTCAAGCGGGTGTCCCCCGAGCGGGCCATGAAAGCCGCCGCGATGGACAGCAGGGTGCCGCCCAGGCAGTAGCCGAGGGCCTGGATCCGACGCTTCGGCACGATGCTGCCGACCGCGTCCATGGCCGCCATCACACCCGACTTCAGGTAATCGTCCATGCCCAGGTTCCGATCGGCGGCACCCGGATTCAGCCAGGAGATGATGAAGACGGTGTGGCCATGCTCGACGAGATAGCGCACGAGCGAATCGGCCGGCGTCAGGTCGAGGATGTAGAACTTCATGATCCACGGCGGCACGATCAGAACCGGCTCGGCGTGGACGGTCTGGGTCTGAGGGGTGTACTGGATCAGTTCGATCAGGTGGTTCCGGAACACCACCTTCCCCGGCGTGATGGCGACATCCTGGCCTGGCTCGAACTCCGTCGCGCCCGCCGATGGATGTCCGCTCAGCAGTCGCATCGTGTCCTGCCACTGGTTCTGCGCGCCCTGCAACAGGTTGGCGCCGCCGCTCTTGACCGTGGTGTGCAGCACTTCCGGATTGGTCCACAGGAAGTTCGACGGCGACCACATGTCCAGGATCTGCCGCGCCAGGAATGCGGTCTGCTGCTCGTGGTGCGCGCTGACGCCGTGCACGCCGGTGGTCGCCTCAATCCACCATTTTTCGTGCCGCTGGAACGAACGTGCGATCTGGTCGAAGGGCCATTGCTGCCATTCGGGTGCCGCGAATCGTCGATCCAGGGGCGCAGGCTCATCGGATGGGGCGTCGGCGGCGCTCCGCACGAGATGCATGGCCAGGGTCTGCTGCTTGCCGGGAGACACGGCCAGGTGCGCGAGCCAGTCCAGGCAGGCGGCGGCCATGGAGGCAGGCGACAGCCCCATCGTGAGCCGGGCCAGCTGCGCGTGAACCACGCTGTCCAGATCGTGCGGCGGTGCATTGCGCTGCGGCGCAGGCAGCTCCGAGGAGGGCGAGGTCGTGGTGATTGAAGACGGTGTCATGGCTTGATCTCGGTGGGAAATCGGCAGGCGCCTTGCGCGAGCCCGAAACGGGACGAATGCATGGAGTGTCGAGGGTCACGGCCACCCGAAGCGGTGACTGATCCCATGCGTCAGGCCCTCGATCACAGCGGTCGGTCGGTCCGTCATCACGACGACGCTGCCTTGACGGCCTTCCTGGCCTTCACGACTTTCGCGACCTGGGCTCGAGCCGTTTGCAGGTGATCGAGACGAGCCCGCAATTCCACCAGCGGCTGGACTGCGGTGTGCACCGCGCCAGCGTAGACAGCGCCGTCGTTGCCGTCCAACGTCAGCAGGTCGCCCTCGCGCAGGGTCGTATCGCCGATCTGGAGCGAACGCCCCATCTCGTCGAGTTGCATCTCGGAGCAGCCGACCAGGCACACCTTGCCCAGTTGCCGTGCGACCACGGCGGCATGTGAGGTGCGCGCGCCACGCTTGGTCAGCAGACCGGCCGCGAGTTCGAGCGCCGCGATGTCACCGGTCTCGGCGTCGCGCCGCACCAGGATGACCGATGCGCCGAGCGCATGGCGGACCTGGGCCGCTGCTTCGTCGAATGCGATCTCGCCGACGGCCACGCCGCTGCTCGCGCTCGCGGCGTGCGCCAGCGGCTTCAGGGGTTTGCCGTCGTCGGACACGGTCCGTGTCGTGACCAGATCGTCGGGCGTCAAGGCGGCGGTGCGTTCCCGCGCCACATCGGCCGGGATGACGCCGGCATCGAACAGATCGAGCGCGATGCGCGCCAGCGCCTGTAACGTGCATTTGCCGTTCCGCGTCTGCAGCAGGTACAGGCGCGAGTCCTGCACCGTGAATTCGAAGTCCTGCATGTCGCCGAACTCGTGCTCCAGTTTGGCAGCGGTTTCGCACAGGGCTTGCCAGACCGCGGGCATCACGGCGGCCAGCTCGTCGTGGCCGTAGGCGCTGCGTCGGCCCGAGACCACATCCTCGCCCTGCGCGTTGAACAGGAAGTCGATCCACAGCGTCGGCTCGCCGCTGATCGGGTCGCGGGTGAAGCCGACGCCGGAGCCCGATCGCCCGCCTGCGTTTCCGTAGACCATCGTCTGCACGGTCACGGCCGTCCCGATGGCGTCGGGTATGCCGCGCTCGCGCCGGTACTCGCAGGCCTTCGGCGACTGCCAGCTCGCGAACACCGCGCCGATCGCACCGACCAGCTGCGCCTGCGGGTCTTGCGGAAACGGCGCACCGGCCGCGCGCGCGTAGGCATCGAGGTAACAGCGGGTCAAGGCCCGCAACTCTGCAAAGTCGAGTTCGCGGTCGTCGCGCGTGCCGACCAGGGCTGAGCTTTCGGCATCGAAGACGGATGCCTGCACGCCGGCCACGACTTCACCGTAGCTGGCGACCAGACGACGGTAGGTGTCCCACACCAGCCGGGGGTTGCCCGTCTGGCGTAGG
>JARXKP010000232.1 GCA_030271615.1 Pseudomonadota bacterium
CGCGCAGGCCGAACCCGCCGACCAGCGCGCCCGCTGGGAGGCGCGTTTCGCCTGCGCGAGTGCGCGAGCCACGCGCCGGTTCACGTCTTCGACCGAGCGTTCGTCTCCCTTGGCATATTTTTCAATCAGCACTTCCGCGCTGATGTCCTGTGCGGGCAGGTCCTGCAGGCAGTGCGGAGGGGTGTCTTCAAGGGGGTGCATCGGTGGGGCTCTCATCGGATTGGAAGCGGCAAGTTAGGTGATTCGCGGCGGGCGATCCTTGATCTCGATCAAGGCCGATCGCATCGAGAAAGCAGATCGTCGCAGCTTGCCCCAACGCAAGACCCTGCTTTTCGCATGCCATGCTTCTCGGCGTCTGTCGCCAGCGCCGAAGATCGCACCACGACGCGGAGGTCTCATGGCTCTACAACACGCTCAGCCCCTGGAAATCATCGATGTTCGCCCACTCGGCGCCGGACTGCGCGCCGCCGTGACCACCAGCCTGCTGAAGACTCCGACGCTGCAGCTGATGCGTCTGGTTCTGCGAGCGGGCGACGGTCTGCCGGAACACAGCGTTCGCGGTGCGATGACATTGCACTGCCTGGAAGGCGAGGCGGTCGTCACGACGGCTGCGCGCCGATGCGAACTGCAATCCGGCCAGTTGGTGATGCTGGTTGAAAATGAACGACACGCCGTGCAGGCGGTGACGGATTCGTCGCTGCTGGTCACCGTGCTGCTGCACACGACATGAACCCCGACACCGAACCGACCGACGACGACATCCGCCACGCATTGCGAGACGTTCTCGACCCGGAGGTCGGTGAAAGCATCGTCGATCTGGGTCTGGTGCACGCTGTCGAGATCGACGCTCGGCGGGTTCGCGTCGTGCTGATCCCGACCAGCGCGACCTGCCCGATGAGCGAGGTGCTCCTCGAGGACGCGACGGACGCGGTGCGCCGCGTCTGCCCGGTCGGGACCGCGGTCGAGGTCGAGCTCGACTGGGACACCCCGTGGGAGCCGCACCGCATGAGCCCCGAACTGAGACTCCGCTTCGGCTGGTGATCGCCGCCGATCCGCTCGGGGACGCAATGTCCCGGGCAGGCCGAATCCTTCAAACATCCCCACTTCGAGACCCCGCCATGACCCTATCGAGCTTCGATGACCTGCTGCGCTCGGCGAGCGCCCAGGACGAGCCGCAACGCCTGCTGTTCGTGTTCGCCACGGCAGGCGTTCCGGACGACGCGACCGACGAGCAGCGCGCTCGCTTCGAGGCAGGCCAGGGCGGCACGCTGACGCCGCTGATGTGCGTCGACAAGTCGCCCGACGAGCTGACCTCGTTCGAGGCACTTCGCAAGGAATCGAGCCAGTTCGACCCGGCCTGGGACATCGTCTTCGTCGCCGCGCTGTCGGGCAAGGCGGGCGTCGCCCCGACCAGCGCGCAGGCCGAAGCGCCGTTGCAGAGCATGGTCGACGCGATCAAGGCCGGCCGCATCGGCGCCTTCGTCCCGTTCGACGGCCAAGGGCAGCCCGTGCAGTTCACATGAGCGGCGCAGCGATCTGGCGCGCCGGCATCGCCCTCAGCGCACTCCTCGCTGCGCTGAACCTGCTGGCCGGCGCGAGTGGCGGCCTCGCGCGGTTCGGGCTGGCGACGCCCCCGGCCGCCGTCGGTGTCCACGGTGCGGTGATGGCCTGCGGCTTCTTCGGCACGCTGATCGCGCTGGAACGCGCGGTCGCGCTGCGTCGGTTCGCCGGATTGATCGCACCGCTGGCGGCGGGTGTCGGCGGGGTGCTCGCCTGGGCGCTGCACGCGGAACCTGCAGCGCAGATGGCCTGGGCGATCGCCGCGATCGCGCTGGTCGGCCTCTATCTGTACGCCGGCTTCACGCGCGCCTGGTCGCTGCCCCTGGCCGTCGAGCTGTGCGGCGCGCTGTGCTGGGGCGTCGGAACCGCCGCCTGGGCAGCCGGCGACCTGGCTTCAGGCGTGACGGGCTGGACGGCCTTTCTGGTGCTGACGATCGCCGCGGAACGACGCGAGTTGACGCGGATGCTGCATCTGCCGGTGCGCGCGCATCGTCTGTTCATGCTGGTCATCGCGCTCGCTCTTGCCGCAGTGACCCTGGGCGTGGCGGACAGCTTCGGCGCAGACACGGGGGCCTCGGTGAATGCCTTGTGGTGGACGAGCTGTGCCTTGCTGGCGATGTGGCTGCTGCGCTGGGACATCGCGCCCCGCCAGTGGCGCCGTCCGGGCTGGCTGGGACACACGGCGCAGTGCCTGACCGTCGGGTATGTCTGGCTGCTGGCCGGCGCGTTGCTCGGCCTGGCCGGCCTCCGGTGGCCTGAAGGCGCGACGGCGCTGGCACGGCATGCCGTGCTGCTGGGCTTCGTGTTCGCGATGGTGTTCGGCCACGCACCGATCATCCTGCCGGCGCTGGCGCACGTGCGACCGGTGTATTCGGCCTGGGCCCGCGTGCCGATCTGGATCCTGAGCGCCAGCCTGCTGGTGCGAGGCGCCGCGATTGCTGCAGGCTCCGGCCTCGGGCTGGCCCTCGCGGGCGCCGGTCACGCGCTTGCCATCGCCTGGTTCGCCGGCGCCATGGTGTTCGGCGTGACGCGCAGCCAGGCGGCCGCAAGCTGACGACGGATCATCGCCGGGCTACATCAGCCCGAGGCTGGCCGACCGTGTCAGCGCCACGCCGACGATGTAGGCCACGCTGGCCAGGGCACCGATGAAGGCAAGGCCCCGGCGACTTGACGCGATGTCCCGCTGCAGCGCCACGCGGCCGACAGCCACGTAGACGAACAGCGCGATCACCTTGGCCGTGAGCCACGGCTGGACCAGCGGGTACTGTCGGGTCGTCACCGCCAGCGCGATCGCGGCACCGAGCAGCAGCGTGTCGTTGACGTGCGGCGCGATGCGCAGCCAGCGCCAGCGCCGCCAGTCGATGCCAGTCCACTGCAGGGCCCCGCGCAGCACAAAGAGGTTGATGCTGAGAACCGCGCAGCCGACGTGGACCGCACGCAGGGTCGAATGATCCATCGCCGGTTCGCGGAGGTGATCAGCCCGGGCGACCGTCGATGCGCGGCCGCAGGAACCAGCTGCCGTAGCGCAGCGCCCAAGCCACCGTCGCGGTGGACCACGCCAGCACCGCCAGCAGCGTGAACGACGTCGCCCCCGCAGGCCAGAGCGCCGCCACCACGCGCATCAGCACCGCCGCCTGCAGCACCCAGTACATCGCCCAGGCGGTGTTGTCGGCGGCGAGTGTGCGACCGCCGTGGCCGCTGCTGACGCGCGTGGCCATCGCCAGCAGCGTGGCACCGAGATAGCCCATCGTCAGCGCGTGCATCGGCGCCAGACCGAGCGACTGCTGTCCGTCGGTCAGCGCCATCAGCAGATGCGACACGGCGGCCAGCGCGAAGGCGATCCCCAGCCACAGAAAACCGCCGTGCAGCATGGCCAGCAGCCGGATCTTCAGGCTCTGAACCATGCCCCAGCGCAGCGCCAGCCACAGCAGCAACGCGGCAGCAGGGAACTCGACCGCCGCCTGCGCCCAGCGCAGTGCTGCGGGCAGCGGACCCCATCCGAGCGCGGCCACCGCGCCCGACGCCTCGATCCACAGCGCCGCCACCATCACCCACAACAGCCACATCGGCCGCCAGGCGTCGAGCGCCGGTATTGCGCTGGCGCTGAAGAACGGAATCATGCGGTGCGACACGATCACGAACACCGTGGCGACGAAGCACCACAGCGCGATCTGCGTGGCGGTCCGCAACAGCGCGACATCGCCGGTGACAAGCGCACCGGCCGCCACCCACATCGTCGCCGCGCCGACCACGCAGGCCACCGCCACCCCACGGGGATGCGTCTGATCGGACATTCGGCTGGCTCGCACGATCGCGACGAAGCGCCAGCACAGCCGACTCCATCCGCCGGCCACCAGTGCCATGCCGGCGCCCGCCAGGTGGGCGCTCAGGTGCAGGCCCGGCAGTACCAGGCACCAGCCACCCAGCATCAGCATCACCGGCCCGAGCAGACACCGCGCGTCGACCGGCGGTCGGCCGAGCCACTTGGGCCCGGCCGTGAACAGGAAACCGGCGATGAACAGCGGCGTGAAGCCCCAACCCATCAGCAGCGCATGCGCCGCCGGCGGCGAGACCGCCCACGCCAGCGAATACCCCCACGCACGTGAAAACAGCACGCCGGTCCACCACAAGGCCGATGTGGCGAGCATCGCGGCGGCGGCAAAGAATCCGAGCCGGTGCGGCGCCGCCAGCAACCAGCGCAGATGCCGATCCGTGTCCGCGGCAGCGGAATCGTCGGCGGATGACCCGACCGCTGAAGCGCGGACAGGAAGGGTCTTCACGACCGGACCGAACGGCCCGGTTCACCCGCCACGCTGTCGCTCGGTGTCAGCAGGCGAGCCATCAGCTCGTGCACGCTGACGATCCGATCGCCGAACGGCAAGGCGCCGACGCCGCGAAAGAACAGGCCTTTCTTCAGATCGCCGCGCAGGGCCGCTGCGAGTTGCGTGTCGATGCAGAACTGGCCCCAACCCGGTCGTCCGTCGCGCAGCCCGCACTGGATCAGGCAGTCGAAGGCGAGCGTGCAACGCGGCTTGACGTGCGCGACGCTTTGCAGCTTCGCCTCGACCGACAGGTAGTTGGTCAGCCAGGGTGTGGCAACAGCGCGTGCGGGCAATCCGGCCCCGCTGATGAACTCGACCATGTCTTCGTCACGCGCCTGCGCCAGCACGCGCTTGTAGGCATCGGTCGCATCGCATTCGAGCGTGACGGCGAACGGCGTGCCGAGTTGCACGGCTGCGGCGCCCAGCGCCTGGACTCGGGCGATGTCCTCGAAGCTGCGGATGCCGCCGGCGGCAATTAGCGGGATCTCCTTCTCGACACCGGAGGCACGCAGGAACTCGATCACCTGCGGAATGACGTTCTCGAACTCGAACCTCGGATCGTTCAGCTCGTCGAGCCTCGCGGCACCCAGGTGCCCTCCGGCCAGACGGGGGTTCTCGATCACGATCGCGTCGGGCAGGCGGTTCTTGCGCATCCACTTGCGCACCAGCAACTGCACCCCCCGCGCATCGGACAGGATCGGCACGAGCAGCGCTTTCGGATGGTCCTGCGCCAGTTCGGGCAGATCGAGCGGCAGGCCGGCACCGACGACCACCGCGTCGATGCCGCACTCGAGCGCGAGCTTGACCGACGGACCGTATTCGCTGACCGCACGCATCACGTTGATGGCCAGCAGACCGCGTCCGCCGGCCAGCACTCGCGCGGCGCGGATCTCGCGCTCCAGCGCCTCCAGATTGGCTTCGTTGATGGCCTGCTTGGCGGCTTCGGTGGCGGCTTTCCCGGGCGCCAGACCGTGCGTGCGCTCCATCAGATCGGGATGGAGGCGGCGCAGGTCGACCGACGAGATGGTGCCGACGCCGTTCAGGGCGGCCACGCTGCCGGCGAGCCGGTGGGCCGACACGCCGACGCCCATGCCGCCCTGGACGATCGGCAGCAGCTGGCGACCGGCCAGGCGAAGCGGCGCCAGGCCGTGGGATTCGACCCGCATCATCAGATCGCCGGGAGCATCGAGAACAGGTTGGAGTGGGGTCAT
>JARXKP010000233.1 GCA_030271615.1 Pseudomonadota bacterium
CGGGCGACTCGATGCCGTGGGTGACGCTGTTGCGCAGCAGGTGCTCGAAAGCGCCTGTCATGCGGTCGAGCACGCCGCGGTCGATCTCGATCGACCCGCCAACGATGTCGAGACGAACCTGCTTGCCGGTTTCCTTGGCAGCCTGCCGCACGACGCGATAGAGGCGATCGGACAAGCCTTCGAATTCGACCATGCGGGTACGCAGCAGGTCGTCCTGCAACTCGCGCGTCAGACGGGCCTGTGCGGCCAGTTCGTCCTCGGTGCTCTGCAACGAGCGCTGCAGGGTGCGCTGCACCGTGGCGACGTCGTTGACCGACTCGGCCATCATGCGGGTCAGTTCCTGGAAACGCGTGAAGCGGTCGAATTCGAGAGGGTCGAACGCTTCGGACGACACCTTGGCGGCCTCCATGCGCGCGCTGATCTGCGTCTCGGCCTGCAATTCGATGTCGCGCAACTGGCCGCGCAGGCGATCGAGGTTTTCGGTCAGATCGGTCAGCGAGCCCTTGATCTCCTGAACGTCTGACGCGATTCGCGAACGCGTGATGCTGACCTCCCCCGCCTGGTTGACCAGCCGATCCAGCAACGGCGCGCGCACCCGCACCGCTGCGGTCGAACTCGATGCCAGCGGAACGCGCGGCGCCGCAGCAACCGCGCCGGCGGCTTCGAATCGCGACCAGTCGACTGCGTCGGATTGATCGGCGACAGGGCCTGCAGGTAGCGCGGACAGCGCTTCGGTATGGGTGGGAACGGGGTTGACGTCTTCGTCATTGATCGAGGCGACTGGCGCAACGGCAGCGGGTAGTACGGCCGCAACGGGTTCGGGAGCGACGACTTCGGGCCCGGCCGCAGCCGCTCGCTGAACAGCCTCGAAGGCGGCACGCAGGGCGTCGCATCGACCGAGCAAAGGCTCGATATCGGCAGCGGTCGCGGGCGTCTCGGCCGGCAGCGCCATCAGGTTTTCGATGCGGCTCTCGAGCCGATGCACCAGCTCGCCGAGGCGCATCGCGCCGGCCAGGCGGGCGCCACCCTTCAAGGTGTGCAGGGTGCGCATCGCGCCGGCCGGCTGGCGAGCGTCGTCGGGCTGGCGAGCCCAGTCCAGCAAGCGGATCGCGAGTTCGCCGAGGAGTTCTTCACCTTCTTCCTCGAAGATCGGGAACAGCTCGGCATCGATCGCGTCGGTGGCATCGATGTCCTCATCGTCGTCGAAATGCGGCGCCGAGCCGGCCGGCGCGACACGCAGCAGCTCGAGTTCGGGGTCCGGCAGGGCGGCCAGTGGTTTCAGCGATGCCACGCCGAGCGGATCCAGCCGCTGCAGGTCGGTGTTCACACCGAAATCGAGGTGGATCGGCCCGTCGAGGGGTGCGACGTCGCTGTCGGCCAGAGCCTCCGCGTCCAGCTCGGCAACCGCCGTGTCCAGACGCTGGGCCGAGCTCAATTCGTGAGCGGCCAGGCGCGCCAGCAAGTCGTCTGAAGGCTGCCTCAGGAAACCAGCCGCGAAGTGATGGAGAAGATGCCGGATCTCATCGGCCGCGTCGACAAACAACGAGCCTTCTTCCGGGGTGCCCGATCCGATCGAGCAACTGCGCGACAGCGCATGCTCGAGCATGCGAGACAGGTTCGACAGGTCGGCAAACCCGACCGTGGCCGAACTGCCGGCGAGCGAATGCGCGAGTGCGACGGCGCTGTCGCCCACGGGCCGATCGAGCTCCATCGCCCATTCGGCGAGTTCGGTGCACAAGCGGCGCGACAACTCGTCGGCCTCGTTGAGGTAGATGTTGAACAGCGGAATGCCGATGCGCAGCGGACCGATGACCTTGACCTCATCGTCGTCCGTCGACACCGATGACGTCTCGTCCGCCATCTCCACCGGCTCGTCTTCGACGGCCAGCGCAGGGGGCTCGCTGTCGGGGGACAGGCTCATCAACTCGAACGGCGGGGAGTCGTTCGACGCAGGCAGCTCGTCAAGCGACGGCAAGGCATCGTAGGGCAGCGGTTGGGTGGCTTCGGGGTCGAAGGGCTCGAACATCGATTGCGCGTGGCTGGATTCGAGGTCCAGCGACAGCAAGCCGTCGTCTGCGGAGCCGACGCTGCCGAGGTCGAGCAGGTCCAAGGTCGCTTCCGGCTCGAAGGACGAACCGGCCGAAGGCCGCGGCTCGGCCGCGAACATGTTGAGGTCGAGGTCCACGAAGGCATCGGCATCGAACGCCAGTTCGTCGAAGACCTCGGGTTCGGCCAGCGGCGCCGATTCGATGGCCCGCGCGTCGTCCGGCATCTCCAGCTCGAAGGACATCGACAGGTCGGGCAACGCCGCTTCGCCTTCGGCGATGTCTGTCGCCGCGAAGGCGAACTCGTCCACGACCGGCGGCAGCGAGGTCGCGTGCGCCATGACCGGCGTGTCGGCAGCTGCCTGCAATTGCCCCGCCGCTTGCTGAAAGCGAGCGGCGCTGTGCGACGTGTCGCGCGAGGCAGCGATGTCGTCGACCCAGTCGGCGAGCTGATCGAGCGACCAGCCGGTGAAATCAAGCAGCGCCGGGTCCGCCGCTTGCTGCTCGGACAACCGGGTGTTGTAGAGCTGCTCGCAGACCCAGGCGGCATCGCCGAACTCGGTCAGGCCCACCATGCGGGCACTGCCCTTCAAGGTGTGGAAGGCGCGCCGCATGACGGTGAGGTGCTGCAAATCGGCAGGTTCGGCCGCGAGAGCCGAAGCAGCAGAGCGTGCGGTCTCGAAGACCTCGCGGGCTTCTTCGAGAAACACCTCGCGCATCTCGTCGTCTTCGACGGATTCATCGGCCCCGACGGCTCGCCCCGCCGTGTTCGCCGAATCGAGACCCACGGCCTCGGAAGCGGTGTGCACGAAATCCGCCAGCGCTTCAGACAGCTGATCGCGCGCGGCGCTCAACGCATCGGCATCGTGGGCTTTTTCGAGCGCCACACGGGCCTTGCTCACGGTCGCGGCAAGGGCAGGCTGGTCGGCCGCTGTCGCCTCTTGGGACAGTCGCTCGAGGTCGCGCGCGACGGTCTCGATCGACACATCGTCGCGGGCCGCGTTGAAGGCCAGCATCTGCGCCTGTTCGATCAGGCGCGGCTCGGCGAGCGCCGGCACAGGCTCGCCAGGTTGCACCGGAGGGCGCTCGCCACGACCCATCACCGGGGACAGCGTGCCGGCTTCGGCGTCGTAGGCAAACAAGGTCTTGGCCAGCGCCGGCTGAACACTGAGCATGTCTATCAGAAAGCCGAGTGCGCCCAGGTTGTCGGCGAGCCGATCGAAGACACCGGCCTGCGGCACGCGCGCCACATCGACCTCGGTCGAGCTGAGTCCGTCGACTTCATCGCGCATGCGCAGCAGCGCGCTGGCCGCGTGGTCCATGCCCAGGACCGACAGCACACCGCGCATCGACGTCAGCTGGTTCGGCACCGGGATCAGCACCTCGGGATCGGCGGGGTTGCGGAAGAACTGGTCGATCAGCTTTTCGGCTTCCGACAAGGTCGCGCGCAACTCCTGCACCACGCTGCCCATCGTCTGGCGATCGGACACGCGTCGATACAGATCTTCCATCCAGCCTTCGAGGGGCTGCGGCGCGGCGCCCTGCCGCACGCTGGCCATGCGCTGCGACATGCGCTGCACGCGTGCGCCCAGTTCCGGGTGATCGAACTCGGCGTCTTCGAGGCAGGCCTCGACGTAAAGCAGGCTGGTGGCGGCCTCCATCGCCAGCGGTGCCGTTGGAGGCGCCGCAGATTGCTGGGCTTGCGCCGCAGCGGCGCGCAACTCTTCAGCCAGCATTTCCCCGGACGGGAAAAGGCGCTTCAGCGATTCGCCGGCCAGAGCGAACTGCTCGGCCAGCCCGTTGAGGCGGTGCATCTCGCCACCGGCCACGCCCGACCAGGACTCCTTCGCGGCGGCGACTCGTTTGCGGGCCTGCGCGATCAGCGCCGGGTCGAATCGACCGAGCGGACTGACGTGGTAATCGGTGCTGAGGTGATGCACCAGGTCGTAGGCCTGGCGCACGGCGGCCAGGCGCGGTGCCTTGCGGCCGTCGCCGGGCGAATCGGCCTGGGCGCAGAAAAAGAGCAGGTCACGGGCGAGCCGTTCGGACACCTCACGCCCGCCGCGCTCGAAAATGCGCAATTGCGCCAGCAGCCGCGAGGCCACGCGCTTGCTGAACACATCGGGTGTCAACAGACCCTGCGATTGCGCCTCGAACATCGCCGCCGCCAGCTTCCACAACGTGCTGGTCTGCACATGCTCGGTGCCGGCGCCAAGCCCGGCGCAGATGTCGCTCATGCGAGCAACGGCACCGGATTTAGGGTTGCGCATGATCGAGAGCATCTTGCTCTCGATGGCCGAGCGGGTGACCGCATCGGGTGCGCGCGGCACGGCCAGTTCGTCATCGGGCAGCGGCTGCCATTTCCAGTCGCGGGGCCACAGGTCGGCCGGGTGCACACGGTCGGTGCCGGCCAGTTCCTGGATCGCACGGTACTGCGGGAACATCGCCAGCGGCGATACCGTCTTGCCCGCGAGCAGTCGGGCAACGTAGTCGAGCACGGCGAACGAGGCGCTCTCGATCGTCGCGACGGCGTGGCTGTCGAGCATGCGCGGCCTGGCGATGCAGCGTTGCACCGCCGCTTCGCAGGCGCGCAGCAGGCTGGCGCCGGCCGGC
Organism: Pseudomonadota bacterium; assembly: GCA_030271615.1. Classification (GTDB taxonomy): domain Bacteria; phylum Pseudomonadota; class Gammaproteobacteria; order Burkholderiales; family Burkholderiaceae_C; genus PBB1. The sequence goes on from JARXKP010000233.1 coordinate 4,659, forward strand.
AACCCGACCAGTTCGAGTGCACCGACGCCTTGATGGATGTGCTGGCGGGCGCTGTGAATGACCGCCGGGTCGGCAGCGTCGACGTCCGAGTCGTAGGAAGTCTCGGCCTCCTTCAGGTGCCGCCGCAAGGCCTTGTGCGCCAGTTCCAGCGAACGTCGCAGTTCGTCCTGCACCCAGGACAGGGTGCTCAGGTCGCTCAAGCCTTCCGGGTCATCGTTCCGGTTGTCGGCCGATTGCGGGTTGCGCAAGCTGTCCATGCGATGCCTTGTGTCTGGTGATCTTGCGAGGACGGAAAAGAAGCGGGGCGAACGATGTTGAGCGCGATGCTCAGACGATCTTGAACCGCGCCACCGATTGCTTCAGTTCCTCGGCGGTGTGCGACAGCTCGCGCACCATCTGGGCGGTCGAGCGCGTGCCTTCGCCGGTCTGTTCGGTCACCGCGAAAATATGCTGGATGTTGGCCGCCACCACATTGGCCGACTGCGCTTCGCCAAGCGCCTGGCTGGAGATGTGGGTGATCAGGTCCGACAACTCCCGCGACACCCGATCGATGTCGTTGAGCGCGGCGCCGGCGGCGTCTGTCAACCGGGTGCCTTCGACCACACCCTGGGTCGAGCGCTCCATCGCGGCCACCGCATCCTGGGTGTCGGTCTGGATGGTCTTGACCAGCGCAGCGATCTGGCGCGTGGCGTCGGCCGATCGTTCCGCCAGTCTTTGCACTTCTTCGGCGACGACCGAGAACCCGCGACCCGCTTCACCGGCCGATGCCGCCTGGATGGCCGCGTTCAGCGCAAGCACGTTGGTCTGCTCGGTGATGTCCGAGATCAGCTCGGTGATCTCGCCGATCTCCTGCGAAGACTCGCCGAGTCGCTTGATGCGCTTGGAGGTTTCCTGGATCTGGTCGCGGATGGAGTTCATGCCGC
>JARXKP010000013.1 GCA_030271615.1 Pseudomonadota bacterium
TCGAGTCGGGCCAGCTGCCCAAGGCCACCCGCATTCTCGAAAGCCTGCTCGCCGAGCAACCCAGCTACGCCGACGCCTACGACGTGATGGGTCGGGTGCAGCTGGAACAGGGAAATCTGTCCGGCGCGCTGGAAACCTATCGAGAGTCATCCAAGATCACGCCGCAAAGCATCACACGCCTTCAGAAGCAGGGCATGCTGGCCTTTCTGATGGGCAATACCGACGAGGCGGCGAGTGCCCTCGATCGCACCGTGCGACTGGGAATCGCATCGAAAATGTTCGACTGCCAAAGCCTGGTCCTGCTGGCGATGCTGCAATTCGACAAGGCAGACTCCAAGGAATTCAAGCGGGCTTATTCACACCTCGAACTGGCGGCCGAACGCCGACCCGACAGCATTCGCTTGCAGCGGATGTTTCGTGTCATCAGCGTGTTCCATCGCCTTCTCGCACGCAAGGTCGGCGAATGTGTCGCCATAGCCAGAGAACTGGCAACCGGAATCCGGCACGAGGATTTCGACTACGAAGCCGCCACCAACATGCTCTCGATGCTGGCGCGTCTGCGCAACACCGAGGTCCAGTTGCCAGATGCCGAGTCGTGGGTCACCGACATCGCACAACGCTTCTGCGTATCCAAGGCTTCGTGTGAAATGCTGTGCAGTGCCGCCGGCAACGACGAGACCTACTCGGCGCTGATCAGGGAGGGGCTGCACGGCATCAGCAGCATGGCTGAACAGGCCATGACACACAGCGTTTCCGGTTCGCCGACTGCCGCGGTGGAAGCCCTGCTACTTCGAGGCTCCGAAACGCTCAACGCGAAGCTCATCGAACTCGCCGGTGCGGTGCTGAATCGACACGCGACAAAGATCGAACACAGTAACGAACTCACCTCAAAGATCGGGGACCTGAAGCTCCGGTTCTGCACCAAGGGAACTCAAGTCAATCTTGGACAGGCGTCAGGTCGATCGGCGGGCGGACTGAATCTCCGAACCTGAATTGGATCCACGCGGGTTTCGGGCCCGCGTGTTCAGTACTCCGATCCGGCGCTGCCCGGCGCGAGGTTGTCGAACTTGGTCAGAGGCTTCAGGAACGTCAGCTTGACGGTGCCGGTCGGCCCGTTGCGCTGCTTGCCGATGATGATCTCGGCGACACCCGGCTCCTTGCAAGCCTCCTTGGTGTAGTACTCGTCGCGATAGATGAACATGATGACGTCGGCGTCCTGCTCAATCGCGCCCGACTCGCGCAGGTCGCTCATCATCGGACGCTTGTCGGTGCGCGATTCGACGCTGCGGTTGAGCTGCGACAACGCGATCACCGGGCACTGAAGCTCCTTCGCCAGCGACTTCAGTCCGCGCGATATTTCGCCGATCACCGTGGCACGGTTCTCTTCGTTCGCACCGCCGCTGCCGCTCATCAACTGCAGGTAGTCGACCACGATCAAACCCAGCTTGCCGCACTGGCGGGCCTGACGACGTGCCCTCGCCCGAAGCTCGCTGGGCGTCAAGGCCGGGCTTTCGTCGATGTACATGCTGACGCTGCCGAGCTTCTCGATCGCCTCCGTAAGACGACCCCATTCATCGTCCTTCAGAGCGCCGGTTCGCAGGTGCTGCTGATCGATTCGGCCCAACGATCCGACCAGTCTCAACGCGAGCTGTGCCGCGCCCATTTCCATCGAAAAGACAACCACTGGCAGGCCTTCGTTGACGGCGACGTGCTCGGCGATGTTGAGCGCCAGCGCGGTCTTGCCCATCGACGGTCGGGCTGCCAGCACGATCAGGTCACCGGGCTGGAAACCGGCGGTCATTCGATCGAGATCGAAGTAGCCGGTGCGCACACCGGTCACTTCTTCGGCGCCGTTCTCATGCAACTCGGTCACTCGGTCCAGCAGTTGCACGACCAGTGAGTCCATCGTCTGGAACCCCTGCCGCGAGCGCGAACCCTCCTCACCGATCTTGAAGATCTTGGCTTCGGCGTCGTCGAGGATTTCCGACACCGCACGGCCCTGCGGATTGAACGCGCTGGTGGCGATCTCGTCGCTGGCCGACACCAGTTTGCGAAGCACCGCGCGCTCACGCACGATCTCGGCGTAACGGCGCAGGTTGGCAGCGCTGGGAACGCTTTGCGCCAGGGAGTTCAGATAGATGAGACCACCGCATTCCTCGGCCTTGCCGATGTTCTGCAGTTGTTCGAATACCGTGATCACATCCGCCGGCTTGGTGGCGTTGACCAGCGATCCGATGGCGCCATAAATGCTGCGATGCTCGAACCGGTAGAAATCACTGTCCGTCAAGAGATCGGCAGCACGGTCCCAAGCGGTGTTGTCGAGCAACAGCCCGCCGAGCACGCTCTGCTCGGCTTCGATCGAATGCGGCGGGATCCGAAGACGGGCGACCTCGTCGTCGCCCCGGGGCATTTGAGATGAAAGCGAGGGGGAGGCAAGGAGGGCTGACATCCGAAGATGATACGAGCGTAGGCCTCAAACGCCTGTGTGCAACCCTGTGTAAATGCTGGGTACGACCAGGGGAAACTGCATGAAAAAGGCCGGCTGAGCCGGCCTTTCAAAACGCAGGATCCAGATCGATATCAGGCGGTTTCACCCACCACGACAACCTTGACCTCCACCACGACATCGGTATGCGGAGATACCGACACCAAGTGCTCGCCGATCGTCTTCAACGGGCCATTAGGCAAGCGAACCTGCGACTTGACCACCTTGAAGTCGATGCGGGTCAGCGCCTCGGCGATGTCATTGTTGGTGACGGAGCCGAACAAACGCCCGTCGACTCCGGCCTTTTGAGTGATGTGAACGGTGCGACCGCTCATCTTCTCGCCCAGGGCCTGTGCCGCGGCCAACTTGTCGGCGGCCGCCTTTTCGAGCTCGGCACGCTTGACCTCGAAGTCCTTGATCGCCATCGCGGTCGCACGGCGTGCGGCGCGGGTGGGAATCAGGAAGTTGCGGGCGTAGCCGGCCTTGACATTGACAACATCACCGAGGTCGCCCAGGTTTGCCACTTTTTCCAGCAGGATGATTTGCATGATCAGTGGTTCCTCAGACGCGGTGCTGGTCGCTGTACGGCAGCATTGCCAGGAAACGCGCCCGCTTGATGCAGGTGGTCAACTGACGCTGGAAGAATGCGCGGGTTCCGGTCAGGCGAGCCGGCGTGATCTTGCCGTTTTCGCCGATGAAATCGCGCAGGGTTTCGACATCCTTGTAGTCGATCTCGGTCACACCGGTGACGGTGAAACGGCAGAACCGCTTGCGGCGGAACAGCAGCGATTGCTGGTTGCGCTTCGGCTTGCGATCTTTGGAAAACTTACCCTTACCGCGTGGTGGTGGCATATCAAACCTCGGTCAAATTCAATTCAGATCAGAACCGTTTGGACATTCAGTCCAGTTCGGTCACATGGAAAACGACGCCTTTTCCGTTGCGCTGAGAACCCAGAAAGCCGGCAAAGCCGTGGCTGCTTCCGAGCTCGATGCAGCTCAACGTGCCGGTGATGTCGCCCACCGCACGCGCCTTGATTTCGATCGAAACCTGACGCGGCAAACCGTCTTGCGTCACTTGCGATTCGTGCTTGAGGCTCAAATCAAGTGCCGGCAATCCGGCGGGGGTGTAGCGCAAAGCGCCTCGCTCGACCAAACATGCCGTCAGAACCAGTCTGTTCATCAGGCGAGTCAGGTCAGGCCGACATCACGCAGCCGTGTCAGGCGGCAGACTCCTGCGGTGCGCGGCGCGAATCTTCCCGGTCGGACGATTTCATCATCACCGACGGGGTTGTCTCGGCCTTGCTCTTGAGCACGGTCAGATGGCGCAAGACGGCATCGTTGAACCGGAAACCGGTCTCGAGTTCGGCCAGCACTTCCTTGCCGCATTCGATGTTGATGCACAGGTAGTGCGTCTTGGCGAGTTTCTGGATCATGTAGGCCATTTGCCGACGTCCCCAGTCCTCGACCCGGTGAACCTTGCCCCCGCCGGCGGTGATCACCGCCTTGTAGCGTTCCAGCATGGCCGGGACCTGTTCGCTCTGATCCGGGTGGATCAGCAGCACGATTTCATAGTGACGCATTGAATCTCCTTGTGAATTCCGTCATTGGAAGCCACCCCGAAGCGTCAACCTGGGTGTGGCAAGGTGAGCCCGCGAGTATATCGCGTCGCGGTATTGCAGGCTACCCGGGTCCACCGGCCGCGCGCTCAGCGCGGTGCCGACAGAGCATCTCCATCAATCCCCGGCCGGAACCCGCAACGTGCGTGTGAACGCTCGCGACTCAGCCCGCGGCCGCGGGGTCAGCAAACTCACCACGACCAGCACGGCAGAGCCAACGCTCATGCCGAAGACTCCGGCCGAAATCGGCGAGATGCCGAACCACAAAGCCGGCTGGCTCGTGACGCCGAACAAGCTGCGCATCCACGGTTCGTTTTGCACCATGTAGTAGATCGTGACCGCGAGACCTGCCACCATGCCGGCCAGCGCCCCCGGCTGGTTGGCGCGACTCCAGAACACACCCAGTACCAGCGCCGGGAAGAATGCAGCCGCCGCCAGCGAAAACGCGGCAGACACCAAAAAGACGATGTCGGCGGGCCGCTGTGCGGCGACCGCTGCCGCGCCCAACGCCACGGCCAGCAACGTGACCTTGGACAGTGCCACACGACGCGCCGCGGAAGCCCCCGGATTGATCATCTTGAAGTAGCAGTCGTGCGACAGCGCGTTGGCGATCGTCAGCAGCAATCCGTCGGCGGTGGACAGTGCTGCGGCCAGCCCACCAGCAGCCACCATGCCGGAGATCACGTAAGGCAACCCAGCGATTTCGGGCGTCGCGAGCACCACGATGTCGCCGCCGATGCGCATCTCGCCGAGTTGCAGGATGCCGTCCTTGTTGATGTCAATGACCGACAGCAGCGCCGGATCGACCCGTGACCAGGTCGACATCCACGCGGGCAACTCATCGAAGCGGGTGCCGACCAGCACGTTGAAGACCTCGAACTTCACCATCACCGCCAGCGCTGGCACCGTCATGTAGAGCAAGAAAATGAAGAAGAGCGCCCAGGTCACCGAGCGACGCGCCTCTCGCACCGACGGCGTGGTGTAGCAGCGCACGAGGATGTGCGGCAGACCCGCCGTGCCGACCATGAGACACAGCACCAACGCCAGAAAATTCATGCGCGACAGGTCGAACAGCTGGCGCTCGTGCGCGTTGCCGTGTGGATCGCCGGCGAACTGCTGGGCGTGCGGAGGCATGCCCGCCAGCGGTCGCGCCCTCGCCTCGTTGGATGCCACGGCCCGTGTCCAGGCCTCGCGCGCGGCAGCTTCGGTTTTCGGGATGCGCAACAGGGCTTTTTCGGCCGCCTGGATATCGGCCAGCGGAGCGTTCTCGGCCTTGAGCGCAGCGACCTGTCGGCGTCCGGCCTCGCGTTCGTTGGCGAGCGACTTCGGAACATCGACCAGGCGCGCGCTGAAATCCTGCGCGCGGGCCTTGAATGCCGCAATGACCTCCAGTTCCTTCGGGTCGTTCAGCAGTTGCTGCTCGCGTTCGGTCACTTTCGCGAGCTGGGTTCCGTACACCAGCTGAGGAATCGGCACGCCGGTCTGCTTGATCGACAGCCACATCACGGGCACCAGGAAGGCGATGATCAAGATGATGTACTGCGCCACTTGCGTCCAGGTCACGGCGCGCATGCCACCGAGGAACGAACACACCAACACCCCGCCCAGGCCGAGAAAAATTCCGATCACGAAATCGACCCCGGTCAGGCGCGCCGTGATCAGACCGACACCGTAGATCTGTGCAACAAGGTAGACGAAGGAACACAACAAGGCGGCGAACACGCCGACCACCCTCGGGAGGTTGCCGCCGTAGCGTGCGCCGAGGAAATCGGGGATCGTGAACTGCCCGAACTTGCGCAAATATGGTGCGATCAGCAGCGCAACGAGGCAGTACCCACCCGTCCAGCCGACCACGAATGCGAGTCCGCCATAACCCTGCAGGTATAGAGTCCCCGCCAGGCCGATGAACGACGCCGCGGACATCCAGTCGGCCGCGGTGGCCATGCCGTTGTAGAACGCCGGCACGCGACGGCCCGCCACGTAGTACTCGTTCGGATCGGTCGTGCGGCTGAGGATGCCGATGCCCGCGTAGAGCAGTACGGTCGACAACAAGAAAATCACGCCGATCCAGCGCTTCGGAAGGCCCATCCGCTCGAACACCGCAAGGGCGAGCACGAACGCGATGAAACCTGCCGTGTAGGCCAGATAGATCCGATCGAGTCGGCGCCGGAACGGCGCGCTGCCGAGTGGCTCGGCCACGGTCAGGCAGCGGCCACCACGCCGCGGTTGGCCAGCGCATCGGCGCGCTCGTTGCCAGGGTCACCGGAATGCCCCTTGACCCAGCGCCATTCGACCTGATGCAGGGATCGCAGCGCATCGAGACGCTGCCAAAGCTCGGCGTTTTTCACCGGCTTGCGGTCGGCGGTCTTCCAGCCGCGCTGCTTCCAGCCATGGATCCACTCGGTGATGCCCTTGCGAACGTATTCGCTGTCGGTGTAGATCACCACCGAGCAGGTGCGTTTGAGCGAAGCCAGGGACTCGATCACGGCGGTGAGCTCCATCCGGTTGTTGGTGGTCAGCAGTTCGCCGCCGAATAGCTCTTTTTCGTGACCCTCGGTCGCGAGCCACGCGCCCCAGCCGCCACGTCCTGGATTGCCCTTGCAGGCGCCGTCGGTATAGATCGTTACCAGCGGACGCTGAATGCCTGCGGTGTCGTTCACGAGACGTCACTCATGTTCGGCGAGCTCGTGCGTCCAGGACTGAACATCGGCGCAGTGCGGCTGCTGGTGCGTGACCACCGCCGACGCAGCGTTGCCTTTCAGGCGCTGCTGCTCGCGCACCAGGCCGACCAGACGCATGCCCCTCACCCGCTTGACGGCGGTCAGCGCGTAGACCGCACCGAACACCGGCCACCACCGGTCACCGGCGTGCTCCATCCATTCGAATCGAGCCAGCCATTTTTCGGACCGCATCGGCGGCCGATAGCAGCCAAAGCGCCCGGTTTCGACTTCGAAACTGAGCAGCCGCAGCCAGTCACGCAGGCGGCGGTACGCGATGACCTCGCCATCGCGCGGCAGAAACATCGAAGTACCCAGTCCCAGCCCGAGGCGACGGCGCGCGTGACCGGTCTGCTGGCGCATGCCCCACAGGCTGTTCGGGTTGAATCCGATGATCACCACGCGCCCCTCGGGCATCAGCACACGCTCGACTTCGCGCAAGGTCAGGTGCGGGTCGCGAGCCAGCTCGAGCGCGTGGGGCAAGACCACCAGATCAAGGCTCTGGCTGTCGAAGGGCAATGCATCAAAGTCGCAATTCAGCGCGACCGCACGGCCACCGGGCGCCTGCGTCGCTTCAGTGCTGCGCCGCGGAGCATCGACGGCCAACCAGCGATGCGGCATGCGGTTGCTGCGCAGCGCATCGAGTTCGGGAAGGCCCAGCTGCAAGGCGTGGAAGCCGAATACATCGACCACCGCAGCGTCGAGGTGACGCTGTTCCCAATCCAGCAAATAGGCACCGGGCGGAGTCGCGAGCCAGTCACCCAAACTTATACTCATCGCGGCTTCCGTCATGAATTTAATTGCACTGCCCGCGTTCACCGACAACTACATCTGGATGATTCACGATGGGATCGACGCCATCGTGGTCGACCCAGGAGATTGTGCGCCGGTGCTTGATGTGCTCGCTCGTCTGAAACTCAAGCTCGCGGCGATTCTAGTGACGCATCACCACGACGATCATGTCGGCGGAGTGCTCGGCCTGCGACCCCACCTTGAGGGCGCCGTGTTCGGCCCGGCCTTCGAGGCGATCCCCGAGCCATACACCCACGTGCGCGGCGGCGAAAAAGTCTGCGCCCTGGGTCTGGATTTCGACATCATCGACGTGCCGGGACACACCTCGGGCCACATCGCCTACTTCCATCAACCGAAGACTCAACCGAATGCCCCAGCAGGGACTGACACACCGGTTCTGTTCTGTGGCGACACGTTGTTTTCGGGCGGATGCGGGCGACTCTTCGAAGGCACGCCCGCGCAGATGCACCACTCATTGCAGGCGCTGGCTGCACTGCCGGGAGACACCCGCGTCTGCTGTGCGCATGAATACACGCTGGCCAACCTGAAATTCGCCCGCGCCGTCGAGCCCGACAGCGCGGATCTCGATCGCTACACCCGCTGGTGCGAGCAACAACGCGCAGCAGGCCTGCCCACCTTGCCGGGCCACATCGCCGAGGAGCGAGCCATCAACCCCTTCCTGCGCTGCGGCGTCCCCGCTGTGATCCAAGCTGCCCAGAACCATGGGGCTCTGGGACCGCAGCCGGTCGAGGTCTTCACCGCACTGCGACTTTGGAAGAACGAATTCCGATGAATGACATGCCAATTCACCCGCTGCGCAGGCTGGCACTGGGTTCCCTGTTGATACTGTCCATCTGGTGGACAGGGTCGGGTTGCGCCACGCACACCGCCCCCCTTTCGACGGTATCTTCAACCGGCTCAACGACCCCGAAGACTCCGATTCCGGGCACCCCTGCGGTGGTTGCGACAGGTGCACCCGCGTCGCTGCCGGCCGCTGAGGTTGCGCTGCCCCCGGCAGCCGCACCGGTCGATCCGGTTCGCCCCGGGGTCAGTGTGAACCTCGACGATGCCACCGCACGGACCGACCTGTGGGCACGGGTCAGACGCGGTTTCAGGATGCACGATCTCGACACCGAGATCGTGCGTGACCGCGAACGCTGGTATGCAAGCCGGCCGGACTATGTCGAGCGCATGACCAGCCGCGGAAGCCGCTACTTGTTCCACATCGTCGAAGAGCTCGAAGCTCGCAACATGCCGACCGAACTCGCGCTGCTGCCGTTCATCGAAAGCGCATTCAACCCACAGGCCACGTCGTCTGCCAAGGCCTCGGGCATGTGGCAGTTCATGCCCGCCACGGGTCGAGACTTCGCCCTGACGCAGAACATCTTCCGCGACGATCGGCGCGATGTGCTGGCCTCGACCCGTGCCGCGCTCGACTACCTGCAGCGCCTGTACGGCATGTTCGGTGATTGGCACTTGGCGCTGGCGGCCTACAACTGGGGCGAAGGCAATGTGCAACGCTCGATAGCGCGCAACGAGAAAGCGGGCCTGCCGACCGACTACCTGAGTCTGAAGATGCCCGAGGAGACGCGTTACTACGTCCCCAAGCTGCAAGCCGTCAAGAACATCGTCGCGGCGCCCGAAGCCTTCTCGCTCAGCCTGCCTGATGTTGCCAATCACCCCTATTTTCTCGGCGTACCGATCCAGCGCGACATCGATGTGGACCTGGCAGCACGGTTGGCCGGCGTGTCGCTCGAAGAATTCAAGACGTTGAACCCGCAGATGAACAAGCCCGTGATCCTGGCGGCCGGCACGCCCCAGGTGCTGCTGCCGTACGACAACGCCAGCGCGTTCGTGCGCAAGCTGTCTGAGCACCGGCTGCCGCTGGCGAGCTGGACCGCCTGGGTCGCCCCGAAAACCATGAGGTCTGCGGAGGCGGCAAGGCAGGTCGGCATGAGCGAGGCATCGCTGTGCGATGTCAACCGCATCCCGCCACGCATGCTGGTCAAGGCGGGATCGACCTTGCTCGTGCCGCGCAGCGAACATCGTCAGACTGACGTTGCGGTCAATGTGGCCGACAACGCGACGATGTCGCTCGCGCCCGATGTGCCACCCCGTCGACGCGTGGTGCTGAAAGCCGGCAAGGCCGATTCGGTGGCCAGCATCGCCAAGCGATATCGCATCGATGCGTCACAGGTCGCGGAGTGGAATTCGATCGGCGCCAGTGCACGCTTCAAGCCCGGGACGTCGATCGTCGTCTACCAGGCGATCAGCAATACCAAGCCGACACGGGTTGCCGGGCGGCCGGCGAAGGCCGCAACGTCGATCACGGTGGCGGCGCGAAGCAAGTCTGTGAAGACGGCCGCGACGACACGCGTCTCGAGCACATCAAGCACCACCAAGACACGCAAGACGGTGCGGTTGGCGGCGCAGTGATCAGGCGCCTGAGAACAGCAGCGCAATATTCACCGCAAGCCCTGCGATCCACGCCAGGGAGCGCAGGCCGGCCCGGTCCGACACATACATCGCGACGTAGGCGCAGCGCAGCACGATGAAGCTCACGGCCAGCGCATCGATGCGACCGGGGGCCGCTCCGGCTTGCTGCGCCCACAACAGCGCGCCCATGAAGAACGGCAGCGCTTCGAAGCAATTGGCCTGAGCCGCATTGGCGCGCTGGCGCCAGCCCTGCTGGCGTGACAGCCAGTCGCGCGGGTTGCGGTTGTCGAACCCGCCGTTCGACGCTGGCTTCGAAAAGGTACCGCCCTTCGCGATGCCGGCGCAGATGATCGGCATCAACGCAGCGATCAGGAGGCACCAGGTGCTGGTGTTCGTCATGACGCGCTCGTCTACGGAGATGCCTTCAGCGGCGGTCGACCAGCGCATGCGCGATGGTCCCGAGATCGACGTACTCGAGCTCGCTGCCCACGGGGACGCCGCGGGACAGCCGCGTCACGTGCCGACCACGAGCCTTCAACGCCTCACTGACGGCATGCGCGGTGGCTTCGCCCTCCGCGGTGAAGTTGGTCGCGACGATCACCTCTTCGACTTCGGGTTCGCCTGCACGGTCCAGCAGCGCCTGCAGACCGATGTCGTGCACACCAATGCCGTCGAGCGGGCTCAGCCGACCCATCAGCACGAAGTAGAACCCGTCGTAGCTGCCCGTGCGCTCCATCGCTGCCTGGTCGGCGGGCGTCTCGACGACGCACAGCAGGCGTGCATCACGTCGGGCGTCGGCGCAGATACCGCAGATCTCGCTTTCGGTGAAGGTGTGGCAGCGAGCGCAATGCCGCACATTGGCCACCGCCGCCTGCAACGCCATGGCCAGCCGCTGCGCGCCAGAACGGTCGTGTTGCAGCAAGTGCAGCGCCATGCGTCGGGCCGATTTCTCACCAATGCCAGGCAATCGCCGCAACGCATCGATCAGCGAGTCGAGCGCGGGTTCTGACACTACGGCCGCCGCCAAGGCGCCCCAAGGCGGGCGTGCCCCAAGGACCATGAAGAGGCGCCACTGCAGTCCTTGGGGTGGAGAAGCGGCGACGCCGCAAGCCTGGGGTTCAACATCTAGAACGGAAACTTCATGCCCGGTGGCAGCGGCATGCCGGCGGTCAGCTTGCCCATCTTTTCCTGCGACACCTCTTCGGCACGGCGCAGGCCGTCGTTGAACGCGGCAGCAACCAGATCTTCGAGCATGTCCTTGTCGTCGGCCAGCAAACTGGGATCGATGACGATGCGCTTGACATCGTGCTTGCAGGTCATCGTGACCTTGACCAGCCCGGCCCCCGACTGACCCTCGACCTCGATCTGCCCCAGCTCTTCCTGCGCCTTTTTCAGGTTGTCCTGCATGGCCTGGGCTTGCTTCATCAAGCCGGCCAGTTGTCCCTTCATCATGGTGTCGTCTCCTTGGTGGACATCAGTGGTGTTTCGTTGGTGTCTTATTGGTATCTGACCGAACCGGGCACGATGCGCGCACCGGCGAACTGCGCCATCAGCGCTCGCACGACAGGATCGTCCTGGATGATCTGTTCGGCCTCGCGCTGGCGGCGGGCGCGCTCGGCAGCACTCCGCAATCCGGGCGTGTCGACGGCGGGTCCGGCGAGCACCTCGAGCAGCACCGGTGTGCCCAGATGCTGCGCCAGCGCCGCTTCCAGCTTGTCGCGCTGGGCTGCCGATCGCAGCGTCTCGCGCTCGACCTGCAGCACCCAGGTGGGTGGCGACGTGGCGTCATCGATGCGCATGCATTGCGACTGCTGGGCCAGTTCGCGCACCATCGCACCGATGCTGCCAGCTTGGGTCAGGGCTTGCACCGTGTCGGCCCAGCGGTCACCGAGAGGCGTGGCGACGAAGGGCGTCGCGGTGTCGCGCGCCTTCGTTGCGGCGGCAGGCACGGGGACCGCTTCGGTGAACGCAACGGCAGAGATTGCCGCGACCGCAACAGCCTCAGCCGCCGAGGGCGTGACGATCACGCTGTCATCGCCCCAGTCGGCATCCACCCATGGCGGCGGAGTGGGTTCGGCTGCCCTGAGCACCACAGGGGCCGACGGGGTCACCGCATTGACTGGATTGGCTGGCGCCTTCATTGCGGCCCGCGCTTCGCCCTGCGGGTCGCTTCGAGTGCTGTCGCTCGGTGGCACTTCGCGCCGTGCCGAAACAGACACCACCGCGGCCGTTGCACCCGGTTGTGCCGTGGCCAGACGCGGCTTGCGGCTCTCCCCAGCATCGGGCGGGCAGAACGCCAGCATGCGCAACAGCACCATGACGAGGCCGCTGTGTTCGTCGGGTGCCAACGCCAGTTCGGCGCGGCCATGCAACGCCATGCTGTAGAGCACCTGCGTCTCGTCGGCGGCGAGGCTCGACGACAGCCGTGTCGCCGCCACCGCATCGGGCTCGCTGGTATCAAGCGCGTCCGGAACCGCCTGCGCCACCGCCATCTGCTGCAGCAGATCGGCCACTTCTTCGAGCGTTCCGGTCGCCGACAGTCCCAGGCCTCGCAAAGCATCGGCCTCGGCCAACAACGCAGCGCCATTGCGATCAGCCAACGCCTCGATCAGTCGGATCGCATGGCTGCGGTCGACCGCGCCGAGCATGTCGCGCACACCGGCTTCGAGCAGCGTGCCCCCGCCGAATGCGATGGCCTGATCGGTGACCGACAGCGCGTCGCGCATCGAACCCCGTGCCGCCTTCGCCAGCAGACGCAGCGCGCCCGGCTCTGCCGCAATACCCTCGTCGGCCAGCACCTTCGCCAGATGATCCTGCACGGTGCGCAAACCCATCGGCCGCAGGTTGAACTGAAGGCAGCGCGACAACACGGTGGCCGGCACCTTCTGCGGGTCGGTGGTCGCCAATACGAACTTCAGGTACTCGGGCGGCTCTTCCAGAGTCTTCAGCATCGCGTTGAACGCGGTGTTGGACAGCATGTGGACTTCGTCGATCATGTACACCTTGAAGCGCCCGACCACCGGCTTGTAGACCGCCTGATCGAGCAGCGGGGTGATCTCTTCGACACTGCGGTTCGACGCCGCATCAAGCTCCATGTAGTCGACGAAGCGGCCCGCATCGATGTCGCGGCACGCAGGGCAAACGCCACACGGCGTCGCGGTGATGCCCCCCTGCCCGTCGACGCCGGTGCAATTGAGGGATTTGGCAAGGATGCGCGACACCGTCGTCTTGCCGACCCCGCGCGTGCCGGTGAACAGGTAGGCATGGTGCAACCGGCCCTGCGTCAGCGCATTCGACAGTGCCTGCACCACGTGTTCCTGCCCCACCAGGGCGTCGAAACTGCGCGGTCGGTATTTTCGGGCCAGCACCAGATAACTCATCGATCGATTCTAGAAGCCCGCAGTGACCGAGTCGGGCCGAACAAGGGCTGCCGGATAATCCATCTGCACATCACATCGAGGCATCGCGCCTCGACACACTGCGGTCCACCCGCCCTGCATCCATGACCACGACCCCTTCTCAAGCGCCTGAACACGGCACGCTCAGCTACGAACAATCGGGCGTCAACTACGACCTGATCGACCCGCTGAAGGTCGCTGCGCAGCGCGCCGCCGCAGCCACCGGCATCCACCTCGCGGCGCATGGTTTCAGCGAGGTCACGGCGTCGCGCGGCGAGTCGGCCTATGTGGTCGACGTGGGTCCGTTCTACCTGGCCAGCATCGTCGAGTGCCTCGGCTCGAAGGCGCTGGTCGCCGACGAGATGCACCGCCTCACGGGCAAGAGCTACTACGACGCGATCGCGCAGGACACGATCGCGATGGCGATCAACGACCTGATCACCGTCGGCGCAACGCCGCTCGTCGTGCAGGCCTACTGGGCGGCCGGAGGCTCCGACTGGTTCGCCGATGCACAGCGGGCTCAAGCACTGGTCGCGGGCTGGAAACACGCCTGCGATCGCTGCGGTGTGGCCTGGGGCGGCGGAGAGACGCCAGCGCTGGCGGGCATCGTCGAATCCGGGCGCATCGACCTCGCGGCCTCGTGCACCGGACTGATCAACCCGAAGGAACGCCTGTCGGTCGGCGACCGGCTGGCGCCCGGCGACGCGATCGTGCTGCTCGCGTCGAGCGGCATCCACGCCAACGGCCTGAGCCTCGCGCGCAAGTTGGTCGAGCGCCTGCCGCAGGGCTACCTGACCCCGATCGAGCCCGGCGTGTCCGAGCTGACCTACGGCGACGCGCTGCTCGCACCCACCGTGCTGTATTCGCCCGTGACCGAAGCCCTGTATCGCGCTGGCGTGACGCCACATTACTGCGCCAACATCACGGGCCACGGCTGGCGCAAGCTGCTGCGGCACCCTGCCTTGCACACCTACCGCATCCACACGGTGCCCGACGTGCCCCCGGTATTGAGCTTCATGCAACGGCATGCCCGGCAAGACGATCGTGAGGCCTACAGCACACTGAACATGGGCGCCGGCTTCGCGCTTTTCGTGCCCGCGGATCAGGCTGAGCGCACCGTGGCCACAGCCCTCGAGCAGGGCGTGCGCGCCTGGGTCGCAGGCCACGTTGAAACCGGCCCGAAGCGGCTGCTGATCGAGCCGTTGGGCATCGAATTCGGTGACGACGCATTGCAATTGCGCTGACCTTGCTGACCGACCGGGCCGGGCCGGTCACCTACAATCAACGGTGACGGGCCTCCCCGCATGGAAGCGCGGCCAACCGGGTCAGGTCGGGAACGAAGCAGCCCCAACCGTTGTGACCAGTGCCGGGGTCAGGCTCGTCACCCTCGTCAAGATCCCATTCGCTGACGAGCGGCCTCCACGAGCCTGGTGGCGTTCTCCGTTTCCGACGTGCGAACTCGCTTGAACTTCAAGCGATCCTTGATCCCGAAACAAGCTGACCCGATTGCTCGTGACCGTTGGCCTGTTCGTGGAGGCGCTGCGCGGTGTTCGTGCCGGTACGTCTCTGAGCGACAGTGACATTCCGCGGGAAATGTGGTCGGATTGCGGCTGATATCCCCCAGCATGATTGCCGCGCTTTCCAGAGGCCGATGTGCAAGAGCAAACCTTCTCGATCACGCGTCTAGAACGCGAACGCCTGAACGGCCACAAAGGCGCAGTGCTGTGGTTCACCGGGCTTTCCGGCGCCGGCAAGTCAACGATCGCTGACGAGTTGGAGATCGCACTGCACCGAACCGGGAAGCGGACTTACACGCTCGATGGGGACAACTTCCGGAGTGGCCTGTGCAGGGATCTCGGATTTACCCCTGAAGGCCGTCAGGAGAACATTCGCCGATTGGCGGAAGTCGCGAAGCTGATGATGGATGCCGGGCTCATTGTCATGACCGCATTCATTTCACCCTTCAGGCGCGACAGAGATTTCGCCAGGCAACTCGTCGGACCCGAAAACTTCTTTGAAATCTATATCTCCACACCACTCGAAGTTTGCGAGCACCGTGATGTCAAGGGGCTGTATCGCAAGGCACGAGAGGGGATTCTCCCCAACATGACCGGGGTAGGGAGCGTGTATGAGAAACCAGACAGGCCCAGCGTTTCCATTGACGCAAGCAAATGTTCAAAGGCAGAGGCCGTCGAACTCATCCTGATGACTATTCGGGAATTGATTCCTGCCGGTCAAGACCGAGCCGTTTGATCGTTGATCATCTCATTTCAGAATCCGCATCATTCAAATAATGCAGAGCACATCATCCTTGTCGTTTGACAGCCTCATTCAGAAAGGCTCTGAATTCCAGCAAGAAGGCCGATGGATCGAGGCGGAAGCCTGTTATCGCAAAGCCCTGACATTATCTCCAGGCCATCCCACTGCCCATAATTTCATCGGGGTGCTGGCGTTCACTCAGGAAGATTTCATTGCTGCGCGACTGCATTTCGAGGCCGGACTTCGCGCAGCCTCCAGCAGTGAGTTGATATTCACGAATCTGGCGCGCGTGCTTTATGTCATGGGGGATTGGGAATCGCTGCAGCACATGGTGGATCACGTCGCTCGAAGTGGCCTGAAGAACGAGGTTCTGATTGCACTTTCAGACCTCGCATTTGGCAAGAAAGACGGCCGAAAGATATTCTGTATCGGGCGGCACAAGACTGGCACCACGTCGCTTGAAAAAGCGCTGGCAGACCTCGGATTTTCAATGGGCCATCAACCCAGAGGCGAAATGCTGCTGAAGGACTGGCAGGAAAGAAGATTCGACAGGATCGCCCAACTGACGGAAACGGCAGATGCGTTTCAGGATACGCCATTTGCGTTACCCGAAACCTACGCGGCGATGGATGCCCTGTTCCCGAACTCGAAGTTCATATTGACGATTCGTGACACCGCAGATCAATGGTATCAATCGCTCACTCGATTCCATGCCAAGATCGTCAATCAGGGGAAACATATACCGACTGCGGCGGAGTTGAAAGAATTTCCTTACCGATACCCCGGTCATCTGTGGGACCTGGCGCAGGCAAACTATGGCGTTACCGAAGAGAGCCTGTACGACAGATCGATATATATCGATAACTACCTGAACCACAACGCGTCAGTACTTAAATACTTTTCTGATCGGCCGAAGGATCTGCTGGTCTTGAACGTTTCCGAATCAGACTCGATGCAGCGCCTGTGCGACTTTCTCGGCGTGGAATGGACCGGGCAGACCATGCCGCATTCGAACAAGACCTGAGCCGTCTTCCTTCGCTGGCGCATGCCCGCACAAGGCTGCTTCGGTGGAAGCTCGGCGGTGACGAATGGTCCTGTGGACTGTGGCAGCCAGCTCGCTGGCTCACGTCTGCGCCGAAGCATCCATTCGACCCGGCGATCAACTCGCTTGCTTGAACGCCATCACCGCCTGGTTGCGCAAGGTACGCAGCAGCGACAACTCCTTCTCGTCGAGTTCGATGCCCCCAGCTTGCGCCTGGTCGGCGTAGATCATCGCGAATGGAGCGCCCTTCATCATCAACGGCAGCAGCAGGAATGACGGTGCATTGACCGTCTTCCGGTACCAGGTCGGCAGGCGCGCGGCCATGGCAGGTTCGCCTGCATCGCGGATCAGCGTGTCGGCGCCCTTCAGGCACACCGCGGCAAACAGGTCGGTGCCACCCTTCAGCGGCACCTTGAAGAGCGCAGCCGCTGCGTCGGCACTCTCGCCCAGACCGAAGCGGCCGGTCAGCGTTTCGGTCTTCGGGTCGCGCAGGCAGAACAGCACCCGACGAAAACCGAGCGCACGAAACATGGTCTCGAGGATCATGCGCAGCACTTCGTTGAGCTTGAAGTTCTCGACCATCGAGTTGGTGATGTCCTGGATTCCTGCGGCCAGGATGTCAGCCGCCTTGCCAGCGTTGCCCGACGGAGGTACCACGGTCTCGTCGGACGAATCGGACGGCAGCGCGGCAATCGCCTGCAAGGCATGCGGCGCCAGAGAATCGGTGACGGCCGGATGGGCATCGCCCAGAACACCGCCCGCGTCAGGGCCTGCCGGCGCCGCGATCAGGCGGGCCGCCTGCGAGGTGCTGCTGACCACCAGGTTCATGGCCCGGGCCGAGTCGCCGACCTTGGTGCGCGCCGCAGCGGTTGCTTCGCAGATGTCCTTTGCACTCATGCTGAGGACGCGCGCGTAGCGCTCGGCGATGGCAGTAACCGCGCTGACCGAGGCCCCCGGATCGGTGCGCAACAGCGTGTCGGTCAGATCATTGGCGGCCAGCGCCAGCCAGCGAAGTCGCTCTGGTGCCGCATCGGGCGGGCGCGACGGTGGGTCGCCAGCGGGTTTGCGCATGCACCGCTGCAGGCTTTCCGGCAGCCCCCAGGACTTGGCGACACCGACCCCGAGTTCTTCGAAACTCAAACCCAGCACCTCGACCGAGATGGAGTTCTCGGCGCCTGTGCGCGGTGCGGCACCGGGCGCCACACCCCGGGCAAGCCGGCTGCGGACCTGCCGGGCTTCCTCGGGAAAGTAGAACTCGGTCAGCAATCGGCCGAGGTTCTGGAACATCGAGCCGATGAAGGCTTCTTCGCTTTCGCGACCCGATCCGCACAGTTCACCCGCCAGCGTGCCGGCCATCAGCGAGCGCAGGAACTCTTCCTTCAGCAGGTTCGCGTGACCCCTGTCCTGCATGTGCTCGAGCAGGACCAGGCTCAATGCCATGTTGCGGATACCTGCAAACCCGATCAGCGCTGCCGCCCGTGACACCGTGCTGATGCTGCCGCCGCCGGCATGCCGATAGCTGGCGGTGTTGACCAGGCGCAGCAGCTTGTTGGTGAGGGCGACATCCTTGAGGATTTCGTTGGCGAGGCTGTTGAGGCTCTCTGTTTCCGAACTGGCCACGCGCTGTATGCGACTCACCGCATCCGACATCGCCGGGAAATCGCTCTTGTGCCGCATGCGGCGCAGCAGGAAATCGAGTGTTCCGTTGCTGGATGCGGCGCCGGCTGCAGCGGCCTCGGTCACGCTGATCGCCGGTTTCAACCACGCCTGCAAAGCATCGATGAACGCTTCGGCACTGGCGTAGCGTCGCGCCGGATCGCGCGACATCGCCCGCAGAACGATCGCGCGCAGCGTGTCTTCCACCTCGGCACCGATGCCCTCCGGCAACGCCAGATCTTCGTGGGCGGAGCGGTAGATCGCGCGGTAAGGATCCTTCTCGGCGATCACCGGCCGGCCCGCCAGCAGCTCAGCGAGCACCAGGCCCGCCGAAAACACGTCCATTGCGGGCGTGGGCGACAAGCCCGCGGCGGCCTCGGGAGACAGGTAGCCGGGCGTACCGACGATCTGGTTGCTTTGCGAGGTGTCGTTCGTCTTCACCGCAATGCCGAAATCCATCACCCGCGCCCGGCCATTGATATCGATCAGGACGTTCGACGGCTTGAGGTCGCGATGCACGATACCCGCCTCGTGTGCGGCCTGCAGCGCACTGAGAATCTCGATGGTCGTGGCGACTGCCGCTTGTGGCGTGAAAGCGCCTTTCGCACGCAGCACTTCGGTGAGCGTGTGCCCGGGCACGTACTCGAAGACCAGGAACGGCTGCCCATCGTGCACGTCGGCCTCGAACACCGGAACAATGTTCGGATGGGTCAGCCGACTGACACTGCGCGCCTCTTGCAGCCACAGCCTGGCATCACCCACATCGACGTCGCTGGAGCGTCGGATGATCTTGACCGCCACTTCGCGCTCAAGGTGTGCATCGAAGCCCAGCCAGACGTTCGCCTGTGCGCCCTTGCCCAGCAAACGGCGCAGTTCAAAACGGCCCAGCGTCTCCGGCATCGGCGTCGCGGCGAGGTGGGCCGCCATGATCAACCGGCCCTCGACGGGCTGCCCCGAAAGGGCTGCGCCCGGTCAGCGCCGGGACAAGACGATGAGCGGGAACACCACCCGAACCGGCGACCCTCGAGGACCGTCATGACATCAACTTGCCGCGGCGGCAGGCTGCGCAGCGACAGGATCCACGTCGGGACGTGACGATGCGGACTGAACCGTTGTGCCGGTGCGCAAGGCGTGACGGGCAGCGTCCAGCGACTCCTGAATGATGCGCGGCGTCAGCCCGAGGCTGCGTGCGTACCGCTGCGCGACGGAGGTCCGCGGGGTGCCTCCGCGCGACGACTTCGAAGTCACCGGCGCTTCGGCACCGACCGCTGCATCGCTGCGGCCATCGCTGGCTGCGCCTGTGATCGCACCGGGCGACCGTGCAGCGTCGACGGCTTCATTGGCCGCGCTGGCGGTGATGCGCAGCACGTCGCTGTCGCTGTCGGGCGTGCGCACCGGTAGATCCTTCGGCAGGCGTCGGATCATGTGCAGCATCTCGTCGCCGAGTCCCCAATGTCGCGCCACGGCGGCACCCAGTGCTTCGATGTCGATGCCCAGCACCGCGAACGACGCATCGGATTCCGCCCAGCCTGGCGCGGCGGGCGTGCCCGACGGGGCATCGGCGGCGGCCGGTGTGCCATGCATCAGGTATCGAATCTGTTCGGACTCATCCGGAAAGTGGTACTGCGCCAGCAGGCGGCCGAGGTTCTGCAGCACGGCCACCAGGTACACGACTTCGGCGTCATATCCCGGCGGACGCAGGGCCTGTGCGGTGTAGCCGGCCAGTCGCACACGATCCATCAGCGTGCGCAGGGCCTGGGCGCCTGCGTCCGACAACGGTCCCGGCCACAGCCGCAACCCGTTGGCGGCCTGTCGCACCCCGTTCAGACCGACCAGTGCAATCGAACGGCGGATCGTCAGCACCGGGGCCGAGCCGGCGGCTTGCGTGCCCTGCACATGCACCGAATTGACCTCGCGCAGCAACTCGAAACTGAGCGCCATGTCTTGAAGGATGAGGTGCGAGATCGCTTCGACGTGCTGGCCGTCCATGGCCGCCATGCGCTCGACGCGGGCGCTCATGCCGGGCAGCGCGGGCAAGGCGCCGACCGTGCGCAAACGGTCGAGCATCAGTTCGAGCGGGCCATCGCGGCCGAGCGCCTCGGCTTCGAGCCAACCCTGCAAGGCACGCAGGAAGGTGCGCGCGCTCAGGTAGCGCTGGCGATCCTGACTCGTCGTGCAGCGGTTCGCGATCGCGCGCAGCGCCTCGGGGATCGGGTGCGGCGTGCTCCAGGGCAGGCGCACGAGGTCGCGCCCGGCCGGCGGCAAACGCAGCATCGCTTTCGCGATGTCGGGCTCGTCCAGCACCGGAGCACCGGTCAGCAGCAGGTGCAGCAGCAGACCGCACGCCAGCACGTCGCGCTCGCTGGCTTCTCGGTGGGCGCGCAGGGCATCGGCCTCGACCAGCATGGATTGATCGACGCCGCGCTTCGCTGCATCGGCGGGCACAGGCGTTCCCTGTCCACTGGACGTCGCCAGTGCCATGACCTGAACCCGGCCCGCGTCGTTGATCAACAGACTGTGCAGTTGCAGGTCGTGGTGAGCGGTGCCGGACTCGTGTGCAAAAGCCACGCCTTCCAGAATCTGGCAGACCCAACCCACCGCTTCGATAGGCGACGGATTCGGGTGCAGCGCCAGCCACTCTCCCAACGTGACGCCTTTCGAGCGATCGACCGCCAGAAACGGCCACTGTTCCTGAACGGCGACCTCGACGCCTTGCGTCAGGTTGGGGTGATCGAGTCGAGCCGCGTGGCGGACCTGCGTGAGCCAGTGCTCGAGCGCTGCCGGATCGACAGGCTGCACCCGCGGCAGCGTGAGCACCAGCTCCTGATGGAGCTGCGGATCATTCACCAGCCAGACCATGCTGCCCTGGCTCTTGCCGAGCAATCGAAGCAGCTCGAAACGGCCTAAGCTGCGACCGAGCTGGGTCGGTCGAGCGCTGGCGGAGGAAGTGGCAGGGCCGGTCATGATCAGGGTGGTCGGATATTGCCCATTGGACCCGGCCGGCGCCAACACCAATGCCGTGAAATCATGGGCGTTTGCGGTGCATTTGAGACGCTTTCGGCTCGATTCAGACGCGCCGATGCTGCGGGCACCCGCACCACGGGGTGGCCCGGACCATCAGGTCAACTCGATGACCGCCCCGCTTCCGGTGATGAAGGCACACCTCACGATGGCCCCGGGTTGCAGGCGCGAGACGGCTCGCTGATAACGCCGCAACTGCTGTCGATGAACGTCCAGCTGCTGTGGCGCATGGCTCAGCTTGTAGTCGAGCACCCACCAGACGCCGACCGGAGGTTCGTCTTCTCCGGCCTTGCCGCCTGCCGCACCCACATGCACCAGGCGATCGATGCGCAGCACCTCGCCACCATCGACCACGCTCACTTCATTGCCCGACCAGATCAGCCGGCTCGCATCGAAAAAGTGCTGGCACGCCGGGCTGCTCAAGATGGCCGCAGCCACCCGCTGCACGGGCGAAACTTCGGCACCGAATTCGCGGGCAGCGGCAGCGCAGAGCTTGTCGAGCGAGTCGTTGAGCGGCGGCGCGCATCGAACCGACCACTCCAGAACACGGTGCACGGCCTGGCCGAGACGGCTGGCCTCACCACCGTCGCCTTTGTCGCCGACGGGGTTGTTGTCAGCCTGCGCGATCGCCGGCGCGGCAATCGCCGGCCACACCGGCAGCACCCGCAAACGCAAATCTGGAATCGGTGTGCCCGGTGCCCTCTGGCCTGCCGATCCGGGTGACCAGGCGACCGCATGCGGTTCGAGTCGTTGCCACCACGATGCGGCCGCCGGCGCGCGATGCGGCACGGTGGCGCTGAACACCACACGGTGCTTGGCCCGCGTCATCGACACATAGAGGCCGTTGAGCTCCTCGCGCCGACGTGCGGCCTGTTCCGCCTCGAACAGGGGCCGCAAGGATGGCGGGCACTGCGACTCGGCGTAGATGAAGGCGCAGCACACCGGATGCGGTGAGTCGACCAGCCACTGGACCAGCAGGGTCGCGGTATCGGCGGCGGTGGGCTCGGGTTGCGTGTCCATCACGAAGACGACCTCGGCCTCCAGGCCCTTGGCGCCGTGGATCGTCAGCAACTGCACCGCATCGGGCTGCGCAGGCGACACGATCTTCAGGCGCCGACGTCGCAGTGCCCGCACGAAGTTGTACGGCGTGGCCCCGCGTGCGCCATCGAGCATCAGCGACTGCGCGAGCAGCGCGTCGATCGAGGCACGAGCCGCAGCGCGCCTCGTCGGCGGCACGGCCGCCAGCGTGCGCTCGATCACCTGACCTTCATCGACGATGCGATCGAGCAGGTCGTGGGGTGGCAACACACCGGCGGCCCGCTGCCAGTCGCGCAGCAATTCGCGGGCACGAAGCAGGGACGAGCTGGGATCGGCCAAGCTGTGCAGGGCCTTCCACCAGCCGAGCGGAACGGCCCGACGCCGCGTCGTCGCGATGGGCGGCGACACGCCCGCACCGTCGGAGCTCGGGAGATCGCCGGCGTCTGCGGTCGCTTCGCGGATCGCCGCCTCGGCGACCGCGCTCGCCAGCTGCACCAGGTCGTCGTCGCTGCATCCGAAGATCGGGCTCTTCAGCGCCTGGGCCAGCGACAGCGCATGGCTGGGTGACGCCAGCACGTCGAGCACCGCGATCAGGTCGCGCACTTCGGGCGCGTCGAAAAGCTGTGCTTCTTCCACGGCCGCGCAAGGCACGCCGAGCGCCGCGAGCGATCCGGCAGCGAGTCGCAGCGACTCGCGCTTGCGGCACAGCACCTGGATTTCGCCCGGCGCCACACCGCCGGCCAGCACCTCGCGCACGGCGAGCGCGACGCGGTCGGCCTCCTGCTGGCGCAGCGCCTGTTCGGGCTCGACACGCGGCACCGTCAGCGTGTCGCGCCAGGTGTCGACATCGTTGCCGCTCAGGGCTTCGCCATCGCGATCCCTGGGCTCGCGCAGCACCGGAGGCAGACGGCGAACACCGGCGCCGGACACCGGGCCCAGCGCTGTCGAGTGCGGCCGAAAGCCGGCGAACTCGCCGTCGCGGCCGGCCTGCGAGAACACCGCGTTGAGGACCGCCAGCACCTCGGGCGCGTTGCGCCGCGTGTGGTCGCAACTCAGCACCTGCCCGCCCAGGCCGTGCTGCACGAAGTCGCGCGCGGCCTCGAAGACCTTCGGTTCGGCGCGCCGGAAGCGGTAGATGCTCTGCTTCGGGTCGCCGACGATGAAGACACTCGGCGGCCGCTGCCCGCTGGCGCCGCCGCCTGCACCGGCATATCCGGACAGCCACGCCGCCAGCGCGTGCCACTGCAGCGGGCTGGTGTCCTGGAACTCGTCGATCAGCAGGTGGCGCACGCGCGCATCGAGCCGTTCCTGCACCCAGCCCGACAGCGTCGAATCGCCGAGCAGCGCAACCGCACAGCGCTCGAGATCGGCCATCTCGACCAGCCCGCGCGACCGCTTGTAGGCGGCCAGTTCGGCGAACAACACACGCGACAGCCGCACCATCCGCAGATGCTCGTCGCGCGCCTCGTGCTGCGCCAGCGCGTCGCGCAGCGCCAGCAGCAGATCGATCGCCGCCTGCTGCTCCGGTCGATCGCCAAGGCCCTTGCGTGGTGTGTCCTTCTGCGTATGCAGGGCGGCCCACAGTGCCTCGAACACCGCTGCGTCATCGGCGGTCGGCAGCGCACCCATCGAAAGCGCGGCCTCGATCGCGCGTGCGGCCTCGGCCGCCTTCGCCTTGCCGCTGGCGCCCAGCACCGACGCACAGCGCTGCATCGTCTGCCGCACCAACGAAGACCTCACCCACTGTGTCGGTTGCGCGGCCTCGTCGACGTCGGGACACGGCGACGCGGGCGCCGCGACACTGGGCTCAAGCGTGCCGGCCGCATCAGCCAGTTCGATCTCGACGCGCTTCGACCACGCGGCATCCAGCCATTTGCGCAATTGCGAACGGCCATGGCGCTGCACCAGGTGGTGGTAGTCGGCACGCAGCGTTTCGTCGGCGACGACCACGCCGTGGAAGCGACGGAAGACCTCGCTCTCGTGGTCGGCAATGTCCTCGACGATCTGTGCGTCGCGTTGCACACCGAGTTCGGTGAGCAGGTCGAGCGGCGCGGCCTTGAGCAGCTGCGAGAACCAGGCGTGGAAGGTGCGGATCTCGACCGATCGGCCGGCCTGCTGCAAACGCTGCTGCAAGCCCGCAAGCGTCGGCGCGAGTGCGCGTGCGGTGGCTGCGTCCAGGCCGCGCTGCTGAAGCGCATCGATGCGCTGGGCATCGCTGCCACCGTCTGCGGAAAGTTCGGTCAGCCACTGGGCGAGGCGCGACCGCATCTCGCCCGCCGCCTTCCGCGTGAAGGTGATGGCGAGGATCTCCTGTGGCTGGGCGCCTTCGAGCAGCGCCAGCAGGATGCGCGACACCAGCATCCAGGTCTTGCCCGCACCGGCGCAAGCCTCGACGACCACATGGCGGCGCGGGTCGCAGGCGACGGCATAGAACGCGTCGGGGCCGACCGGCGCACCATCGATGCGGTACGCCGGCACCACCGATTCGATCGGCGCGCTCAACGCAGCCCCCCCACGGCCGGACCGACCGCCCATTGGTCGCGCCGGCACAGGCCGCGGGCATCGCAGTAGTCGCAGGCATCGCCTTCGCCGAGGGCAGGCAACACCGCTCCACCACGCAAGCGAGCCAGGTCCTGGCCCAAACCTTCGACCAGCGCGACCGCACTGCGCTCGACGTCCGGGTGCCGCACCTCGACGATCTTCTGCGCGTCGTCGAGCGACAGGTAGATCGCATCCAGCGGCCCGATCTCGCCGGCCAGGCGGCCCTGCTCGATCGCCAGCGCCGCATAGAACGGCAGTTGCGTGTCTTCCTGCGGCTGCTTCACCTTCAAACGCAGGCCGGCCGTGCCGCCCGTCTTGTAGTCGATCAACTGCGTCACCGTTCCATCGTTCCCGCTCACGCTGTCGATGCGGTCGATCACGCCGTGCATCGCGATGCCTTGCCACTCTTGGGGATGCACCGTCCAGTCGCGTTCGCCGTCGAGCCATTGCGCACCGTCGCGGTCGCGTCCGTGCAGCCAGTCGATGTAGCGCGGCGCGAAGCGCTCGAAGGTCGCCGCGAACGGCAGGAAGTCGGCATCGGTCAATCCCATCTCGGCCTGCGCCTCGATCGCGGCGACGGCCAGCGCGCGCGCGTCGTCGTGTTGCCCGGCCGGCAAGCCGGCAGGTACCGGTCGCCCCAGATGGAAACGGTGCAGAACCGCGTGCAACCAGGTGCCGTAGTCGCGCTTCTCGACCTCGCCGTCGAGTTCGTCGGCCGGCTGCAGCCCGAGCATGCGCAGCGCAAAGAAGCGGTACGGGCAGGCACGCAGGGCCTCGCACGCGCTCGCGCTCAAGCGATCAGGCAACAGCGCCGGTGCCGACGGCAGCGGCTGCGCGACCGGACTCGGCGGCACGATCTTCTCGATGCGTGCGTCGGGTGCGATGGCGAGCGCAGGCAACCCGGCCTCGCGAAGGGCGCACACCAGCCGTTCGAGCAGGGGGCTCGGCGACACCGGCTCGCCATCGTCGTCGGTGCGCCGCAGCAGCGTCACCGGGGCGCAACGCAGTGCCTGCGCAAAAGCAATCGTCTCGCGCTCGCGACGCTGGGCTGCGGTCGGCAGGCCGAGCACCTCGACCTCCGCGTCTTTCAACAGCGGATGCGGCGATGGCGTCGCGCCCAGATGCCTGTCGTCGGCACCCGGCCAGACGATGGCGGCGAACGGCCGCAGCATCGCGCGCGCCGGAGGAATCACGATGACCGCCGGCGCGTCGGGCGACGCGGGGACGTAGGTCGCCTGCTCGAGCGAGGCATCGACCCATCGGGTGCAGTCGGCGAGCGTGTGGGGCTCGGTGTGGCCGGCCAGGACACCGGACACACCCAAGTGAAGTGCTGCGAGAACCTGCTGCCCTGCATCGTCGCTGGCAAGCGCCGCAGCCAGGCCGCTGGACTGCAACGCAGCCCGCAGGCGGAGGCACCAGTTCACCAGCGTCTGCGAACCGGCGCCGCGCAAGGGTTCCATCGCGCGCGCAGCGAACTCCCACAGCGCAGCGGCAGGGGCGGCCAGTCGCTGCAGATCCACCGCCGCCGGTCGCGCCCAGTGCTGGCGGCGCAAGGTGGATTCGAGCGAGGCGACCGCTGCGGGGTCGTTGGCCACCACAGGCCACGACTTGATCGCGTCCAGCACCTCGTCCACCGTGGCAGTCGCTGAGGCGGCTCGCAGCAGAAGCCCGATGCTGGCACCCGCCCGCGTGGTCGACAAGGTCCAGCCGGTCTCGTCTCGCAGCGGCACGCCTTGCCGACCCAGCAGCGCACGGATCCGCCGGACCAGCAGCCGATCCTGAGCGATCAACGCCACGGGAGCACCGCGCGCGGTCAGGTCGGCGATCACCTGCGCGGCAGCGCGTTGTGCTTCGTCCTCGAATCCGCTGCACACCTGCACCTGGACGCGCGCCTGCGGCGCAGCAAGCTGGATGGGGTCGTCGCCGGGCGGGTCGGCGTCGATCCACAGCACCGGGCACGTGGTCGATGCGTCGTCGACGAGCCGCTGCGTCAGCCGATCTGCACCGCCGGCCTGCACGACGATCCACGCCGAGGGCCGCAAGGAAAACAGCAGATCGGTCGAAGGTGCCGTCGTGGCCGCCGCCCACTCAAAGGCGATGCGCGCCAGATGACGCTCGGTGCCACCCACCCCTCCCAGCGCACCGAGCACGTCGCGAACGGCGGCGTGATGCGCCTCGCGCTGAATCGGCGGCACCGCCGCGATCGCGCGAGCGATCGCCTGCGCCGTCTGCATCAGCGACGTGGCAGCCTGATCGAAGGCTCGCGCGTCCTGCCGTGGCCACCCCGCAAACGCCGCTTGCCCGCGCAACAGGCGGCGCGCGGTCAGCAGGTCCAGGGCCGCATCGAAGCAGATGTCGTGATCCGCCGCCGGCTCCGGCGGAGCCTGGCTGCGTGCCAGCGTCTGGGTCGTTTCGACACGCGGCATCCACGCATCCTGTGCCGACCACGCCTGGCGAGCCAAGGGAAGATGCTGTGCAAAGGGCACCAGGAACACGGCGTCGCGCAGGGACACGAATCTATGAGGATTATGATTCTATACGACGCATTTAGGGAAAATTCGAAATGTTGTCCAGCACGAGCTAGTTCCAAAAAAGGGAGATCGAA
>JARXKP010000234.1 GCA_030271615.1 Pseudomonadota bacterium
CGACCTCGGGGTAGACGAACAGGCTCGCGAAGCTGGTGTGGCGCCCGCCGGCCGAATCGAACGGGCTCTTGCGCACCAGCCGGTGCACGCCGGTCTCGGTGCGCAGCAGGCCGAATGCGTATTCGCCCTCGACCTTGATCGTGGCGCTCTTGATGCCGGCGATGTCGCCAACCGTCTCGTCTTCCAGCGTGGCCTTGAAGCCCTTGCGTTCGCAGTACTTCAGGTACTGGCGCAGCAGCATGCCGGCCCAGTCGCAGGCTTCGGTACCGCCGGCACCGGCCTGGATGTCGATGAAGCAGTTGCTCGGGTCGGCCGGGTTGTTGAACATGCGGCGGAATTCGAGCTGCGCCACGGTTTCTTCGAGCTTGGCGGCATCGGCCTCGATGGCCATCAGCCCGTCGAAGTCGCCGTCGGCCTTCGACATGTCGTACAGCTCGGTGTTGTCCGCCAAGTTGCTGTTCAGGTGGTCGATGGTTTGCACCACCGTTTCCAGGGTGCGTTTTTCGCGCCCGAGTTCCTGCGCCCGCTTGGGCTCGTTCCAGACGCTCGGGTTCTCGAGCGCCGCGTTGACTTCGTTCAGCCGCAGTGCTTTGCGGTCGTAGTCAAAGATACCCCCGGAGGTCGACCGTGCGCTTGCTCAGGTCGGCCAATTGGTTGCCTATGGCATTGATGTGTTCGACGTCCATGACGGTGCTTACCTGTTCAGATTTCAGCGCATGATTCTCTCATGCGACCCTCGATAGACTGCGACGATGCGGTCATGGGTCACACGCAGGAGATCGACGCGATGCAATGGACCGAACGACACCGGAGGTACTGGCGAAAGAACCTGAAAATCACGTCGATTCTTCTGGCGATCTGGTTTGTCGTGACCTTCGTGCTGACCTACTTCGCCCGCGACCTGAGCTTCACGTTTTTCGGCTGGCCCTTCAGTTTCTGGGTCGGTGCTCAAGGCGCGCCGCTGGCCTACGTGATCATCGTCGCCTATTACGCCCACCACATGGAAAGACTCGACCGCCAGCACGGCGTGGCCGAACAGGAGAACGATCAAGAATGAGCACCGTCCCCGCAGCTCCCGCTCCCGCCCCTTTTTCCATCCGTGCTGCCGAGCTGCGTGATGTCACCGCGATCGTGCAATTGATCCGTGATCTGGCCGAATTCGAGCATCTGACGCACCTGCTGCAGGTCACGCCCGAAAAACTGCGGCCGCATCTGTTCGGCGAGCGGCCGGTCGTCGAGGCGCTGGTCGCCGAAAGCGCAGGCGAGTCGGGCGGCGACGTGGTGGGATTCGCGCTGTACTTCACCAATTTTTCGACCTTCCTCGCGCAGCCCGGGCTGTACCTCGAAGACCTGTATGTCCAGCCGAGCCAGCGCGGTCGGGGCGTCGGCGAGGCGTTGCTGAGTCGGGTCGGCCGGATTGCGGTCGAACGTGATTACGGGCGCTTCGAATGGAGCGTGCTCGACTGGAACGCGAACGCGATCCGCTTCTACGAGAAGATGGGCGCCACCGTGATGCCCGACTGGCGCATCTGCCGCGTCACCGGCGAGGCGCTGCAACGCTTTCGTGGCTGACCGATGAGTCCGGCGCGTTCTTCGATGATCGAGTTCAAGCGCATTCCCCTGGGCCAGAGCGCGCTGAAGGTCACCCCGATCTGCCTGGGCACGATGACCTTCGGCCAGCAGGTCGGCGAGGCCGACGCACACCGGCTGCTCGATCATGCGGTGGCGCGCGGCATCGACTTCATCGACACCGCCGAGATGTATTCGGTGCCGCCCAGGCGTGAGACCTTCGGCGCCACCGAACGCATCCTCGGCAACTGGTTCGCCAGCCGGCCCGGCGTGCGACAGAAAGTGGTGCTGGCGACCAAGGTCGCAGGCCCGTCGCGCAACATGGACTGGATACGCGGTGGCAGCACCGACCTCACCGCCGCCGACATCGTGCGCGCCTGCGACGACAGCCTCGCACGGCTGCGCACCGACGTGATCGATCTGTACCAGATCCACTGGCCGTCGCGCCAGGTGCCGGTGTTCGGCGCGCTGTACTTCGATCTGCAGCAACAGCGCGCCGTCACCTCGATCCACGAGCAGCTCGAAGCGATGCACACGCTGGTGCGTGCCGGCAAGGTGCGCCACGTCGGCCTGAGCAACGAGACGCCGTGGGGCGTGTGCGAATTCGTTCGGCTGGCCGAACAGCACGGGCTGCCGCGTATCGCGAGCGTGCAGAACCCGTACGCGCTGGTGAGCCGCGCGCTCGACAACGGCCTTGATGAGGCGCTGCACCGGCTGGGTGTCTCGATGCTCGCGTACTCGCCGCTCGGTTTTGGCACGCTGACCGGCAAGTACGATGAAGCCGGATTCACAGGCGCGGTTCAGCCCGGTCGCCTCGCGCTGTTCGAGTCGATGCGCCAGCAGCGCTGGGCGCGACCCGAAGCGCTGCATGCCGCGCGGCTGTACAACGCGCTGGCCCGCGAACAGGGCCTGACGCCGACCCAGATGGCGCTGGCCTTCTGCTACTCCAGCCCGCGCGTGACCAGCACGATCATCGGGGTCGCCTCGATCGGGCAGCTCGACGAAAATCTCGCTGCGTGGGGAACCACGCTCTCGCCGGAGTTGTTGCAGCGCATCGATGCGATCCGCTGGACGCACCGCGATCCGGCGCAGTGAACGCGCCCCGCATTTCTTGAACACCGAGTGACGATGAGCCGCAAAGAACACGCCTCCGAAACCCCCGCGACGCAACTGCTGAAGCGCCGTGCGGTGATCTATTCCGAACACCTGTACGACTACGTCGAGAACGGCGGCACCGCCGAGTCCGCGCGCCAGCTCGGCGTCGACGAGCACCACGTGGTCAAGACGCTGATCATGGAAGACGACGCCGCCCAGCCGCTGATCGTGCTGATGCACGGCGATCTGCAGGTCAGCACGAAGAACCTCGCGCGCCAGATCGGCGCGAAGAAGGTGCAGAACTGCAAGCCCGAGGTCGCGCAGCGGCACAGCGGTTACCTGGTGGGCGGCACGTCGCCGTTCGGCACGAAGAAGGCGATGCCGATCTATGTCGAGGCGACGGTGCTCGAGCTGCCGCGCGTCTACATCAACGGCGGGCAGCGCGGTTACCTGGTCGGCATCGATCCGAAGGTGCTGGTGACCTTGCTCGGCGCGCGGCCGGTGCAGTGTGCGACCGGCGGGTCGGTGGTGTCGCAGGGGCCGTCGAAATCGCAGCGGTAGCGGTGGGAGCTTGCGAAGCTTTCTCCTGCGCGGGCTGATATCGCAACAAAATTTTCTCAAGCCCTGAGACCGTCGCACGGATTCGAGCGGTCGTGCGCAGGGCGCAGAATCAACGCTCAATTAGCATCGCACGTGTCATGGAGCACCTTACCCCCCTCGTCGCCACGCTCGTGGCCTACCTGATCGGTTCTCTGTCGTTCGCCGTGCTGGTCAGCCGCGCGATGGGGCTCAGCGACCCGCGAAGCTACGGCTCGGGCAACCCGGGCGCGACCAATGTGCTGCGCTCGGGCAACAAGGGTGCAGCGCTGCTGACGCTGTTGCTCGATGCGTTGAAAGGCTACCTGCCGGTGTCGGCCGTGGCGGTGTACGGCGCGCCATTCGGTCTGGGCGAAGGTACTGCGGCGATGGTCGGCGTGGCGGCCTTCCTTGGGCATCTGTGGCCCGTGTTCTTCGGGTTCAAGGGTGGCAAGGGTGTCGCAACGGCCGGCGGCGTGCTGATGGGATTGAACCCGTGGCTCGGAATCGCCACCCTGTGCACCTGGCTGATCATTGCGTATTTCTTCCGTTACTCGTCGCTGGCCGCCATCGCTTCGGCGGCGTTCGCGCCGTTCTACCAGTTGCTGATCTGGGGCTCCGGGCCGATCGCGATCGCCACCGGCGTGATGGGCCTGCTGCTGGTGTGGCGGCACGGTGCGAACATCCAGAAACTGCTGAACGGCACCGAGGCCCGACTGGGTAGGAAGCCGAACGCGGTTGTTCCTGCGGCAACGCCGCGGCACGGCACGAAGCGATCGAGACCATGAGGCCACGAACCATGAGCCGAGAAGTGCGATGACACAAGGCCTGAGGCGTTTCCATGTGGGTGATCGGCTGTCCGAGATGGCCATCTTCCAGAACGTCGTGTACCTCGCGGGCCAGGTCCCGAGCGACGCCACGAAAGACATCGCCGGCCAGACGCGCCAGGTGCTCGCGATGGTCGACCGCCTGCTCGCCGAAGCAGGCACCGACAACGCGCACATCCTGATGGCGACCCTCTACCTGGCCGATCTGGCCGACTACGACGCGATGAACGCGGTGTGGGACGACTGGGTGGCGCCCGGCGACGCGCCGCCGCGCGCCACGGTCCAGGCGCGCCTCGCGCGGCCCGACTGGAAGATCGAGATCGTCGTGACGGCCGCACTGACGGCCGGTGCGTGATGACGACCTCCACGTCGCTTTGCTCCTGCGTCGGCTGAGATCATGTCGGGTCGACGCTGGATCAGACCGCTGTTGATCGCCGCGGCGGCTTACGTGGTGCTGCTGACGGTCCAGTCCCGCACCGACAAGCAGGCGGGCGCCGCACTGGCCGCGCTGGCAAAGCCGGGAGACATCGTGATGCTCTCGTCCGAGACCTGCGGATATTGCAAGACCGCCAGTCGGTTCATGACCGAGCACCGCATCCCGTTCAGCGAATGCTTCATCGAAATCGATGCGGCCTGTGCTGAAAGCTACCGCGCACAACAGTCACCGGGCACGCCGACCTTGCTGGTGCGTGGACAGCGCCTGGTCGGCTTCGACCCCGCTAGCGTCGCGAAAACCCTCCGCGGCGTTTGAGCCGCGGCGCGCCGTCGGAACCCTGTTTCATTCGGCCTGCAAACCCAGCGCGGCCGGATCGCCGCGACCGACGCGCACCAGCAGCGGGGTGTCGCCCGTCAGGTCGACCACCGTGGTCGGCTGTGCCGCGCAGGCGCCGGCATCGACCACGGCCTGCACCAGCTTCTGATAGCGCTCGCGGATCTCGTCCGGATCGTTGAGCGGTTCGGTTTCGCCGCGCGGGATCAGGGTGGTTGCGAGCAGCGCCTCGCCGTGAACCGCCAACAGCTCTTGCAGCACCCTGTGATCGGGCACCCGCAGGCCGATGGTCCGGCGTGACGGGTGCGAGATGCGGCGGGGTACTTCCTTCGACGCTTCGAGGATGAAGGTGAACGGCCCTGGCGTGCCCAGTTTCAGCAGCCGGTACTGCCGGTTGTCGACGCGCGCGTAGCTGGCCAGCTCGCTCAGATCACGGCACAGCAGCGTCAGGTGGTGCTTGTCGTCGACACCCCGGATGCGCCGCAGGTTCTCGACCGCTGCCTTGTCATCGAGCCGGCACACCAGCGCATAGCTCGAATCGGTCGGCACTGCCGCCACGCCACCGTCTTGCAGGATCTGCGCGGCCTGTTTCAGCAGCCGGGGCTGCGGGTTGTCGGGATGGACTTCGAAGTGCTGGG
>JARXKP010000235.1 GCA_030271615.1 Pseudomonadota bacterium
CATTCCTTGCCGCGCGCCGCATCGTAGGCATCGACGATGCGCGCCACGAGCGGATGGCGCACCACGTCGGCGCTGGTGAAGCGGGTGTGGGCGATGCCCTTCACGCGCTTGAGCACGCGCTCGGCATCCACCAGGCCCGACAGGTTGCCCTTGGGCAGGTCGATCTGGCTGATGTCACCCGTCACCACGCACTTGCTGCCGAAGCCGATGCGGGTCAGGAACATCTTCATCTGCTCCGGCGTGGTGTTCTGCGCCTCGTCGAGGATCACGAACGCGTTGTTCAGCGTGCGCCCGCGCATGAAGGCGAGCGGCGCCACCTCGATCGTCGTCTTCTCGAAGGCGCGCGTGACCTTGTCGATGCCCATCAGGTCGTACAGCGCGTCGTAGAGCGGGCGCAGGTACGGGTCGACCTTCTGCGCCAGGTCGCCGGGCAGGAAACCCAGCCGCTCGCCGGCCTCGACCGCCGGACGCGTCAGCACGATGCGCTGGACGCTGCTGCGTTCGAGCGCATCGATCGCGCAGGCCACCGCCAGAAACGTCTTGCCCGTGCCGGCGGGCCCGATGCCGAAGGTGATGTCATGCGCAAGGATGTTGTTCAGGTAGACGCGCTGGTTGGGCGTGCGCCCGGTCAGGTCGGCGCGGCGGGTGCGCAGCACGGTAGCGGTCTCGGCAACCGGGACCGCATCTTCGGTGCCGGCTGCCGACGGGCGTTTGGCCACCGGCAGCGCACGGCCCGCAGTGTCGGCAGCGGCCTCGACCAGCGACAACTGGAACGCGTCGGCTGCCAGGGGAAGGTGGGCGCGGTCGTACAGCGACTGCAGCAGGCCCACCGCACGCTCCGCCTGCGCCTTGCCGCCTTCGATGCGAAACGATTCATTGCGCCGCACGATCGTCACGTCGAACGCCGATTCGATGTCGCGCAGGTGACTGTCCAGACTGCCGCACAGATGAGCCAGCCGGGCGTTGTCGAGCGGAATGAATGCGTGTCTGAGGATCAAGTTCGACCGATCTTCGAAGGGGTTGCCTATTGTGGCGTCTGGCCTGTCGGGGCGAGCCCGCCGCCCAGGCCTCGGTCGCGTGTGCGGCCGGAGCCATCCTGCACAATCGCCGCCCATGCGGACCCGCGCTGTGCTCCAACTCCTTGCCCTTTGGGTGTTGCTGGCCACCGGCACGGCCCACGCCGCCGTGCTGACGATCACTTCGGCGCTGTCCATCGACAGCAACGACGCCCACTTCCCGACCACCGGCACACCCGCGCCGGTCAACCTGCCCGACAACTGGGCGGCGACCCGCCCCGACCACAACGGCAGCGTGTGGTACCGGACCACGTTCGGCAAGCCTGCGGACCTCGCCGACGACGACCTGCTGGCGCTCTACATCGAACGGGCGTGCAGCAACCTCGAAGTGCATCTGAATGGTCGGCGCATTTTCAGCGGCGGCCGCATGGTCGAACCCCTGGCGCGCAATTGCTACCGGCCCCAGCTGGTCAGCCTGCCCGCGGCACTGCTGAATCAGCAGACGAATGTGCTGGACATCCAGGTGCAAGGCTCGGCACTGACACATGTCTCGGCGAGGGCCCGCGCAGGAGGGCTGTCGGCGCTGCACATCGGGCCGGCGGCCCGCATGACCGAACTGTATGAAAGCCGCCAGTTCTGGAGCATCTCGACGATCCAGATCACCGGCATCACGCTGATCGCATTGGGGGGCTTTCTGCTGATCCTGAGCTGGATCAATCGCAGCGAAATCTTTCTGCTTTACTTCGGCTCCTTGCTGATCGGCTGGGCGCTGCTGTCGCTGCGCGTGTGGTGGCCTCAGTGGCCGTGGGAAACGCGCGACTTCGAATTGCTGGCGTGCAGCGCGTTTGCGCCCGTGGTGGCGATGGCAGTGCTGTTCCTGCTGAGCTATGCCGGGGTGCGTTCACGCCGCGTGGCCGGCGCCCTCCTGCTGCAATGCCTGCTGATGCCGCTCAGCCTGATGCTGGCCGCCCCCGATCGTCTGTTCGTGTTCGCCAACACCTGGTTCCTGCTGATGTCGGCGCAGCTGCTGGCCGCGATCGCGCTGTACCTGACGCGGGCCTGGAAACACCGGCGCGCCGACTTCTGGCCGATGGGGTTGTCACTCGGCAGCATGGGCCTGCTGGTGATGCTCGAACTCGCCGTGCAGTTCGGCTGGCTGCCCACGCAGGCGATCCAGCCCTTGAACTTCGCCTTGCCGTTGCTGCTGCTCGGCATCGGCTCGCGGCTGCTGCAGGTATTCGGCCGCGCGCTCCAGGCGGCCGAGGTCAACCGCACGCAACTGGAAAAGCGCGTGATCGACGCCACCGCGGAGATCGAACGCAACTTCGCGCAGATGTCGGCGCTGCGCGTCGAGCAGGTCACCGAGAAGGAACGCAAGCGCATCGCGGCCGACCTGCACGACGACCTCGGCGCCAAGCTGCTGACGATCGTGCACACCAGCGAAAGCGAACGCATCTCGACCCTGGCCCGCGAGGCACTCGAAGAAATGCGCTTGTCGGTACGCGGACTCACCGGCAAGCCGGTGCGCCTGGCGGATGCCTTGGCCGACTGGCGCGCCGAAACCGTGTCGCGGCTGGGTCAGGCCAACATCGAAGCCGACTGGCGCAACCCGGTGGACGAGCTCGACCAGCAACTCAGCGCGCGGACGTTCGTGCAGACGACACGCATCCTGCGCGAGGCGGTCAGCAACATCATCAAGCACAGCAGCGCCTCGCAGTGCAAGGTGCGCACCTCGGTCGATGCGGTTCATTTCGGCCTGCTGGTGCAAGACAACGGCAAGGGCATCGCGATGGAGCTCGATGGCAAGCTCGACCGCGGCCACGGCATGTCGAGCATGAAGCACCGCGCCAAGCAATTGCTGGGTCAGTGCCTCGTCGAATCCGGTCCGGGCTACGGCACCGTGATCAGACTCACGATTCCCTTGTAATTCAACGATGAACCCCTCCGTTTTCATTCCCGAATCCTCCGTTTTGGTCGATAAACCGATGGACGGAGTCCCGATGAACAACATCTTGCTGCTCGAAGACCTGCCCGAGATCCGCGCCTGGATGAAGGCGCTGGTGGTGCAGGTCTTCCCCAATTCACACATCCACGAAGCCGCGCGAGTCCACGATGCGCTCGAGCTGACGACCGCCATCAAGTTCGACCTGGCGCTGGTCGATCTGGGCCTGCCCGACGGCTCGGGAGTCACGGTCGTCGCGGCGCTGCGCGAAACCCAGCTCGAATGCCAATCGGTCGTGGTCACGATTCACGATGACGACGACCACCTGTTTCCCGCCTTGCAGGCCGGCGCCTTCGGATACCTGCTGAAAGAGCAGTCGCGCGAGCTGATTGCCGAACAACTCAAGCGCATGAGCGGTGGCGAGCCTCCGCTGTCGCCGTCGATCGCGCGCCGCGTGATCTCGCACTTCGCCGCGCAGTCGAAAGTCAAACCGCAGCAGCAGGCTCACGCCATGCCGCACGTGTCGTTGACCGATCGCGAAAACGAGGTACTGCTGCGCGTCGCCAAGGGTTACACGCTGCCCGAGATCGGCGTGCAGCTCAGCCTCTCGCGCCACACGATCGCCGACTACGTCAAGCAGATCTACCGCAAGCTCAACGTGAGTTCGCGCGCCGAAGCCGCGCTCGAAGCCCAGCGTCTGGGGCTGTTTCGAAGCTGACCCGCTGCCTGACAGCGGCCGTGCGCACCGGAGCACGCAAGGCGACCGGATAATCGTTCGATGATCGGACGACTCACCGGCAC
Source organism: Pseudomonadota bacterium (assembly GCA_030271615.1). GTDB lineage: Bacteria > Pseudomonadota > Gammaproteobacteria > Burkholderiales > Burkholderiaceae_C > PBB1. The sequence goes on from JARXKP010000235.1 coordinate 3,760, forward strand.
CCTCGCGGAAAAATCGCCCCCGCAATTGCTCATCGATGTGAATGGCGTCGGCTACGAAGTCGACGTGCCGATGAGCAGTTTCTACAACCTGCCCGGCCTCGGCGAGCGGGTCACGCTGCTGACGCATTTCATCGTGCGCGAGGACGCACAGATCCTGTTCGGGTTCCTCACCCACGACGAGCGCCAGACGTTTCGCCTGCTGATCAAGATCACCGGCGTCGGGCCGCGGATGGCGCTGTCGCTGCTGTCGGGCCTGAGCGTCGGCGAGCTGGCGCAGGCGGTCGCGCGGCAGGAAACCGGGCGACTCGTCAAGGTCCCCGGCATCGGGAAAAAAACCGCCGAACGGCTGCTGCTCGAACTCAAGGGCAAGCTCGCCGACGCCATCACCGCACCCGCATCCGTCGGCAGCGATGCTCAGGCCGACATTCTGCAAGCGCTGGTCGCGCTGGGCTACAGCGATCGGGAGGCGGCCGCCGCGCTGAAGAGCCTGCCCGTCGAAACCAGCGTCAGTGACGGCATCAAGCTCGCGTTGAAGGCGCTCGGCTGATTGCTGGCCGGCGCGACCGGCCGATCAATGCCTGTGATCGGCGGCGGTGTCGGTCGCCTTGGGGTCCTCGACATTCACGGTCACGACCACCTCGCCGGCTTTTTCGAACTTCAGCGTCATCGGGAATTTGTCCCCGGCCTTCAACGGTGCCTTCAACCCCATCAGCATGATGTGGAAGCTGCCGGGTTTCAATTCGACCGTCGCGCCTTTGGGCAGCTCGATGACGTCGACCTGACGCATCTTCATCACGTCACCTTCCATCGACATGCTGTGCAGCTCGACCGAGGCCGCCATCGCGCTGGTGGCTGACAGCAACCGATCGGACGCGCCCTTGTTGTCGAGCTTCAGATAACTGCCCCCGACCCTCTGCCCCGCCGAGGTCGGCCGGGCGTAGGGGTGGTCGATTTCGATGGCGCCCACCTTGAAGCTGTGTGCGGTGGCGACGAGGGTGGCAAGAGCCAGTGCCGCGCCGCCGAGCAGTTTTTGAATGGACATGGAATCACTCCTGAGTGGCGGCGGCAGTTTAGGTCACGCAGGGGTGGACGAATCCGCCACGTGGAGGGAGCCCGGCAGGCCCTCGCCAGGTCGTGCCGATAATGCGGCATGAGCATCCAGACCGACGATTTCGAGCCCCGTCGCGTGGTCAGTGCAGCGCCCGCTTCGCCCAACGAAGAAGCGATCGAGCGCGCGCTGCGGCCGAAGGGCCTGACCGAGTACGTGGGGCAGGTGAAGGCGCGCGAGCAGCTTGAGATCTTCATCGGTGCGGCCAAGATGCGCAGCGAGGCGATGGACCATGTGCTGCTGTTCGGCCCGCCGGGGCTGGGCAAGACCACCCTGGCGCACATCATTGCCAACGAACTCGGTGTGAACCTGCGTTCGACCTCCGGCCCAGTGCTCGAAAAGCCCAAGGACCTGGCCGCGATCCTGACCAACCTCGAGCGCAACGACGTGCTCTTCATCGACGAGATCCACCGCCTGAGCCCGGTCGTCGAGGAAATCCTCTACCCGGCGCTGGAGGACTACCAGATCGACATCATGATCGGCGAGGGTCCGGCTGCGCGCTCGATCAAGCTCGACCTGCAGCCTTTCACGCTGGTCGGCGCGACCACCCGGGCCGGCATGCTGACCAGCCCGCTGCGCGACCGCTTCGGAATC
>JARXKP010000236.1 GCA_030271615.1 Pseudomonadota bacterium
AGGCCGATGAAGGTCAGCGCCACGAACACGCCCAGCGGCGTGTAGCTGACCTTGAACGGCAACCACTGTCCGATCCAGCCGTTCTGCGCATAGAGCGCCGTCAGCGCGATGCCGGCCACCGCGGTCGGCAGCGCGAACGGCAGGTCGACCAGCGCATCGACGACGCGCTTGAACGGGAATTCGTAGCGCACCAGCACCCACGCGACGATCAGGCCGAAGAACGCGTTCAGCAACGCGCCGGCCAGCGAGGCGCCGAAGGTCAACCGGTACGAGGCCATCACGCGCGGCGAGGTGACCGCATCCCAGAAGGCCGGCCAGGTCATCGTCGCGGTCTTCAGGAAGGCCGCGCTGAGCGGGATCAGCACGATGAAGCTGAGGTACAGCAGCGTGAAGCCGAGCGCCAGGTCGAAGCCCGGCAGCACGCTGTGCCGCTTGAGCAGGTTGCGGGAAAGGAACACGGGACCGCCCTGCCTATTTCTTCGAGCGAACGATGATCTGGTCGTAGAAGCCGCCGTCGTCGAAGTGCTCCTTCTGCGCCTTCTTCCAGCCACCGAACACCTCGTCGACGGTGAACGCGTTGACCTTCGGGAAGTCCTTCGCGTACTTCGCCAGCACCTTGGCACTGCGTGGCCGAATGTGCTGGCGGGCAGCGATGTCCTGGCCTTCGTCGGACCACAGGTACTTCAGGTAAGCCTCGGCCTGCGTGCGCGTGCCGCGCTTGTCGACCACCTTGTCGACCACCGACACCGGGTTCTCGGCCAGAACGGTCCACGTCGGGTAGATCACCTCGTAATCACCGCCGAACTCGCGCTTGATCAGCGGCACCTCGCTCTCGAACGTGACCAGCGCATCGCCGAGGTTGCGCTGCGCGAAGGTGGTGGTGGCCCCGCGCCCACCGCCGTCGAGCACCGGCACGTTGGCGAAGATGCGTTCGACCAGCGCCTTGGCAGCCGCTGGCGCGACGCCGTTCTTCAGGCCCGCGCCCCAGGCCGCGAGGTAGGTGTAGCGGCCGTTGCCCGAGGTCTTCGGGTTCGGGATGATCACCGAGACACCCGGTCGGCCGAGGTCGCTCCAGTCGCGGATGTTCTTCGGGTTGCCCTTGCGCACCAGGATCACCGACAGCGAGGTCGTCGGCGCGCTGTTGTCGGGCAGGCGCTTGGCCCAGTCGGCGGGAATCAGCGCGCCCTTGTCGGCCAGGATGTCGATGTCGTTGGCCTGGTTCATCGTGATGACGTCGGCTTCGAGCCCCTCGACCACGCTGCGCGCCTGCTTGCTGCTGCCCCCGTGCGACTGGTTCAGCGTCAGCGTCTCGCCGGTGGTCTTCTTCCAGTGGGCCGCGAAAGCCGCGTTGTATTCCTTGTAGAACTCGCGCGACACGTCGTAGCTGACGTTCAACAGGGTCTTGCCGGCCCCTTGTGCAGAGGCGTTGAAGGAAGCTGCGGCCATGCTGGCCAGCGCGACGAGCGTCATACGACGGGAAACTGAGGACATGGTGAAAGGCGGCCCAAAGCCGCCCCAAAAGTGTCGGAACGACGATGCTAGGCAGCGCTCATCGAATGACCAACGACCGATTGCATCGATCCTTAGTCGGAAAACGAGTAAGGCCGGCTGCACCCCGCAGGGAGACAGCCGGCCGGCGGGCGACACCGGGCGGCTCGGTGCGAGCCGAGCTCCGGGCCCGGACGGGTTACTTGACCGAGTAGATCTTGTCGAACACGCCGCCATCGGCGAAGTGGGTCTTCTGCGCCTTGGTCCAGCCACCGAACACATCGTCGATGGTGAACAGCTTGATCTTCGGGAAGTTCTTCTCGTACTTCGCGGCGATCGCCGGGTCGATCGGCCGATAGAAGTTGCGGGCCGCGATCTCCTGGCCTTCGGTCGAGTACAGGTACTCCAGATAAGCCTGCGCGACATCGCGGGTGCCCTTCTTGTCGACGACCTTGTCGACCACGCTGACCGGCGGCTCGGCCAGGATGCTGACCGGCGGGTAGACGATGTCGAACTTGTCGGCGCCGAACTCCTTGAGCGCCAGGTGCGCCTCGTTTTCCCAGGCCAGCAGCACGTCACCGATGCCGCGTTCGGCGAAGGTGACCGTCGAGCCGCGCGCGCCCGAATCGAGCACCGGCACGTTCTTGAACAGGTTGGCGATGAACTCCTGCGCCTTGGCTTCGGTGCCGCCGGGCTGCTTCAGCGCAAACCCATAGGCCGCCAGGTAACCCCAGCGCGCACCGCCCGAGGTCTTGGGGTTGGCGGTGATCACGCCGACGCCCGGCTTGATCAGGTCCTCCCAGTTCCTGATGCCTTTCGGGTTGCCCTTACGCACCAGGAAGATGTAGGTCGAGGTGTACGGCGAGCTGTTGTGCTTCAGGCGCTTCTGCCAGTCGGTGGGCAGCACCTTGGCGCGCTCGGCGATCTCGTCGATGTCGTAGGCCAGCGCCAGTGTTACCACATCGGAGTCGATGCCATCGATGACCGAACGCGCCTGCCTGCCGGAGCCGCCATGCGATTGCTTGACGGTGACCACATCACCGGTCCTGGCCTTCCAGTACCTGGCAAATGCGGCGTTGTATTCGACGTACAGCTCGCGCGTCGGGTCGTACGACACGTTGAGCAACGAGATGTCCTTGGCGATGGCGCCGAAGGCAGCTGCGCTGACGGCGAGGACGAGCAGTGCGGAGCGGGTGAAGCTGGAGACAGACATGAGTTCGGAACCTGCTGGAAAGATTGTTGAAGGAAGGCGTGCTGACAGCGAACGGGTCATCCTAGGCAGCGGCCTTCAATCCGAAAACGAAGCGTTCCGCGGTTACTTATTCGAAATTCAACGATCGGGGTGATTCACAGTGCGAACGACCAGGGAGAAACATCGGCGCGATCACGCCGTTCGACCCAAGACAGCACCTGCTGCATCGACACCACCCAGCGCTGCGCGAGCGGCAATGGGCCGAAGCCCGAAGCGGTGTTGATGTGGCCGGCGTCGCCCAGATTCACGGTGTGGCAGCCCCAGCGCTGCGCCCAGGCGCGCGCAGCGGCCGCACGCATCCACGGATCGGTGTTGCTGACCACCATCGTTCCGGGCACGGTCAGCGCACCCTGGGGCAGCAGGCCCGCCACGCCGAACTTGTCCGGGTCGGCCGGCGCCACCAGCAGCACCCCGGCCACCCGTGTATCCGGTTGAAGCACCAGGTGGCGCACCAGCGCGAGGCAGCCGAAGCTGTGAGCCGCCACCAGCCACGGGCCATCGCCCTGGCGGTCCAGCGTGCTGGTGATTCGGGCAGCCCAGCGGTCCAGCAGCGGCTGCGCCCAGTCACGTTGTTCGACCCGGACCGCTGACGGATGCAGCGATTGCAGCCAGCTCTGCCAGTGGGTCGGTCCGCTGTTGTGCAGGCCGGGAACGATCAACAGCCTGGGCGGCTGCGGGACCCGGTCGGCATGGGCAGACACGAGGTCGGGGTGGAAGCTGATGGCCATGACGGTCCTCGAAAGCGAAGCCTGATCCGCCTCACTGTAGGCATCGAGTACACGTGTGCGAAGGAACGATTGCGAGGCAGCTCATGCGTCGTTCGCATGAGCGGTACGGCACCGTCAGGCCGCCGCATCTTCGAGGCCGGGATCACCCGGCCGATCAATGTGTGGTTTGAAAGTCCGCCGACTGAAGCCGGAACCGGCCATCGAGCCTCGAAGAAATGATCGACCGCCGCGTCTCGTCGGAATCAGACAGAAACCACGACTTCGTTCACGTTGAGCAAATGGCCGAGCGACTCGGGGCGGTGCACCAGGTACCCCTGCGCGAAATCGACGCCCATCGAGCGCAGACGCTCCAGCACCTCGGACGTTTCGACGAACTCGGCCACGGTTTTCACGCCCATCACCTTGGCGACGTCGATGAAGCAGCGAACGGCGGCTTCGCTCAGCGGGTCGGTCACCAGATCGACGATGAACTGGCCGTCAATCTTCAGGTAGTCGACCTGCAAGCGTTTCAGGTAGCCGAACGACGACGCCCCGGCTCCGAAATCGTCGAGTGCCACCCGAACACCGACGGCTCGAACCTGTTCGATGAAAAGCTCGGCGTCCGCGAGATGCGTCACCGCAGCCGTCTCGGTGATTTCGAGGCACAGCCGCTGACACACCTCGGGTCCGGCGCCCGCCAGCAGGTCGACGGCCCAGCGGTGAAAGGCGCGATCGCCCACCGATTGCCCGGACAGGTTGACGCTGAGCTTGCCGATGGGCGCCACGTCGGGCAGCGCCGTCATCCAGGCCACTGCATGCCGAAGCACCCAGCGATCGATGCGCGACGCCAGATGGAAACGCTCTGCCGCCGGAAGAAACGCGCCGGGCGGAATCAGCGAGCCATCGCTGTCGATCATGCGCAGCAGGACCTCGGCGTGCACACCGGGCGGCGCATCGCCCAGGGCCTCGAGGCGCTGGAAATGCAATTCGAAGCGGTCCTGGTCGAGCGCCTGTTCGATGCGCGTGGTCCATTGCATTTCGCCATGCCGCGTGCGCATGGCCGCGTCGGAATCGAACCACACGTGAACACGGTTGCGACCGGCTTCCTTGGCCGCGTAGCACGACGTGTCGGCCGCTTGAAGGATGGCGGAAATGGAGGTCCAGCGGCTGTCGACGGGCACCAGGCCGATGCTCGCGCCGATCCGGAACCGTCGATCGTCGTGGACGAATCGGTAGTCGTCCATCTGGGCGCAGATCTTCTGCGCCACGCGCTGTGCCTGCTCGGCGGTGCAGCGTTCGAGAATGATCGCGAACTCATCGCCGCCGAGCCGCGCCAGCGTGTCGCTCGCGCGCACGACATGGCCGAACAACTTGGCGATCTGCTGCAGCAACTGATCGCCGACCGAGTGGCCGCAGGCATCGTTGACCAGCTTGAACTGATCGAGGTCGATGTAGAGCAGCGCGTTCTCGCCCTCGTCGGCCTGTGCCTTCTTCAGCAAGGCGCGCAGCCGGTTCTCGAATTCGGCGCGGTTGACCAGACCCGTCAGGGCATCGTGGGAGGCCCGGAAGCTCATCTCGCCGGCGATCTGACGCTGTGCGGTGACATCGCGGAACACCACCACGACGCCGAAGACGTCGCCGTGGTCGTTGCGAATCGAAGATGCGGAATCCTCGATGGCGAGCTCGCCGCCGTTGCGGGCCAGCAGCAGTGTCTTTTCGGGCGTCACGACCGATTCAACCCGCGCGATGCAGCGGGTCACGGGGCTCTCGTTGTCATCGCGCGTCTCCTCGTTGATCGTTCGGTAGACGCGCGACAGCGCGTGGCCCTGCGCCTCCACCGTGCTCCAGCCGGTCAGCCGCTCGGCCACCGGATTGAGCCACGAGACGCATCCGTCGGCATCGGTCGTGATGACCGCATCGCCGATGGAGCGCAGCGTCACGCGCAGCCGCTCGTGCTGCTCGGCCAGGTCGTTCAAGAGCCGACGCGATTCGG
>JARXKP010000237.1 GCA_030271615.1 Pseudomonadota bacterium
TGCAACGCATGAGTTCCACCAGTGCCGCCGGCGTGTCCATCGTCACCCTGCAGTTCGGTCTGTGTCAAACACTCGATGTCGCCGAGCAGGAAGTCCAGGCCGCGATCAACGCCGGCGGCTCCTTGCTGCCGGCCGATCTGCCGGCACCCCCGGTCTACGCCAAAATCAATCCGGCCGATGCGCCGGTTCTGACGCTGGCCGTCACCTCCGACACCTTGCCGCTGACCGAGGTCCAAAACATCGTCAACACGCGTCTGGCACTGAAGATCAGTCAGGTCACCGGCGTGGGGCTGGTGTCGCTCTCCGGCGGCCAGCGGCCGGCCGTGCGGATTCAGGCCGATACCCAGGCCCTTGCTTCCTACGGTCTCGGGCTCGACACGCTGCGCACCGCCATCACGGCGGCCAACGCCAACAGCGCCAAAGGCAGCTTCGACGGGCCGACCCGCTCCTACACCATCAACGCCAACGATCAACTGCTGGCGGCCGCCGACTACAAGAGTCTGATCGTCGCCTTCAAAAATGGCGCGCCGGTACGGCTGTCGGATGTGGCGCAAGTCGTCGACAGTGCCGAGAACGTCAAGCTGGGCGCCTGGGCGGGTTTGAAGCCGGCCATCATTTTGAACGTGCAGCGCCAGCCCGGCGCGAACGTGATCGCCACCGTCGATGCCATCAAAGCCCGTCTGCCAGAATTGCAGGCCGGGCTGCCCGCCGCGCTGAAGGTCGAGGTGCTGAGCGACCGCACCACCGGCATCCGGGCCTCGGTCGAACAGGTCGAAATCGAGCTGCTGCTGGCGGTCTTGCTGGTGGTGCTGGTCATCTTCGCGTTCCTGCGCAGCCCGCGCGCCACCGTGATCGCCAGCCTGGCCGTGCCGATCTCGCTGATTGGTACGTGCGCCGCGATGTACCTCTTTGGCTACAGCCTGAACAATCTGAGCCTGATGGCCCTGACGATTGCGACCGGCTTCGTGGTCGATGATGCGATCGTGATGATCGAAAACATCTCGCGCTACATCGAAGAAGGCGAAGCGCCGATGGAGGCCGCATTCAAGGGCGCGGCGCAGATTGGTTTCACCATCATTTCACTGACCGTATCGCTGATCGCGGTGTTGATCCCGCTGCTCTTCATGAGCGACGTGGTGGGGCGCCTGTTTCGTGAATTTGCCATCACGCTGGCGATCACGATCCTGATCTCGGCGGTGGTTTCGCTGACCCTGGTGCCCATGATGTCGGCACGCTGGCTGAAGAGCCGCGCGCCAAAGGACGGCAGCACCGAGGGCAAGTTGCAGCGATTCTTCTCAAACGTGATGGTCCGCTACGACCACTCGCTGAACTGGGTGCTGGAACACCAGACCGCCACGCTGCTGGTGGCACTGGCCACGTTTGTGCTGACGGTTCTGCTCTATGTGGTGATTCCGAAAGGCTTGTTTCCAACGCAAGACACCGGCCAGTTGCAAGCGCGGATTGAGACAGCCCAATCGGTCTCCTATGCCCGCATGGCGCAGCTGCAGCAGGCCGCCGCCAAGGTCATCCTCGAAGACCCCGACGTGGCGACGCTGAGCTCGCTGATTGGCGTCGATGCGGCCAACAACACCATGCTGCACACCGGTCGCATGCTGATCAATCTGAAATCGGTTCGCAGCGGCACGCAACAGCAGACCATGGACCGGCTGCGCCAGCGCGTTGGGCAGGTGGCGGGCGTCACAGTTTATTTGCAACCGACCCAGGATCTGACCATCGACGCCGAGACCGGGCCGACGCAGTACCGGGTGTCACTGGAAGGATCAGACAACGCCGTCGTCGTGCAATGGGCGACCAAGTTGTCGCAGCGACTGCAAGGTTTATCGCAGTTGCGCAACGTCGTGTCCGACGCCACGGCGTCCGGGGTTGCCGTGTCCATCGACATTGATCGCGACAGCGCCTCGCGGCTCGGTATCAGCGCGGCGTCCATCGACGACGCCCTCTATAGCGCCTTCGGCCAGCGCATCGTTTCCACCATCTTTACCGAGACCAACCAGTACCGGGTGATTCTCGAAGCACAACAGAATCTGTTGACCACACCCGAGTCGCTCGGCCAGCTGCAACTGCGCACCAGCTCCGGCAAAGCCACGCCCTTGTCGGCCATTTCAACCATCACCGAACGGCCGGCACCGCTGCAGATCACGCGCGTCGCCCAGTACCCGGCCACCACGCTCGGATTCGATACCGCACCTGGCATATCGCTGGGCGCTTCCGTCGACGCGATCCGCCAGGCGGCCCTCGACATTGGCCTGCCGAGCAGCGTCACGATGACATTCCTCGGCGCGGCGGGGGCCTACCAATCGTCACTGACCAGCCAGCTGTGGCTGATCCTGGCGGCGGTGATCTGCGTCTACATCGTTCTGGGTGTGCTGTATGAAAGCTATATCCATCCGCTGACGATCCTCTCCACCTTGCCGTCGGCCGGGGTCGGCGCGCTGCTGGCACTCATGATCAGCGGCCAGGACCTGGGCGTGATCGGCATCATCGGCATCATCCTGCTGATCGGCATTGTGAAGAAGAACGCGATCATGATGATCGACTTCGCGATTGACGCCGAACGTCATCAGGACAAGTCGCCGCGCGAGGCCATTCACCAGGCCGCGATGCTGCGTTTCCGCCCGATTCTGATGACGACGCTGGCTGCCTTGTTCGCCGCCGTGCCGCTGATGCTGGGTTGGGGTGAAGGCGCCGAGCTGCGCCATCCACTGGGTCTGGCGATTTTCGGCGGCTTGATCGTCAGCCAGATGCTGACGCTGTTCACCACGCCGGTGATTTACCTGGGCTTCGACCGGCTGGCGCGGCGCTGGTCCGCCAGATCGGCGCGTTCGGCCGAACCGGCCAGGGTCATCACGGCGCAAGACCGAGGCGCATCGTGAATCTGTCCGAGCCCTTTGTCCGCCGACCGGTCGCCACCGTTCTGCTGACCATCGGCCTTGCACTCGCGGGCATTGGGGCCTTCTTTGTGCTGCCGGTGTCGCCCTTGCCGCAGGTCGATTACCCGACCATCTCGGTCAGTGCGTCGCTGCCGGGTGCCAGCCCCGAGACCATGGCGACCAGCGTCGCGACCCCGCTGGAGCGACGCCTGGGCGTGATCGCCGGTGTCAATGAAATGACCTCGTCCAGCGGCAATGGTTCGACCCGAGTCAGTCTGCAGTTCGACCTCAATCGCAAAATCGATGCGGCGGCGCGCGAAGTGCAAGCGGCCATCAACGCCTCCCGCGCCGACCTGCCGGCGACCCTGCGCAGCAACCCCACTTATCGCAAAGCCAATCCCTCCGACGCGCCCATCGTGATTCTGGCGCTGACCTCGAAAACGCGCTCACCGGGTCAGGTCTACGACGCGGTCTCCAACCTGGTGCAGCAAAAGCTGGCCCAGGTACCGGGAGTCGGCGACGTGGAGCTCGGCGGCGCCTCCTTGCCGGCGGTGCGCGTCGAGCTGTTGCCGTTCGCCTTGAATCGCTATGGCGTGAGCATGGAAGACGTGCGGGCTGCGATTCAGGCGAGTGCGGCCAACCGGCCCAAAGGCGCGATCGAAGGTGATGAGCGCCGGTTGCAGATCTACTCACAGGCCAGTACGGCTGGCGGTGGCCGTAGCGCTGCCGACTACCGCGGGCTGGCGGTGGCCTGGCGCAACAACGCCGCGATCCGGCTGGCTGATGTCGCCGAGGTGAACGACGGCGTCGAGAATTCCAATACCCTGGGCCTGTTCAACGGCGACCCGGCCGTGATTGTGCTGGTAACACGCCAGCCGGGTGCCAACGTGATCGAGGTGGTGGACGGCATTCGCGCACTGCTGCCGGAGCTGCAGGCGCAACTGCCGCAGGACGTGCAGTTGCAGGTGGCATCGGACAGCACCAACTCGATCCGTTCGTCCTTGCACGAGATCGAAGTCACGCTCCTGATTTCCATCGTCTTGGTCGTGCTGGTGGTCAGCGCCTTTCTGCGCAACGTACGCGCCACCATCATTCCTGCTGTGGCGACGGTGGTCTCGCTGCTGGGCACTTTTGGCGTCATGTACCTGCTCGGTTTCAGCCTCAACAATTTGAGCCTGATGGCGCTGACCGTGGCCACCGGCTTTGTGGTGGACGACGCGATTGTGGTGCTCGAAAACACCAGTCGCCATATCGAAAATGGCATGGACCGGATGCACGCCGCCTTGCTCGGGGCACGCGAAGTCGGCTTCACCGTGCTGTCCATCAGCCTGTCGCTGGTAGCGGTATTCATCCCGCTCTTGTTCATGGGCGGCCAAGTGGGGCGGCTGTTCCGCGAGTTCGCCGTCACGTTGTCGGCGGCGGTGCTGATCTCGCTGCTCATTTCCCTGACCACCACGCCGATGATGTGTGCGTGGTTGCTCAAGCCGAAGACGGATGAGCGTCCGCCCGGATGGTTGGCGCGCTTCTCTGAGCGCGGCTTTGCGCGCATTCACCGCATTTATGAGATCAGCCTGGACTGGGCCATCAGCAGCGCCTGGCTGGTCATGCTGATCCTGCTGGCCGTCATCGGCCTGAACGCCTACCTGTTCAGCGCCGCGCCCAAGGGGTTTTTTCCCCAGCAAGACACCGGTCAAATCAACGGCGGTCTGCGTGCCGATCAAAGCATTTCCTTTCAGGCGATGCAGGGCAAGCTGCGTCAGTTGGTGGACATCATCAGGCGCGACCCGGCGGTGGCCACCGTGGTAGGTTTCACGGGCGGCTCGCGTGCCGGTGGCGGTTTTTTGTTCGTCAATCTGAAGCCGGTGAACCAGCGCAAGGACGCCGGTCAAGCAGTGATTGCGCGCTTGCGTCCCCAGTTGGCAATGGTGACCGGCGTCAGCCTGTTCCTCAATCCGGTGCAGGACGTGCGCATGGGCGGACGCCAGGCCAACTCGACCTACCAGTACACGCTCAAGAGCGACAACCTGGATGATTTGCGCTTGTGGGCGACCAAGCTGGCCGATGCGATGAAGGGGCAAGCGGCGCTGACGGATGTCGACACCGACCAGCAGGAAAACGGCGTCGAAACCTTCGTCACGGTCGATCGTGGCAGCGCAGCCCGGCTGGGGCTGACGGCACGCGACGTTGACAATGCGCTCTACGATGGATTCGGCCAGCGCCAAGTGGCGACCATTTACGGCGAACTCAACCAATATCACGTTGTCATGGAAATGGCGCCACGCTTTGCGCGCAGTCCCGAATCACTCAAAGACGTGTATGTGCCGTCTAAAGGCAGCACCACCACAACCGCTGCAACCACTACCACCGCGACAAGCGCCAGCTCAACGACCACGGGCAGCACGAGTGTCAATCCGGCCTTGCGCGATCCCTCCGGCGGACAGCCTTTGAGCGCCACGGCCACCACGATGGTGCCTTTGTCGGCGTTTGCCACCTTTGCCGAAAGTTCGGCGGCGACCTCGATCAACCACCAGGATGCCGAACTGG
>JARXKP010000238.1 GCA_030271615.1 Pseudomonadota bacterium
CCGTTTCATCAGCGCCATCAACCAGTTCCCGTGTTGCGTATCTGAACAGTATTGCATCTAGCCTGGGAATCACTGCTTGCGACTGCGCAGAGAGGCATGGGTTGCAAGCAGCTGTGAATTGACCTCAACCCGCAAGTCAGTTCCTTTACCGGGTTGTTCAGTGCGCGTCTGGCGGTGGCAAACCATCGACCGCGCCGGTCTGTGTATCCAACCGACAGCAATGCGGGCATCTCGCTTGCTGGTGTGACGCCGGGCTTTCGCGTCGAGCCTGCATGTATCTACTGAAGCAATCGCCCACAAGTCCTTCGACACACTGGGGCCAGCCCCATGATCTCTCTTGACTTACTTCAATGGCCAGCCATGGCCGTCACGATCGCTGCATCCGGGTTGATCACGTCGTCTCAACAGCGGCACAAGAACTGGGGCTTCTGGATGTTCATTGCCAGCAACATCCTGTGGGTCGTGTGGGGCTGGCAGTCGAAGGCGTATGCACTGGTGGCGATGCAGTTCTGCCTCGCGGCCATGAACATCCGAGGTGCAGCCAAAACGGACGCGCCAAGCTGAAGAACGATGCCGATCGGTTCGCGTCTTTGGCATGACAGCCTGACGAGAACGGACCCCGTTAACTTGAGAAAAGAGACCGCAGCGTGCGGCAACGCACCGACCGCCCGATCCGCTGCCTGCAGCATTTGACATGCGGCGCCTGTACCGCGGCTATAGCTACCACCTGGACATCACCATGAATCAGTTTCGCCATGCATTGCTTTGCGCTTCTATCGCATCAGTTCTGGGGCTTGGGGCGTGCGGCATGACTCCGATGGGGTCCAACTCCACCGCCCTGACGGCGCGTCTTGTCGGTTCCAGCGAAGTCCCTGCCGTCATCAGCGACGCGACAGGCATGGTGGAGGCGAGCTTGGCCTCGGACAGCAATGTCCTGACCTGGAAAGTCACGTATTCAGGCCTCAGTGGTCCCGCGACGGGCGCGCACTTCCACGGCCCTGCGACGGCGGGCCAGAACGCGGGAGTTGTCGTTCCGATCTCCGGCTCTCTGGCAAGTCCCATCACTGGCAGCGCCACGCTGACCGCGGGCCAGGCCGCTGACCTCACCGCCGGAAAGTGGTACGTGAACCTGCACACGACAGCAAACCCCAATGGCGAAGTCCGCGGTCAAGTCAGCGTGCGTCCGTGATGACGGAATCCGCTTGCGCCGATTCACCCTGACGCGCCCATGAGCAAGATCCGAACGGGACAGGCTCCTGCACCCCTGACCCGGGCGCAGTTTCAGGAGCGATTCAATGCGCGCTTCTTCGATCCGGCGTTCGAGGATGAGCGTGAGGCCATCGCGCGGCTGGAGGTGATCGCCTGGGAAGCCCTGCAGCAGGGTCGCAAGGCACCTGTCACGCAACCCGCCGGACGCGGCTTTGCGGACACGACCTACCCGGTCTCCGTTCAGTGGCTGAACACCCGCAAACGACTGAAGGCGGCCCAGAAGCGCTGGAGCGACAGCACGGCGCCGTCCCGTGTGCTGCTGGTATGCGGCAGCGCACGTAACGATGGAACTTGCTCGGGCGAGGTCTCCAAGACCTGGCGCCTGACCGAGATCGCGCAACGCGTCGTCGAACGTGCGGGCTTCGAGGCCGATGTGCTGGACCTGAGCCTCGTCACGTCGGAGTACGGCCGCACCATCCACCCTTGCAAGGGCTGTGTGTCGAGCGCCATGCCCTTGTGCCACTGGCCTTGCAGTTGCTACCCGAACCACGCCTTGAACCAGGCCGACGACTGGATGGCCGAAATCTATGAACGCTGGGTGGCAGCCCACGCGGTGATCATTCTGACGCCGACCTACTGGTACCAATCTCCAAGCCCGCTGAAGCTGATGATCGACCGCATGGTCTGCGCCGATGGAGGCAACCCCGATCCGACAACCACGCACGGCAAGCACGTGGCGGAGGCCAAGGCCATCGAGCAACGAGGCTGGGACTACCCCAAGCACGTGGCTGGCAGGGCCTACGGCGTGGTGGTGCACGGCGACGTTGCCGGCGTGGAGGCACACAGGCGCAACCTCACCGACTGGCTGGAGTGGATGGGACTGATTGATGCCGGCGCGGCGTCCACGCTGGACCGGTACATCGGTTACTACGAGCCTTACTACAACAGCCACGACACGCTCGACAAGGACAAGGATGTTCAGGACGAGGTCCGCAACGTCGCTCGCTCGGTGGTGCAGGCCGTCAAGGAACTGCGGGCCGGACGGCTGAGCCAGCCTGACACGCAGATCAAGTGGCCGCGCACGAAGTAAGGCCAGGACCCGTCGATATCGACATCGACGAGAACCGCCCCTTGCATCCCAAGCAACCAACATCCTGAAGTTGTCCGATGGCCCTGGGCCTGCTGCTCCTGTGCTGCCAGGGCTCAACGTACGCCGAATCTACATGTTCATCGTCCAGAACATGGCGACGACAGCGACCGCCATTGCGGCGGTGCTTAACCACCCTGTCAGCTTCAGGCCCGTCGATGGGGTCAGCTTGCCCATGACATCCGGGCGCGTTGCCATCATCATCATCACGACCATGATGGGCACGGAGATCACGCCGTTGATCACCGCGCTCCAGAAAAGCGCCTTGATCGGATCGATTGGCATGAAGGTGAACGCCATGCCGGCCAGCGTCGAGCCGACGATGATTCCATAGAATTTCTTGGCCGCCGAGGGCTTCAGTTCAAGACTGTTTCTCCACCGGAAGGCACCCGCCATGGCGTAGGCCGCCGATCCGGCCAGCACAGGCACGGCAAGAAGCCCCGTCCCGATGATGCCGAGGCTGAAGAGCAGAAACGCGAACTCTCCAGCAAGCGGGCGCAATGCGCTGGCGGCTTGGGCTGACGTTTGGATGTTTGACACGCCGTGAGCATGCAGTGTCGTGGCAGTCGTCAACACGATGAAGAAGGCCACCAGATTCGAGAAGCCCATGCCTATATACGTGTCGACCTTGATGCGGCGCAGCACCACCTGCGCATATTGCATGGGCGCGCCCTTGAGCGGTGGTGTCTGCGGCTCGGATTGCTGTTCTTCGACCTCTTGTGATGCCTGCCAGAAGAACAAGTAAGGGCTGATCGTCGTGCCGAATATGGCGACGATCATGGTGACGGATTCGGAGTTCCAGGCCATCTGAGGAATCAATGTTCGTATCAGCACCTCGGTCCACGGAATGCGAACGACGAAAATCGTGGCCACGTAGGCGAGCAGTGCGAGGGTCAGCCACTTCAGAAATCGCACATAGCGCGAATACGGGACGAACACCTGAAGCATGACTGACAGCAGGCCCAGAAGCACCACATACCAGTGCGTCGCTCCGCCGATGAGCAAGCGCAAGGCCTCGCCCATGGCAGCGATGTCGGCGGCGATGTTGATCGTGTTTGCGAGCACCAGCAGGGCAACGATGGCGTACAGCATCCATCCGGGGTAGTGACGGCGGATGTTGGTTGCCAATCCATGGCCCGTCACCTGCCCGATGCGGGCGCTGACCAATTGGATCGCGACCATGAGCGGATAAGTGAACACGATCGTCCAGAGCAAGCCAAAGCCGAATTGCGCTCCAGCTTGCGAATACGTCGCGATCCCACTCGGGTCGTCGTCCGCGGCCCCGGTGATGATTCCAGGACCGATCTTCTTGATCCATGCCTTGTCTGCTGCGGCGATCAGGTCGACGTCCAGGAGCGCTTTGTCGGTCGATTGCATGGACCCCATGGTTGCTGTCTGTCGATCGCAGTCAGCCACCCGCAACCGCGGCAAGCTCGCGCGTTGCGTCAGCAGTTGCCGACCTCGTCCACACAGCGACAGTCATCAACTCAGTCAAATCGGTGCCTATGAATTTTCGTCGTGCGCCTTCAGTGCGGTGGGTCTGCGTCAACGCCGTCGCCAACCAGACGTGCAGCCAGCGCCGCAGCGCGCTGTGGCCGAGCCACTCCATGCGACGACCCTGCCCGAATCGAGCGTCTCGATGACAGTCTCCGTTCCGCCTCGGTCCAGGTCTGTGCGCTGAACAACAGACGGGTCTGGTTTTGTTGGCGGACATGAACGTGGCAGCGTGGCGGCTGTGGCCGTCATCCATCTGTAGGACGGCGCGACACGCAGTTCGCGTCGCTGTCCGATGGCGGTGACCTGCGAACGAAGCGATCTTGGATGCGAGTGCGCCGTCGTCACGCGACAGCTCAAGCCAACCCTCAACTGAAAGGTCCACCATGATCGAGAAGACCGTCAGCGTGCATTGGGAGGGCCCAGGAAAGATGGGCCAGGGACAGATCAGCACCGAAACCGGTGCCCTGAAGAACCATCCCTACGGCTTTGCCAGCCGCTTCGAAGACGACCGCCGGGGAACGAATCCCGAGGAGATACTGGCCGCCGCACACGCCGCCTGCTTCACGATGGCGTTTTCCTTCGCCTGCGACAAGGCCGGTTTCGCCACCGCCAGCGTCGACACCCAGGCCCGTGTACGCCTGGCCGCACAGGGTCAGGGTTTCGTGATTGACCGCATCGCCCTCACGCTGAAGGCCAACGTGCCGGGCATCGATGACGCCCGCTTTCAAGAGATCGCGCTGACAGCCAAGCGCGACTGCCCGCTGTCCAAGGCATTGGCCAGCGTTGCCGAGATCACGATGCAGGCCACCCTCGAAGACGGTGCCAGATGACGCGTGCCGAGTCCGTCACGATTGGTGGCCTTGACCGGATAGGCGGAAGCCATCGGGCTGGGCATGATCCGCTTCAGCGCCGAGGTGGCCGATCGCATTTGCACCCAGCGGGTCCTGGAACATCGTCACGCCGGCCAGCAATGCGGTGTGCGCGCGACGCCGGCGTTCTTCCTCAACGGCAGGCCCGTCGATGTCTCGTTCGGCTTCGACAAGCTGGAAGCGTCTGTACATAAGGCAGCACAGGGTGCGTGAGCACAGATACCGCAACTGCAGCGCCTTCCTCCTCCGGTGTACTTCCCTCAAAACCCAAGGATCCGCCATGCCTCAGAAAGCCTGGAGCGCCAAGCGTGAGCGCCAGTACGCGCACATCAAGGACAGCCTGCTGGAACGGGGCAAAGCTGAGCCTGTGGCCAAAGAGATAGCGGCACGGGTTGTGAACAAGGAGCGGGCGCAACACGGTGAATCCGTGGAAGCCAGTGCGTCATCGATCAACGACATGTCTGCCGGTCGGCGCGGCGGCTTGCGATCACACCAGGGTGAAGGTGGGCGGACGTTGCGGCAACTTCGAAATGAGGCTCGTCAGCGCGGCTTGAAAGGACGGTCATTGATGAACAAGGCGCAACTTGAAGAGGCCCTCACACCATGAACCGCAACCGATTGATCCGACTTGGACGGGCTGGGTGACGCACAAAGGGTTGGGCTGCTGCCGGTTTCGAGGACACCTTGTTAAGGTGGAATCTGAAACTGGAGG
>JARXKP010000239.1 GCA_030271615.1 Pseudomonadota bacterium
CTGCTCGTTGTGGCCGAGCTTGCGGAAGCAGACGATGTCGACCACCACGTCCTTGGCGAATTCCATCCGGTAGTCCAGCGCCAGTTGCGTCGCCAGCACCACGGCCTCGGGGTCGTCGCCGTTGACGTGCAGCACCGGCGCCTCGATCATCTTGACCACGTCGGTGCAGTACAGCGTGGAGCGGCTGTCGCGCGGGTCGCTGGTGGTGAAGCCGATCTGGTTGTTGATCACCAGGTGCACCGTGCCACCGGTGAAGTAGCCACGTGTCTGCGCGAGCGCCAGCGTCTCCATCACGACGCCCTGCCCGGCAAATGCCGCGTCGCCGTGCACGATGATCGGCAGCACCGAGTGGCCCTGAACGTCGCCGCGACGATCGAGGCGGGCCTTGACCGAGCCTTCAACCACCGGGTTGACGATCTCCAGGTGAGACGGGTTGAACGCGAGGCTCAGGTGCACCGGGCCGCCGGGCGTGGTGACATCGCTAGAGAAGCCCTGGTGGTACTTGACGTCGCCGGAGGGCAGGCTCTCGGGTGCGGTGTGGTCAAACTCGGAAAACAGCTCGGCTGGTGTCTTGCCCAGCGTGTTGACCAGCACGTTGAGACGACCTCGGTGGGCCATGCCGATGACGATCTCCTGCACGCCCTTGACCCCGGCGCGCTGCACCAGTTCGTCCATCGACGCGATGAAGCTTTCGCCGCCTTCGAGCGAGAAGCGCTTCTGGCCGACGTACTTGGTGTGCAGGTAGCGCTCGAGCCCTTCGGCAGCGGTGAGCTGCTCGAGGATGTGTTTCTTTTCGTCGACGCTGAAGTTCGGCTTGGAGCGGATCGACTCGAGACGCTGCTGCCACCAGCGCTTTTCCGTCGGATCGGTGACATGCATGTACTCGGCGCCGATCGAGCCGCAGTACGTTTCGCGCAGCGCCTGCAGGATCTGCCGCAGGCTCATGTTCTCGGCCGTCGAGAAGTAGGTGTTGCTGGCGCTGAACGAGATATCCATGTCGGACTCGGTCAGGTCATAGAACACCGGTTCGAGCTCGGGAATCTTCGGGCGCTCCTGGCGCTTCAGCGGATCGAGGTCGGCCCAGCGGGAACCGAGAAAACGGTACGCCGCGATCAGCGACTGCACATGCACCTGCTTGCGGGCCACGGCCAGATCGGCACTGCTCGCCTTGGCGCCGAACGCATTGGCCTTGGCGCGCTGGGCGAACGATTCGACCACCGGCGCGTGCGCGACGTCTCGTTCGTCGGAGCCATCGACCGCCGGCAGGTGTTGCAAGGCGTCGAAGTACGACCGCCAGTTGTCCGGGACCGAGCCGGGATTGTCGAGGTAAGCCTCGTACATCTCTTCGACGTAGGGTGCATTGCCCCCGAACAGATGCGAATTCGCTCTGTATTCCTGCATCATTTCGCTCACCTCTTGCGCCGGTTTCCAGCGCGACAGTGGGTTAAAAAACCTTCCGCGACCCGGCTGCACCGGTGGGCGGACAAGCGACCCGACTAAGCTGCTAATCAGCGTAGGGGACGGGAAGGACCATCAAGTCACGGCGGCGATCGTAACACCGGGGGTTGACCGGCCGTACTCGACGAATGGACGGTGTTGCAGGGGTTCATCAGCGTGTCAGCGTCATGCAAGATCGACGATAAACCCGGTGACATGCCACCACACCAGACGATACCGATCCACCCCGAAGCACCGGACAAACCCGCCTGGGGCGACGCTTGCAATGGATGCGGCGTGTGCTGCGCCGCCGAGCCGTGCCCGGTGGGTGTGCTGGTGTCTGGACGCCGTCGGGGCGCGTGCCGTGCGCTGGAGTGGCGCGATGCCGAGCGCCGCTACTTCTGCGGCATGGTCAGCGCGCCAGGGCGTTACCTAGGCGTGGACCATCCGTTGCTGAACTCGGCTGCCTCGAAGATGACGCGGCGCCTGATTTCGGCAGGCTCCGGCTGCGATTCCGACGCACAGGCGGTCGACTGACCTTCGTCGCTCAGCTGGCCGCGAGCCGGGCCCGCGCCTGTTCATATTCGACCTTCAAGCGTGCGATCAACTCGCGTGCCGGCAACACCTGCCTGACCACGCCGATTCCCTGGCCGCTGCCCCAGATGTCCTTCCATGCCCTGGCAGCCGACAGGGCCTCCACGCCGAAATTCATCGCGCCGGGATCGCTGACGGGCAATGCGTCCGGGTCGAGTCCAGCCTGCCGGATCGAGCCCTTCAGGTAATTGCCATGGACCCCGGTGAAGAGGTTGCTGTAGACGATGTCGTCGCTCGATCCGTCAACGATCATCTGCTTGTAGGCCTGCGACGCACGAGCTTCTTCCGTCGCGATGAAGGCCGATCCGATGTAAGCAAAGTCGGCGCCCATCGCCTGCGCGGCGAGCACAGCGCCACCGGTGGCAATCGCCCCGCTCAGCGCCAGCGGGCCATCGAACCACTCGCGGATTTCCTGGATCAGCGCGAACGGGCTCTTCACGCCCGCATGACCACCGGCACCGGCCGCAACAGCGATCAGCCCATCCGCGCCCTTCTCGATCGCCTTTCGAGCAAAACCATTGCTGATGACGTCGTGCAGCACGACGCCACCGTAGCTGTGGGCCGCGTCGTTGATCTCGGTTCGCGCACCAAGGGAGGTGATGACGATCGGCACCTTGTACTTCACGCACAGCGCCATGTCATGGTCGAGCCGGTCGTTGCTCTTGTGGACGATCTGGTTGATCGCGAACGGTGCAGCCCGCTGTAGCGGGTGCAATGCGTCGTGGGCTGCCAGCGTCTCGGTGATTTCGGCCAGCCAGTCGTCAAGCTGCGACGCCGGGCGGGCGTTCAACGCGGGCATCGAACCGACCACGCCGGCCTGGCACTGCTCGATCACCAGTTGCGGATGACTGATGATGAACAGCGGCGCCGCGATGATCGGCAACGGCAGGTTCTTCAGAACCTCGGGAAAGGGAAACCGGGGCGCACTCAAAACCAGTCGACCGCCATCGCGTTGACGCTGTCGGCACCCTCGACGATGGCGTCTCGCAGACCCGGCACCGTGCTCAGGATGTGCTCGGCGAAGAAGCGAGCCGTTGCGACCTTGGCTAGAAGAAAGGCTGAGTCACCCTGCCCGTCTGCCAGTTGCTGCTCGGCGATCACCAGCGCGCGTGCCATCTGCCACCCTGCCAGCACCTTGCCCGCCAGCATCAGGTAGGGCACCGAGCCGGCGAAAACCGTGTTCGGCTGCGACCGGGTCTGCCCGACGACGAAATCGACGATCTCGACAAATGCAGTGCGCGCGGCTTGCAGACGCTGGTACGTAGACTTCGCAGCCGGGCTGGTACGTACTGACAGCGCCTGTTCGGTCTCGACGATCTGCTGTGCGATGACCCGGGCCGTGACGCCACCATCACGCAGCGTTTTGCGCCCCACCAGGTCGTTGGCCTGGATCGCGGTGGTGCCTTCGTAGATGGTCAGGATGCGCGCATCGCGAAAGTGTTGTGCCGCGCCGGTTTCCTCGATGTAACCCATGCCGCCATGCACCTGCACGCCAAGGCTGGTGACGTCGATGCTCATCTCGGTGCTGAACCCCTTGACCAGCGGCACGGTGAACTCATGGAACGCCTGGTTGGCCTGGCGCACGGCCGCATCGGGGTGGTGATGGGCGGTGTCGAACGCCGCCGCCGACACACTGGCCAGCGCGCGACAGCCTTCGATATGCGCGCGCATCGACATCAGCATGCGCTTCACGTCGGGGTGGTGGATGATGGTCGCGCCAGCGGGCAGCGATGCATCGACCGGCCGGCTCTGCACGCGGTCGCGCGCATAGGCAACCGCGCGCTGATACGCCCGCTCGGCCACGCCGATGCCTTGCACACCGACCGAGAAACGCGCAGCGTTCATCATCACGAACATGTATTCAAGGCCGCGGTTTTCCTCGCCGATCAGCTGAGCGATGGCGCCGGCGCCGACCTCGCCCTGATCGTCGCCAAACACCAGCACCGCCGTCGGGCTGGCCCTGATGCCGAGCTTGTGCTCGATCGACGCGCAGTACACATCGTTGCGCGCACCGAGCGAGCCATCGTCGTTGACGAGGAACTTCGGGCACAGGAAAAGGCTGATGCCCTTGACTCCGGGCGGCGCGTCGGGTGTGCGGGCGAGCACCAGGTGCACGATGTTCTCGACCATGTCGTGCTCACCGTAGGTGATGTAGATCTTCTGACCGCTCAAGCGGTAGGTTCCGTCGCCTTGAGGTACCGCCTTGGTCCGCACCATCGCCAAGTCGCTTCCCGCTTGCGGCTCGGTCAGATTCATCGTGCCGGTCCAGGTGCCGTCGATCATCTTCGGCAGGAAGAAGCGGCGCTGCTCGGGACTGCCGGCGGTCAGCAAGGCTTCGATCGCGCCGTCGGTGAGCAGCGGACACAGCGCGAAGCTGACACTGGCGCTGTTGAGCATTTCGGCGCAGGCCGCACCGATTGTCTTCGGCAGACCCTGGCCACCAAACTCGACCGGGTGCTGCAACCCTTGCCAGCCGCCGTCGGCGAACTGGCGAAACGCCTGCTTGAATCCGGTTGAGATGGTGACGGCACCATCGCGCCACACCGGCGGATGCATGTCACTCTCCGCATTCAGCGGCTCGACCACCTCGGCGCAGTAGCGGGCCGCTTCGGTGAGCACCGCGTCGGCGGTGTCGAAGCCGGCGTCCTCGAAGCCCGGCAAGCGGCTCAGAGCCTCCAGACCCGCCAACTCCTTCATGCAGAACAGCATGTCTCTCACTGGCGCGACGTAGCTCATCAACAGTCCCCTCGAATCACCAGCAGATGAAACCGCGCCGATGCCATCCGGCCGTGACGGCGCAGCCCGCTATAGCGCGGAGACCAACTCCGGCACCGCGACGAACAGGTCCGCTTCGAGCCCGTAGTCGGCCACGCTGAAGATCGGCGCCTCACCGTCCTTGTTGATCGCGACGATGACCTTGCTGTCCTTCATGCCGGCCAGGTGCTGGATCGCACCGCTGATGCCGACAGCGACATACAGCTGCGGCGCGACGATCTTGCCGGTCTGCCCGACCTGCCAGTCGTTGGGCGCGTAACCGGCATCGACCGCCGCTCGACTCGCCCCGAGGGCAGCGCCGAGCTTGTCGGCCAATGGCATCAGCACCTCATTGAAATTTTCCAGGCTGCCGAGCGCGCGCCCGCCACTGACGATGATCTTCGCTGCAGTCAGCTCGGGCCGATCATTGCGTGCGATCTCGCTGCCGACGAAGCTGGATGCCCCAGCGTCGGCGACCGCAGCCACCACCTCGATGGCCGCCGAGCCGCCCTCACCCACGACCGGATCGAAGCCGGTCGCGCGCACGGTGATGACCTTGACGGCATCCACGCTCTGCACCGTCGCGATCGCGTTGCCGGCGTAGATCGGGCGCTCGAAGGTGTCG
>JARXKP010000240.1 GCA_030271615.1 Pseudomonadota bacterium
AGCATCCAGCAGGCGCTGAAAGAGGCCGAGATGATGGCCGACTGCAAGATCACGCACGTCTACACCGGCATCACCGGCAGCCACATCCGGGGCCAGAACTCGACCGGCATGGTGATCGTGCGCGACAAGGAAGTGACGCCGGTCGACGTGGCGCGGGTGGTCGAGACGGCGAAGGCGATCAACATCCCGAACGACCAGCGTCTGCTGCTGGTCGAGCCGCAGGAATTCGTCATCGACGGCCACGAAGTGAAGGAGCCGATCGGCATGAGCGGCGGCCGGCTCGAGGTGAAGGTGCACATCGTCACCGGCGCGCAGAGCGCGGCCGAGAACATCGTCAAGTGCGTGCGCCGCTGCGGCCTGGAGGTCGAGCAGCTGGTGCTGAACCCGAGCGCGTCGAGCCACGCGGTGCTGACCGACGACGAGAAGGACCTCGGCGTCGCGCTGGTCGACATCGGCGCCGGCACCACCGACGTGGCGATCTTCACCGACGGCGCGATCCGCCACACCGCGGTGATCCCGATCGCCGGCGACCTGATCACCAGCGACATCGCGATGGCGCTGCGCACGCCGACCAAGGACGCCGAGGAGATCAAGGTCGAATACGGCGTTGCCAAGCAACTGCTGGCCGACCCGAGCGACCAGCTCGAAGTGCCGGGCCTGGGCGACCGCCCGCCGCGCATGCTGAGCCGCCAGGCGCTGGCCGGCGTGATCGAGCCGCGCATCGAGGAGATCTATTCGCTGGTGCACCAGGTCATCCGCGAGTCCGGCTACGAAGAACTGCTGTCGTCGGGCATCGTGATCTGTGGCGGCGCGGCGGTGATGCCGGGCATGGTCGAGCTCGGCGAGGACATCTTCCTGAAGCCGGTGCGCAAGGGCATCCCGCTGTACCACGGCGCGCTGCAGGACATGGTCGCGAACACCCGCTCGGCGACAGTGATGGGCCTGCTCGAGGAAGGCCGCACGGCGCGCTCGCGCGGCCTGCGCGCGGCGCAGCAGGCCGGCTCGGTCAAGACGGTGCTCGGTCGCGCCCGCGACTGGTTCCTCGGCAACTTCTGACACCTTTGAAACGGACCGGCACCCGATGAAACACCTCGCCACCGACACGCAATCCGAACGTGGCTGTCACCCGGGCGGCAACCGCGCGCCGCCGGCGCGGCCGCCCCCCGACACGTCGCGAATGCGACCCTGACACGACATCTACACCCTCGACAAGCAAACACGGGACACATCCCGGTTCCTTATTCAACACGGCAACTGCACACAAGCACTGGAGCACCCCATGGCCATCGAAATGATCGAAGAATTTGACCTCGGCACCCAAATCAAGGTGATCGGCGTCGGCGGCGGCGGCGGCAACGCGGTCGAACACATGATCACGCAGGGCGTCCAAGGCGTCGAGTTCGTCTGCGCCAACACCGACGCGCAGGCACTCAACCGTTCGGGCGCGCACCATCTCATCCAGCTCGGCAGCACCGGCCTCGGCGCTGGCGCCAAGCCGGAAATGGGCAAGTCCGCGGCGATCGAGGCCGAAGAGCGCATCCGCACGGCCATCACCGGTGCGCACATGCTGTTCATCACCGCCGGCATGGGCGGCGGCACCGGCACCGGTGCCGCACCGGTGATCGCGCGCATCGCCAAGGAGATGGGCATCCTGACCGTCGGCGTGGTGACCAAGCCGTTCGAGTTCGAAGGCAATCGCCGCATGAAGGCCGCCGACACCGGCTTGTCCGAACTCGAGGCCAACGTCGATTCGCTGATCGTCGTGCTCAACGAGAAGCTGCTCGAAGTGCTGGGCGACGACGTGACGCAGGATCAGGCCTTCGCCGAAGCCAACGACGTGCTGAAGAATGCGGTCGGGGGCATCAGCGACATCATTCACATGCACGGCCTGGTCAACGTCGACTTCGAGGACGTCAAGACGGTGATGAGCGAGCCTGGCAAGGCGATGATGGGGACCGCCCAGGCCGGCGGTCCGGACCGTGCCACCAAGGCCGCCGACGCTGCCGTGGCCTGCCCGCTGCTGGAAGGCATCGACCTGTCGGGCGCCAAGGGCGTGCTGGTGCTGATCGCCGCGAACCGCAACACGCTGAAGCTGTCGGAAAGCAAGAACGCGATGAACACCATCCGCCGTTACGCCGCGGAAGACGCGCATGTGATCTTCGGCACCGTCTACGACGAGAACCTGGGCGACCAGCTGCGCGTGACGGTGATCGCCACCGGTCTGAGCCCGGCGCGCCGTCAGCAGGCGCCGATCAGTGTGGTGCACAGCGCGCCGATGCAGCGTACCGGCACCGACAACCTGCCGATCCTGAACCACGCGCTCCATTCGTCGATGAACCCGATGCTCAACGCGCCGGGGTTGGGCATGCAGGGCGGCGCCAGCCCGGATTACGGCTCGCTGAGCACCCCGAGCGTGTGGCGCACCCGCACCGCAGCCGCCAAGGTCGACGCGCTGGCCAGCAACGGCATGGACGAGATCGAGATCCCGGCGTTCCTGCGCAAGCAAGCCGATTGAAGGGTGCCCCCCAGTCGCTGGCGCACCTGCCCCCGAGGGGCGTCGCCTGCCTTGGGGCGGCCCGGCGGCAGGCCGGGCCTTCCTCTGGCGCCATCTTTAGAATGAACTGATGCTGGCCCAACGCACCCTCAAGTCCCTGACCCGCGCGGTCGGCGTGGGTGTGCACGGCGGGCAGCGGGTCGAGTTGACGCTGCGTCCGGCGCCGCCCGACAGCGGCGTCGTGTTCCGTCGGGTCGACCTGCCGCAGCCGGTGGACATCCCGGTCCATCCGCATTCGGTGTGCGACACCCGCATGGCGACGGCGTTGTCACCGGGCGGCGACCCGGGCGCACCGAAGGTCAACACCGTCGAGCACCTGCTGTCGGCGTGTGCAGGTCTGGGCATCGACAACCTGATCGTCGACATCACCGCCGAAGAGGTGCCGATCCTCGACGGTTCGGCGGCCTCGTTCGTGTTCCTGCTGCAAAGCGCCGGCATCGAGTTGCAGGACGCGCCGAAGCGCTTCCTGCGCATCCTGAAGCCGGTCGAGGTGCGTGAAGGCGAAGGCCCGAGCCTGAAGTGGGCGCGGCTCGAACCGTTCGACGGCTACAGGCTGACCTTCGAGATCGCGTTCGATCACCCGGCGGTCAACCAGACCGGCCAGCACGTGGTGTTCGACATGGGTTCGGGCCAGTACAAGCGCGAGATCGCGCGTGCCCGCACCTTCGGCTTCACCAAGGATGTCGAACTGATGCGCTCGCGCGGTCTCGGCCTTGGTGGCAGCCTCGACAACGTGGTCGTGGTCGACGACTACAAGGTGCTCAACAGCGGCGGCCTTCGCTACGACGACGAGTTCGTCAAGCACAAGATCCTCGACGCGATCGGCGACCTGTTCGTCATCGGGCATCCGCTGATCGGGGCGTACAGCGCCTTCAAGTCGGGCCACGCGCTGAACAACAAGCTGGTTCGCGCGGTGCTCAGCGACCCCGGCGCCTTCGACATCGTCACGTTTGGCGATGCATCCAAGGCGCCTGCCGGGCTGGCGGAACTGGCCCCGGCGTGGTGACGCCGACCCTCTCAGGGGCCCGGCGTCGCCGCGGCCTGCGCAACCGATGCTGATCTTCCGCTGGGTGCTGCTGTTGCTGCTGGTCGCCGGTCTGGTGTCCCTTGCGATGTATGTCGGCACCGGGCAGACACGCTACCGGCAGATCGGCATCCGCATCATCAAATGGAGCGTGATCGCGGCGCTCGGGTTCTTTGCGGTGCTGATCCTCGAACGCTTCGTGGTGGCGGTGTGAAGATCATGCGCGGCAGGCTGATCGCTGAGCGCGTCGCATTGGCGCGGTGTTTTCCTGCAAACCGGAGAGTCTGAGGACATGATCGCATTCCGTTGGGTGATGGGCGTCATCTTCGCGCTGACGGGCGGCGTCAGCCTGCTGTGCTTCGGCATCTTCATCGCTACGGGCATCGATCTCTGGCTCCACCGTGCCCGGAAGTTTCGACGCTGGGCTTTCGCGGCTGCGTTGTTCTGGTTCAACGTCTGGATCTGGGGCACCGTGATCTGGACCCTCCTCCACTGGTGATCAGGCGCCCTGTGTGTCCAGTCCGAGGAAGCCGACCGCCGCAGCCAGGTGATCCTCGAAGTCGGTGAGCGCGTGGTCGCTGCCTTCGATCAACCGCATCGAGCAGCCCGCGTACCGCGCGCTCATCTCGCGCCAGTCCAGCACCTCGTCGCCTTTGGCGATGATGGCCAGGTAACGCTGTGGATGTGTGATCTCCGCTGGCGTCAGATCCTGCAGCTCCGCGATGAATTCAGGCCGGAAGAAGAACCGGTCGCCGCCGTGCCAGGCCTGCGTCTCGCCGATGTGGGCCGCCAGGTCGCGCGCCGGCTGCACGGCGGGATTCAGCAGGACCGCACGCACTGAAGCGCCGTTCGCATCGCCGGTTGTCTCGGCCCGGCGCTCGGCGAGCCCCGTCGCATAGAAGCCGCCGAGCGAGCTGCCGACCACGCCCGTGCGGGCCCGCGGCCAGCAGGCGGTGCCGTCGGTCAGCAGCGCCATCGCCTCGCGCGGCGAAGGCGGCAACTGCGGACACCACCATTGAATGTCGGGCCGGTGCGTGCGCACCCAGTCGCCGAACTGCCGAGCCTTCTTGGATTGCGGCGACGAGCGGAATCCGTGCAGGTAAAGCAGATGGGTGATCGAGTCCCCTGGCTCGACCGGTGCGTCGGACAGGGGATCCGACATCTGCAGCCGTTGCTCAGCGAGGTGTGTGAGCGATGGCGTCGAGCAACCGGCCGTGCACGCCGCCGAAGCCACCGTTGCTCATGCACAGCACGTGATCACCGGGCCGGGCCGCTGCAACGACTCGCGCGACCAGTTGATCGATGCTCCCGCTGACCGTGGCCAGCGCGCCGAGCGGTGCCAGCGCCTGAGCGGCGTCCCAGTCGAGGCCGCCGCTGTGGCAGAAAGACAGGTCGGCCTCTTCGAGCGACCACGGCAGTTGCGCCTTCATCGTGCCGAGCTTCATCGTGTTCGAACGGGGCTCGAAGACCGCGAGGATGCGGGGTCGTGGTTGAGTCGCCGGATCCCACCGCGCATCGATCTGTCGGCGCAACCCGTTGATCGTGGTGCGCATCGCGGTCGGGTGGTGGGCGAAATCGTCGTAGACGCTGACGCCCGCCGCGCTGCCGATCAGCTCGAGCCGGCGCCGCACGTTCTCGAAGTTCGACAGCGCCGCCGCCGCAACATCGGCCGACACGCCGACATGGTCGGCCGCCGCGATGGCGGCCAGCGCGTTCATCTGGTTGTGCTCGCCCGCCAACGACCACTCGACCCGCGCGATCTTCATGCTGCCCCGCAGCACGTCGAATGCATGCGGCTCGCCGCGCGCGCGCAAC
>JARXKP010000241.1 GCA_030271615.1 Pseudomonadota bacterium
TGTCGTTAATCGGCTCCCCGGCTTCGAGTCGCCGGGTCAGCGCGTTCTGCAGGTACACCAGCATCACCACGCCGAACTCCGCCGCGAGTCCCGCCAGCGCGATGAAGCCGACCGCCGTCGCCACCGAGACGAAGTGGCCCATCGCCCAGACCAGCCAGAACCCGCCGATCAGCGAGAACGGCACCGCGGCCATCACCAGCGCGGCGTCGGCCGCAGACTTGAACAGCACGAACAGCAGCACGAAGATGACCGCCAGGGTGACGGGCACCACCAGTTCCAGCCGCGCGGTGGCGCGTTCCAGGTACTCGAACTGACCCGACCACGCAACAGCGTAGCCGGCAGGCATTCGCACCGACTTCGAAACGGCAGCCTGCATGTCGTTCACCACCGAGCGCAGGTCGCGTCCCCGCACGTCGACATAGACCCACCCCGACAGCCGTGCGTTCTCGCTGCGCAGCATCGGCGGGCCCTCTCCCACGGTCACCTGTGCAACGTCCTGAAGCAACAGTTGCGCGCCCTTGTCGGTCACGAACGGCAGCTCGCGCAGGCGCTGCAGCGAATCGCGAATCTCCCGCGGGTAGCGCACGTTGATGGGGTAGCGCTCACGCCCCTGGATGACCTCCCCGAGGTTCTCGCCGCCGATGGCCGTGGAGACGATGGATTGCACGTCCGCAACGGACAAGCCGTAACGTGCAGCGGCCTGTCGGTTCACGTCGACGTCGATGTATCGACCGCCGGTCAGGCGCTCTGCCAGGGCCGAGGTGACGCCGGGGATGTTGCGGACGACGCCTTCGATCTGCGTCGTCAACCTGTCGATGGTCGCGAGGTCCGTTCCGCCGACCTTGATGCCGACCGGACTCTTGATGCCGGTGGCGAGCATGTCGATGCGGTTTCGGATGGGCGGCACCCAGACGTTGGTCAAGCCGGGCACCTTGACGGCTCGGTCGAGTTCCTCGACGAGCTTGTCCGGCGTCATGCCGGCTCGCCAACGTTCGCGGGGTATGAACTGGATCGTGGTCTCGAACATCTCCAGCGGCGCCGGGTCGGTGGCGGTGTCCGCGCGACCGGCCTTGCCGAACACCGTCGCCACCTCGGGAACCGTCTTGATGAGTCGGTCGGTCTGCTGAAGCAGTTCGGATGCCTTGGACACCGACAGGCCCGGCAACGCCGATGGCATGTACAGCAGGTCACCCTCATCCAGTGGTGGCATGAACTCGCCACCCAACCGGGTCACCGGCACCGCCGTCAGCGCCAGCAACAGGGCCGCCACCAGCAGCGTGACTTTGGGGAACCGGAGCACCCTCTCGAGCAGGGGGCGGTACGCTGCGATAAGGAAGCGGTTCAGCGGATTCGCGTTCTCGGGAGGGATGCGTCCGCGGATGAGGTAGCCCATCAGCACCGGCACCAGCGTCACCGACAGCCCCGCGGCCGAGGCCATCGCATAGGTCTTGGTGAAGGCGAGCGGAGCGAACAGCCGGCCCTCCTGCGCCTCCAGCGAGAACACCGGCAGAAACGACAGCGTGATGACCAGCAGCGAGAAGAACAGCGCCGGCCCCACCTCGACCGAGGCCGTGCAGACCAGCTCCCAGCGCTCGGCGACGGCCGGAGGCCGGCCAAGTTCGATCTCGAACGCCTCGAGATGCTTGTGAACGTTCTCGACCATGACGACGGACGCGTCCACCATCGCGCCGATCGCAATCGCAATGCCGCCCAGCGACATGATGTTGGCGTTGACGCCTTGCCAGTGCATCACGATGAACGCCGTCAGAACGCCGATGGGCAGCGCGACGACGGCGACCAGTGCCGACCGGAGGTGGAACAGGAAAATGGCGCACACGAGCGCGACGACGATGAATTCCTCGATGAGCTTGGACCGAAGGTTCTCGACGGCGCGGTCGATGAGCAGGGAGCGGTCGTACGTCGTGACCACTTCGACGCCCGCCGGCAGGCTGGGTTTCAACGCTTCCAGCTTCAACTTGACGGCCTCGATGGTCGTGCGGGCGTTCTTGCCCGAGCGCATCACCACCACGCCGCCGGTGACTTCACCCTGGCCGTCGAGCTCCGCGATGCCTCGGCGCATCTCGGGGCCGACCTGCATCGTGGCGACATCCCGCAGCAGGACCGGCGTGGCTCCGGAGACCGCCAGTGGAATCGAGCGGAAGTCCTCGAGCGAACGCAGGTAGCCGCGGGAGCGCACCATGAACTCGGTCTCGGCCAGTTCGACGACCGAGCCGCCGGAGGCCTGGTTGGCCTGCTTCAGGGCCTCGACGACCATCGCCTGGGTGACGCCGAGCGAGCGCATGCGATCCGGGTCCAGCACGACCTGGTACTGCCGCACCATGCCACCGATGCTGGCCACCTCGGCGACATCGGTGACCGTCTTCAGTTCGAACTTCAGGAACCAGTCGTTCAGCGCACGCAGCTGGCCGATGTCGTTCTTGCCGGTGCGGTCGACCAGCGCGTACTCGTAGACCCAGCCCACGCCAGTGGCATCGGGCCCCAGTGCGGCATTGGCTCCGGCGGGCAAGCGGCTTTGCACCTGGTTCAGGTACTCGACCACCCGCGAGCGCGCCCAGTACGGATCGGTCTTGTCGTCGAACAGGACGTAGACGAACGAGTCGCCGAAGAACGAGTACCCGCGGACCGTCCTGGCGCCCGGGACGCTGAGCATCGTGGTGGTCAGCGGGTAGGTGACCAGGTCCTCGACCACCTGGGGCGCCTTGCCCGGGAACGGCGTTCGGATGATGACCTGGGTGTCGCTCAGGTCCGGCAGGGCGTCCAGCGGCGTTCGCGCGACGGACCACAGCCCGGCCGCCACCAGGAATGCGGTGGCGATGAGTACGAGGAAACGGTTGCCGATGGACCACCGGATCAGCGAGGCGATCATTGGGTCGCTCCGGCCCGGGGCACACCCGATGGCCGGGATGTGGGCATGGACGCCGCCGACGCCGGCTCCCTGACTGGCGCAGCCAGGCTGCCGGTCACCGAGCGCAGCCGCGCCTCCGAGTCGATGAGGAACTGGCCGCTGGCCACCACCTGGTCACCCTCGGCCAGCCCCTGCGTCACTTCGATGTCTTCGCCGATTTCGGGGCCCACGGTCACATCGCGACTCTCGAAGGAGCCGCGCTCGTTGCTCACCAGCACCACGGCTCGCCTGCCGGTGCGGATGACCGCTTCGGCCGGGACGACCAGACGCATGCTTGCCGGACCGCTCACTTCGAGCCGCAGCAACATGCCCGGGATGAGCTTGCCGTTGCGGTTGTCGATCTCGAACCGCGCCTTCAGCGTGCGTGTGTTCGCGCTGATCTCCGGCAACAGCTCGGTCAACTTGCCCGCGAAGGCCTGGGTGGGATCGGCCTGGAGCCTGGCCTGGACGAACAGACCGGGTGCCAGTCGCACCGCCTGCGCTTCCGGTATCTCTGCGACGGCCCAGACCCGCTCCAGGCCCGCGATGCGAAACAGCGAGGTGCCGGGCGAGACGGCCATTCCCTCGCGCACGCCGAGTTCTGCAATCACTCCGGCTGCCGGTGCCGCCAGCACGAAGCGCGCGTTCGGTGCGCCGCCGTCCTCGGCCTGGCGGACCAGTTCGGTCGGGATGGACAGTGCCTGGGTTCGTTCGCGCGCTGCGACGATCAGTTCCTCGGATGCACCTGCGCGCTTGAGTGCCGACAGTTCGTTCAACGGACCCAGCCACTCGGGGGCGTAGACCGTCGCCAGTGCCTGACCCTTGCGCACGCGTTCCATCGGTGCGCGCACCGAGAGACGTTCGACATACCCGGGGACACGAGTCTGCACCGCCACGCTCAGACGCTCGTCGAACTGGACCGAGCCCACTGCGTCGAACGAGGCCGACAGCTCGACACGGCGAACCGGTGCAAGCCGGATGCCGAGGTTCTGCTGGATCGTGGGACTGACCTTCACACCGGCGTCGGCGCCCTCGTCGGCATAGACCGGGACGAGCTGCATGTCCATGAAGGGCGACTTGCCCGGTCTCTCGAAGCGGGGTCCCGGGACCATGGGGTCATGCCAGTAGAGGACCTTGCGCTCTTTGGCGTTCGAGCTGGACATCGCCGGTGCTGCGGGCGACGTTGCGCCGGGATGGCCGTTTGACCGTCCGGCGTAGAAGCCCGCCGCGGTCAGGGCAGCGCCAGCAGCGACGCAGGCCGCGATGACGGAAAGGCGCTTCATGGGTGGACTCCGGCGAGCGGCCTGAAGGCCAGTTGGGCCCGTGTCCTGGCCAGGTCGCGTTCGAGGCCCAGCAGCCTGCGCTGAGCCTCCACTTCGGCATGCCGTGCCTCGAACAGGCCGGACAGCGGCATCTGGTTGGAGCGGTAGGCTGCCATCGCAGCCGCCGTGCGTTGTCTGGCGGGTTCTGCGACGCCGCCTCGGTACCGCTCGATGCGCGTTGTCAGTCGCTGGATGTCGCTGGTGAGCGTCTGGTACTCGCTGGCGGCTGCCCGCAGGGCCTCGGCCAGCTCGGCTTCGGCCTTGTCCACCAGTGCGAGCTTTGCGGCGGTCTCACGGTCCTGTCGCTGGGCAGGTGCGACCTGCAGCGGGATGCTGACGGCCACGGACACCATGTCGGAGTAGCCCGACCGTTGACCGTAGGAGATCTCCCAAGTCCAGTTGGGCGTGCGTTCGTTCGAGGCGACAGCGGCCGACTGGCGGGCGACTTCGATGTCGCGTTGGAGGCTGACGACCGATGGATGCGCATCGACGTAGTCCTGCTCGCTCGGAACTGACAGAGACGCGACGGCGGTCAGCTCCTCCGTGGTAACGCCCACCCACCGTTGCAACGCAATCACGGCGGTCGCGCGCAATTGACGGACTTCATCGCTCTCGTCTTCGGCGATGCCGCGGGCGGCTGTCAGCGCCAGGACCTCGGCGCTTCCACCAGTGGCGGAGGCCAACCGCGCTCGGGCGGCTTCGAGTTCCTCGTGCGCGTGGTGCTGGGTTTCGCCGGTCAGCTTCAAGGCGGCCTCGGCGTACCAGGCGTCCAGGTAAGCCATCGCGGTTTGCAGGCGCGCATCAGCTTCGGCGACTTGCGGCTGGATGGCTTCGCGCTCCACAGCCGCCATGGCTGCGGACTCGCGTGCGATGCGCTTGTCGCTGGAGAGCCACTCCTGGCTGATGCCGACGCGCTTCATGGTTTGGAAGTCGCGCGTCGTGCTGAAGCGGTCGGCCCCGGTGATCGGGAGGTTCTCCACGCCGGCACGCAGCATCGGATCGGGCAGCTGGCCTGCTGCGCGGGCGGCTTCGGCGAGGCTGGCGGTGCTTGCGCGCGCAGCGTGGGCCGCTTCGGAACGCTGCACCGCGAGCGTCAGCGCCTGGTCGAGAGAAAGCGGTGCTGCCGCGCCGAGCGCGGGCAGTAGCGCGCAAG
>JARXKP010000242.1 GCA_030271615.1 Pseudomonadota bacterium
TGGGCAACCCGCAGCTGGCGTTCGACTTCGCGCAGATGCCCAACAGCGGCGTCGGTCTGGCGCGGCTCGAATTCATCATCAACAACAACATCGGTGTCCACCCGAAGGCGATCCTCGACTACCCGAACATCGACCTCGACCTGAAGAAGGCCGTCGAGTCGGTTGCCCGCGGCCACGCCTCGCCGCGCGCTTTCTATGTCGACAAGCTGGTCGAAGGCGTCGCCACCATTGCGGCGGCCTTCTGGCCGAAACCCGTGATCGTGCGTCTGAGCGACTTCAAGAGCAACGAGTACCGCAAGCTGATCGGTGGTTCGCGCTACGAGCCGGAAGAAGAGAACCCGATGCTCGGCTTTCGTGGCGCGTCGCGCTATGTCAGCGAAGAGTTCGTCGAGGCGTTCGCGATGGAGTGCGAAGCGCTGAAGCGCGTGCGCAACGACATGGGGCTAACCAACGTCGAAATCATGATCCCGTTCGTGCGCACGCTGGGCCAGGCCAAGCGCGTGACCGAGATGCTGGCCGAACGCGGCCTGAAGCGTGCCGCGCTCGGCGGCACCGACGGGCTGCGCATCATCATGATGTGCGAGATCCCCAGCAACGCGATCCTGGCCGAACAGTTCCTCGAATACTTCGACGGCATGTCGATCGGCTCGAACGACCTGACGCAGTTGACGCTGGGCCTGGACCGCGACTCTGGCATGGAACTGCTGGCCCGCGACTTCGACGAGCGCGACCCGGCTGTCAAGGCGATGATTTCAAGGGCCATTGCCGCCTGCCGCGCGGTCGGCAAGTACATCGGCATCTGCGGCCAGGGCCCGAGCGATCACCCGGACTTCGCCGACTGGCTGGCCGCCGAAGGCATCGTGTCGATTTCGCTGAACCCGGATACGGTGGTCGAAACCTGGCAAAGGTTGGCGAAGCGCTGAGCCTGTGTCAGACGAGGCCGTCGAACGGCAGCACATCGACCCAGCCGCCGGCCTCGACATTGCCCTGCTCGTGATGCAGCACGACCAGGCCGTTCGCGACGCTCATGCTGCGCAGGATGCCCGAACCCTGTGATCCTGTGATCGCGACCTGCAAGGTGCCGTCGGCCTTCTGGCTGACGATGCCGCGCTGGTATTCGGTGCGGCCAGACTTCTTGCGGATCGGCTCCAGGGTGGAAGCCTTCAGCATCGGCAGCGGGCTTGCGGTGGCTCCGCTCATCGCGAGCAGCGCATCACGCACGAACGCGTAGAAGGTGACCATCACCGCGACCGGGTTGCCGGGCAGTCCGAACAGGATCGCCTGGCGACCGTTGCTTTCGATGCGGCCGATCGCCATTGGCCGGCCGGGGCGCATCGCGATCTTCCAGAACAGCACGTCGCCGAGCTGCGCCATCACCTGCTTCGTGTGGTCGGCCTCGCCGACGCTGACGCCGCCCGAGGTGATCACCGCATCGGCGTTCTCGGCCGCCGCCCGGAATGTCGCTTCCAGCGCCGCCGGGTCGTCGGGGACGACACCCATGTCGATCAGGTCGACGCCGAGCCGCTGCAGCATGCCCCACAGCGTGTAGCGGTTGCTGTCGTAGACGCAGCCTTCATCGAGCGTCTCGCCGACCGAACGCAGTTCGTCGCCGGTGGAGAAGAAAGCGACGCGCAGGCGCCGGAACACCGGCACCTCGGCGCGGCCCAGTGAAGCCATCAGGCCGAGATCGGCCGGACGCAGCACGCGACCGGCCTGCAAGGCGGGCTCGCCCAGACGCAGATCTTCGCCGGCCAGGCGACGGTTGTCGCCGGCCTTCACGACGCCGGCCGGCACCGTGACCATGCCGTCGGCGGCCACCTGCACGTACTCCTGTGGCACCACGGTGTCGAAGCCGTCGGGCATCACCGCGCCGGTCATGATCCTCACGCACTGGCCTGAGGCCACGCCGCCGTCGAAGGCGACTCCGGCAAAGCTGGTTCCCGCGACGCTGAACGCGCTGGGTCCCTCGGCAGCGAGTTCGCGCGCGCGCAGTGCATAGCCGTCCATCGCCGAGTTGTCGCTGGCCGGCACGTTGATCGGCGAGACGATGTCGCGTGCCAGCACGCGGCCGAGCGCGCTGCGCAACGGCAGGCTCTCTACCGCATCGACGCGCGGCACCAGACGGGCAATGAACTCCTGCGCCTTCGCCACCGGCAGTGCGCTCGGGTCGTAGCCGCTGAGTTGCGCGGCGATGTCTTGCAGTCGGGTCATGGCGGGTTTCGTTGGAATGTCGAACAGGTTGAGCAAATCAGCGCGTGGTGCTCTGCAGTTGATGCAGCTCTTGCAGCGTGTTGGCGTTGGCAAAGGCGGCCTCGTCGTCGAAAACCACTTCGACACAGCGGTGCATGGCCGTCCAGCGGTCGATCTTGCGCTGGCCGCTCTGCGTGAACTCGACCAGGCTGTCCATCAGGCTGCATTCCATCAAGCAGAACACCGGCTGTACCTGCACGCCGTCGGCGCCACGCGTGGCCGCCATCGCGATGCGTGCGTTGCGGGCGACCAGTTCGGTGACCAGGCGCGTGACCAGATCGGTCGGAAAATTCGGCGTGTCGCAGGGCACGGTAACCAGATACGGCGTTTCGCAATGCGCCAGTCCGGCCAGAAAGCCCGCCAGCGGACCGGGGTAGTCGGCGATCGCATCGGGCCACACCGGCACGCCGAACGAGTCGTAGGCACCGAGGTTGCGGTTGGCATTGATCATCACGTGGCCGACCTGCGGCGACAGCCGCAGCATCGAATGCAGCGCGAGCGGGATGCCGAGGTAGTTTTGCAAGCCCTTGTCGACGCCGCCCATCCGGCTGCCCCGGCCGCCTGCCAGCACGAGGCCGGTGATCTGGTCGCGTTCGATCATGGCCGGTCGGCGGGGAAGGCGTCGCCGAGGTAAGCCGGTCCCTTCATCGCTGCGACCAGGACGCAGCCCAGTGCCACCGTGAACACCATCGACAGCGCGAACACGCCCACGCTCATGGCAAGAATGTCGATGAATCTCATCGTGCGGTCGGGGTCGCTTGCAAGGCCGGGTTGGAACGATGTTTTGGCCAATTCGGCCAGCACCCAGGGCACGGCCACGCTGCCTGCGCAGGCCCAACCGAGCCGTCGCTTGATGGCAGGTGAAACCTGGTTCCACAAACGACCCACGTCAACCTCCGATGTAGTGCATTTCGACGCGCCTGGCGCCCGACTCGGGGCCCGCCGCCAGGCCACTGCGCAACTCCGAATAGCGGTCGTCCCGACCGTTCCAGATCAGCCCGATCGCACCGGCGATCTGTTCATCATCGCAGTCGCCGCGCAGCAGGGTGCGCAGATCGTGGCCCTGGTTCGCGAACAGGCACAGGAACAGCTTGCCCTCGGTCGACAGGCGCGCGCGGTTGCAGTCGCGGCAGAAGGCCTGCGTGACGCTGGAGATCACGCCGATCTCGCCGGCGCCATCACGGTAGCGCCAGCGCTGCGCGGTTTCGCCGCGGTCGTTGGCATCCAGCGCTTCCAGCGGATGGACCGCGTTGATGCGCGCGATGACCTCGGCCGACGGCAGCACCTCGTCCATGCGCCAGCCGTTGGTCGCGCCGACGTCCATGTACTCGATGAAGCGCAGGATGACCGGCGTGTTCCGGAAGTGCGCCGCCATCGGCAGGATCTCGCTGTCGTTGGTGCCGCGCTTGACGACCATGTTGACCTTGATCGGCCCGAGGCCCACCCGCGCGGCCTCCGCGATGCCTTCGAGCACGTCGGCGACCGGAAAGTCCACGTCGTTCATGCGCCGGAAGATCGCGTCGTCGAGCCCGTCGAGGCTGACGGTGATGCGCTGCAGTCCTGCATCGCGCAAGGCCTGTGCTTTTTTGGCCAGCAGCGATCCATTGGTGGTCAGCGTCAAATCGACCGCGTGTCCCTCCGGCGTGCGCAACTCGCTCAGCATGCGGATCAGGCCGTCGAGCCCCTTGCGCAACAGCGGTTCACCGCCCGTCAGCCGGATCTTATGCACGCCGTGCGAGACGAACAAGCGGGCCAGCCGGGTGATCTCCTCGAAGCTCAGCAGCGAACTCTGCGGCAGGAAGTCGTAGCGCTTGTCGAACACCTCCTTCGGCATGCAGTAGCTGCAGCGGAAATTGCAGCGGTCGGTGACCGAGATGCGCAGGTCGCGCAGCGGGCGCGCGAGTCGATCGCTCAGCAATCCCGTCGGCGCATTCAGGGTCGCCGGGATGATCGGGACCGCCGACGCATAGCGGAGGTCGGCGAGCGGGATGACTTTGTCCACCATGTGCGAATTGTGCCCGGTGGGCCCGGGATTTCGGTGTGTGGGGCCGGCGCCGGGCGGGCAAGGGCGCTGCGTTCAGCGGCCGGCCGTGGTTTCGGTCTTCGGCGCAGGATCGAGCGGCGTGCCGGCTCGCCGGGCGCCGGTGAAACGCTGACTCCAGTAGTCGTAGCGCATGTCCTCGACCCGAACCGCGCCGCCGGTACGGGGCGAATGGATGAACTTGCCGTCCCCCACATAGATGCCGACATGGGAGAAGGTGCGCCGCAGCGTGTTGAAGAACACCAGGTCGCCGGGTCGCAATTCCTCGCGTTTCACTTCCACCAGACCGGCCGCGCCGGCTTGGTCGTCGACACGTCGCGGCAACACCAGCCCGAGACTCATTTCGAAGATGTGGCGGGTGAAACCGCTGCAATCGAAGCCTGCTTCTTCGCTCGAGCCGCCCCGGCGGTACGGCACACCGAGGAAGTTCATCGCGGTGATTACCATGTCCGACGCGCGGTCGCGCATGCGCTGAACGAGGGAGGGCGAGTCGCTCGCGGAGTCAGCGACCGCGGGCGGCAGCAGACCGCGTTCGATCAGCAGGCGGGTTACCGCGTCGGGGCTGTCGTCGGGTGCTGCCTCTGCCATGGGCTGCCAGCAGATCGTGGCGATTGCGAGGCCGACGACGCCGATCACCCTGGAGAGTGCCGCAGCGCGATGCGGGATCCGAGGGCGGGCAGGGGGCGGCTTCAGCATGCGGCGCAGGATAGGTGACGCCCCGAAGCACGTCAATTGCGCATCAGGGGCACCTCGGAGGGTCCGAGTCAGAACCCCGACAGAAAATTGAGCGATGCTCGATGACCCACGCCACCCATGAGAAACCGCCATGTTCAAAGCGCTGTTGCTTGAAAAATCCGACGCTGGTTTCACGGCTTCGGTGAAATCGGTCGATGAAGCCCAGTTGCCTGAAGGTGATGTGCTGGCGCGCATTGCGCATTCGACGCTCAACTACAAGGACGGTCTGGCCATCACCCAGCGCGGACCGGTCGTGCGTGCGTGGCCGATGATCGCCGGCATCGACGGCGCGGGCACCGTGATCGAGAGCAGCCACCCGCAGTGGAAGCCGGGCGACCGCTTCATC
>JARXKP010000243.1 GCA_030271615.1 Pseudomonadota bacterium
GCCACCAAGGGCTACCCGCCGAGCTGCTTCGCGAAGCTGCCGCAGCTCGTCGAGCGCAGCGGCAACGGCATCTCCGGCAGCGGATCGATCACCGCGATCTACACCGTCCTGACCGAAGGCGACGACCCGCAGGATCCGATCGCCGATGCGGCGCGAGGCATCCTCGACGGCCACATCGTGCTGTCGCGCGAACTGGCCGAAGCCGGTCACTACCCGGCGATCGACGTCGAGCGCTCGATCTCGCGCGTGATGACGAATGTGTCGCCGGTCCCGCACGTCGAGGCCGCACGGCGCTTTCGTCAGTTGCACTCGAAGCACCACAAGGCGCAGGACCTGATCCAGCTCGGTGCCTACGCGAGCGGCCATGACGCCGAACTCGACAGCGCGGTGCGCCTGCACGCGCCGATGACGCAATTCCTGCAGCAGGACATGCACCAGCCCGCGTCGCTCGCCGACAGCGTGCAGTGGCTTCAAACGGTGATGTCGAGCTGAGCCCCCGGTTCTCCGGCCTTCCTGAAACTCCGCCACGAGGAACCCCACCATGAGTTCGCTGCAACCTCTGATGACCCTGCTGGGACAGGCCGAACGCGAGCGCGACGGTCTTGCCGTCGATTGCCAGCGGGCCACGGTCACGCAACAGACGGCGGTGGTACAGGCCGATCAGCTGCTGACCTACCGGCGCGAGTACGAGCAGCGCTGGGCGCACCAGTTCCGCACCGATGGCCGGATGGAGCTGGTCAACTGCTATCGCGGCTTCATGGAGCGCCTGACGCAGGCGGTCGAGCAGCAGCGCCGGGTCGCCGCGCATGCCCACACCGAACTCGAACAGGCGCGACTGTCGCTGCGCGACAGCGAGATCCGCGTCGCCTCGGTCCGCAAGTTGATCGAACGCCGCGTGGCCGATGTGCGCGTCGCCGTCGATCGGCGCGAGCAGAAGGCGGCCGATGAATTCGCATCGCGTGCCGCCTGGAATCAGCGCGGCGCGGACGGCCTGGCGGGCACGCTGTGAACGCCATGAAGCCGAACGCCGCACTCACCGCAAGCGCTGCCGGCCGGGCGTCGGTGATGTCGTCGAGCTTGGCGGCGACGTCCGTTCAGGGTCTGCCCGCGGCGGGCACCAACGGCACGCCCGGCGCAGGCACCACCGAGTTCTCGCGTCTGCTGGCCCGCAGTCAGGACGCGGCGACGGCGGACCGGCGCGCTGCCTCTGCGGCAACCGCGCTCAAGTCCCCCACCGTTCCGTCCGCCACGTCGAATTCATCGCCTCGTCCGACGCCGGCCGAACCGGCCAGGCCTGCCGATGCGGCGGCGTCGA
The DNA here is from genome assembly GCA_030271615.1 of Pseudomonadota bacterium. GTDB lineage: Bacteria > Pseudomonadota > Gammaproteobacteria > Burkholderiales > Burkholderiaceae_C > PBB1. The sequence goes on from JARXKP010000243.1 coordinate 1,316, forward strand.
AGCCCGAGCCTGCTGATCCCTCCGAAGCGGTTGCGGACGGCTCGGCGTCGCCGTTGGCACCCGCTCCGATGCACTCGGGACGACCGGCCGTTCGCGCCAGGCCCGCCGAATCAGCGAATGAAAGACACGCGGTTCGGCGTGACGCCGCCTGCGCAGACTCGGCCGCCAAGCCGGGGCCCGACGCTGTCGATTCGAAGGACCGCGGCCAAGCCGCAGACCTGCCGGCGACCGACCTCGCATCCGTGCCGGGATGGGGTGCGCTGCCTGTGCCGGCTCCGGCTCCGACGCCCGTGCCGGCGTTGCCTGTCGTGCCGCCGGGAACCGCCGCACCGACTGCAGAGGCTGATACCAGCGACACACCTTCACGGATCACCGCATTCCAGAGGGACGGCGACGGCCCGGCCAGCGCCGAGATTCGCGCGCGGGCCGACCTTGGCGAGGCGGTGGAGCCGACCGCCGCCGACGCTGCATCGGCTGCGCTGACAGCGGCACGCGATGCGACAGACCGCCTGACGGAGCGAGGCGCCGCGGCGGGTGCCGAACCCGGAACCGCGTCGTTCCCGATCGATGCCCGACCGCTCGCCGGAGCGACGCCAGATCCCGCGCTGGCGATGCTCGCGGTGCTGTCCGGCGGGGTGCGTGCGGACGCCGAACGCAAGACGCGCCATGCCGACGACAGCCTGCCAACCGCGGGCCTGGCGGTGGGGGCACTCGGCGCGGCGGCGCAGATGCGATCGATCGATGCACCGACTCCGCCGTCGGCCACCGCCAGTGTCTCGACCCCGCTCACGGACGCCGATTTCCACGAGGCGCTGGGCCTGCAGGTCAGCCTGCTGGCCCGCGACGGCATCCAGCAGGCCGAGCTGCGGCTGAACCCGGCCGACATGGGCCCGGTGTCGGTGCAGATCACGATGAACGGCGACCAGGCACGCGTCGATTTCGGCGCCGACCTGGCGCAGACCCGGCAGATCATCGAAGCCGGCTGGGCCGAACTGGCGGCGTCGCTGCAGGAGGCCGGTTTCACGCTCAGCGGTGGAGGGGTGTCTGAGCATGCGCGGAACCGGCAGGAACCGGTTGAGTTTTCGTCGCGGGGGGCGGATCGCCGCGCCACGGCGGAGGACGCGCCGGTCGTGGCGGTGGTGTTGGCGGCGCGACCTCGCGCAGGGGCGGCGTTGGATCTTTACGCTTGATCTTTTGATCTTTCTTGCGGGAGACCGCGCCGGGATTTCGCCCCGGCAGGCGAGTCACTTTTTTCTGCTGGCCCAGAAAAAAGTAACCAAAAAAGAGGGCCTGAACACCAGCCGATTTGGGCGTCACGCTGCGGCCGGAAGGTTGACGGCCGAGGCTCTGGCACGAGAACAGTCACTGGGCCACGGCCTCGGTTTCCTCGCTCACCTTCAGATGACTCGGCTTCGCTGCGCCTCGACTCCGCGGGGCTTCGGGTGCGATGACCCGCAGGGTCGAGTCGAAACAAGCACAAGCGGCCTGGCGTTAGCGAAGTGAACGTTGCGATAGCTCGGTGACTGTTCTCGTGCCAGAGCCGGTGAAGTCGGCGTGTAGCCAAAGCGGGCAGGCCAAATGGCTGGTGTTCGGGCCCTTTGCTTTGGTGACTTTCATTTGGGCCCGCAAATGAAAGTTACTCGGCAGCCGGGCCGAGACCCGGCGCGGTGTAACGAACGGCAGCCAATCCAGGCGCCAGCGCCAGCAGCCCGACGCAAGTCTCAATTCACCCCTCTTTCGGTCCCTTATCGACGCATCGATCCCGGGGGGTGTTTTGATAATGAATCGAGTGCCGGCATGTTGCGAGTCCATGTGACACCGACCGATCGCGATCAACACCTGAAGGAACTGTCATGGCCACTGCCGCCGCCCCTGCCGCCGAAGCCGCTGACGTTGTCGTCCCGAAGAAGGGAAAAAAGAAGCTCATCATCATCATTGCCGCGGTGCTTCTGGTGGTGCTGGCGGGTGGCGGTGCCGCGGTCTTCATGATGAAGAAGAAGGCCGGTGAAGAAGCGGCGGCCCTCGAGGCCGGCGATGGCGAAGAAGCCGCACCGGCCAAGGCCGAACATGCGAAAAAGGACGAGCACAAGGGCCCACCGGTGTTCGTGCCGCTGGATGCGTTCGTCGTCAACCTCGCCGATCGCGACACCGAGCGTTATGCGCAGATCGGCATCACCTTGCAGGTGGACGACGCACACTTCGCAGACGAGTTGAAGCTCTATCTGCCCGCGGTGCGCAACGGCATCCTGATGGTGCTGGCGCACAAGACGTCGAAGGAATTGCTCGAGCGCAGCGGCAAGGAAAAGCTGGCGGCCGAGATCATGCGCGAGGCGGTGCGCCCGATGGGCATCGTGATCGCGGCCGAGGAAGAAACGGCCGCGCCGGAGCATGACGCGGCAGCGGATCCCGACGCCGAAGACACACCCAAGCCGAAGAAGAAAAAGAAGAAGAAAGCGCCCGCCGAGCACAACCCGGTGACCAGCGTCAATTTCTCCAGCTTCATCATCCAGTGATCGGGCAACCGACATGAATCAGCAGATCCTGTCGCAAGACGAAGTCGATGCGCTGCTTCAGGGCATCACCGGTGAGAGCCAGAAGCTCGAACAGGAAGACGCCCCGCAGGGCGGCATCCGCAACTACGACATCTCCAGTCAGGAACGCATCGTCCGTGGGCGCATGCCCACGATGGAGATCATCAGCGAGCGCTTCGCGCGCAACATCCGCATCGGGTTGTTCAACATGATCCGCAAGAGCCCCGAGGTGTCGATCGGCGGCATCAAGGTGCAGAAGTACAGCGCGTTCCTGCGCGAGATCGTGGTGCCGACGAACTTCAACATCGTCAGCGTCAAACCGCTGCGCGGCAGCGGGCTGATCGTGTGCGATCCGACCCTGGTGTTCGCGGTCATCGACGCCTTGTTCGGGGGCGCGGGCAAGTACCACACGCGCATCGAAGGACGCGATTTCTCGCCGACCGAGCAACGCATCATCATGCGGCTGGTCGAGGTGATCACCGCCGAATACAAGAAGGCGTGGATCGGCATCTACCCGCTCGAGCTCGAATACCAGCGCTCGGAAATGCAGCCGCAGTTCGCGAACATCGCGACCCCGAGCGAAGTCATGGTGTGCACGTCGTTCACGCTCGAGATCGGCGACTCGACCGGAACCGTCCACTTCTGCATCCCGTATTCCACGCTGGAGCCGATCCGCGACGTTCTGTATTCGACGATGCAGGGCGACAGCGTCGAGCCCGACCGCCGCTGGGTCAACCTGATGAAGGAACAGATCCAGTCGGCCGAGGTGGAACTGGTGGCCGAACTGGCCACTGCGCCGGCCACCGTCGAGCAGCTGCTGTCGTTCAAGGCCGGCGACTTCATCGAGCTCGATCTGCAGCCTGGCATTCAGGCCAAGATTTCCGGTGTGCCGGTGCTGGACTGTCACTACGGGCTCTCGAACGGGCGCTATGCGCTGAAGGTCGATCAACTGTTGACCAGCTCCACCTCGGGCTGGCTGGGAGCAAGCAATGTCTGAAGAAGCTGAAGCCGTCGCCGGCCCATCCGAAGAAGACGCCATGGCGGCCGAATGGGCTGCGGCGTTGGCCGAGGCGAAGCCCGAACCCGCCTCGGCGGACGACCCCTTCGCCACCGGTGTGCAGACCACCGTCGACTCGGTGGCGCCAGCCAAGTTCGCCAACTTCTCGCCGGACAGCGGCGCGGTGGCGGGCAACGACATCAACATGATCCTGGACATCCCGGTCCAGCTGACCGTGGAACTGGGCCGCACCCGCATCCCGATCAAGCACATCCTGCAGCTGGCGCAGGGCTCGGTGGTCGAGCTCGAGGCGATGGCCGGCGAACCGATGGACGTGCTGGTCAACGGCTACCTGATCGCGCAGGGCGAGGTGGTGGTGGTGAACGACAAGTTCGGCATACGGCTCACCGACATCGTGACGCCGAGCGAGCGCATGCGGCGACTGAGCCGGGTGTGATCGTGAACACCATGCCGCTGGCCTCGCTGCTGTGGTTCGCCGCGATCATCGTCAT